>JBBIRM010000278.1:0-3312 GCA_037441765.1 Deltaproteobacteria bacterium | reverse complement strand
CCAGATCAATTCCCCGGACCGCCCAAGCCAGTTTTATCTGGGCCAAGATTTCCACTTGGATACGGGAGGCAAGCCCCGGAAATTCCCCTCTCCTTGCCGCTGATTATCTCGTTTTCCGCATCGAAAAATATCCCTGGCCGGCAAGGCCTCCTTCACTCTTGGAACTTAAATCGCGGCCAGGGAGGCCCTGCCTCGTGGCCTTATCTTTTTTGCAGTAAAACGAGACTCCCGGGCTCAACGTTAAGATGCCGGGCTATGACATTGCACTTGGCTTTGAGCAGGGCCGACCGAAGCCCACGCCACGCGAGGAGAAGAAAGAAAAGAGGAGCGGACTCGCCGCAGAGGGTTTCGTAATTTCCCTGTCCCTTGCTGATGATAAGGTCCGCTGACTGAAAAAGCCGCTTGAACCTGGCCGTGCAGGCCCGTAACAGGGTACCCGGCATTCGGCTCCCTGAGGAAACAATTTGGGCCATCCCGCGGATACCCGAGCGCTCCGCATCCTCGCGGGTGGCATCGTTGATGATTGGCCCACCTTTGACGGCGTAAGCAACAGGCCGACGCAGCTCCTTGATGAGGAGACGGTCAAAAACAGATTCGCCGGCGTTGTCGGCCAGGAAGAGGACATTCTGGGCTCGCCTGAGAGCACGCCTGAGGGCTGGGTAATCATTGATGACGAGGTCTTGGTCGAGGAAAGAGCGAAGGTCAATCCCTCCTTCAAATTCCCGATTGGCCCCGAAGTCGATGACATTCCCGGCGATGGCCAGCTTGATGGCAGTTAGCAATCGATCCTCTGACGTTCGGACCAACCTTCTGAGCTCCGGATAAATTTTGAGTGCTTGCTCAATGCAAGCGCGTTTGACTTCGCGGTAAGGGTCTTTAACGCCGGTCAGCTGAATAATGAGGTGATGGACCTGCGCTCCAATTTCCGGAGGGGTAGCCTCAAGCGAAACAGAGGACAGGAACCGTCTGACATGGCTGAGGATTTTCGCCGATTCTCGTCCATCGACATTCAGGATACGGACCGTTCGTTCTGCCTGGAGCTCAAAGCAAACCAGGCAATCGGGTCGCGCTTTCATCATTTTCCTTACCGCCTCCCCGACGCCCATTGTTTTGGCGGCCGGATCCACTGGCCGAATCGCTAAACATGGAGCAAGAGACCATTCACGTAGGACCGGTATTTTACATCGATTCCCCAATTTTAACACAAGGGAAAGTTGTGGCTACCATCTTCAACGTCCGGCGCCTTCGCTTCAAGCCAGACGCATTCCGCCTCCTCTTATCTTCCTTTGCTCAGGGATTATCTATCTCAGGGTGTTCGGGCTGGAAACTCGCCATCCCGGAGAAGATATTCGATCGACCTCAAGAGAGCTTTAAGGTCGAGGGGCTTGACAAAAAAATGGCCCACCGCATAACGAGTGAGCTCATCGATGGTGAACATATCCGGATGGGCCGAGATGAGGATCGCTTGTCCCTTGTAGCCGAGCTCACGGAAACGACCAATCATCTCCAGTCCGTTGAGGTGGGGCAGCTTGAAATCGGCAATGAGAAGGTCGAACTTGCCATGGCCAAAATTTCTCAGAGCTTCCTCGGAATCCTTGGCCAGGAAGACACGGTAATTTTTCTTCAGGATGAGGTAGAGCGTTTGGCGAATCGTCGCATCGTCATCGACAACGACAATTTTTTTCTCTGGCATGGCCATCCATCTCTTCTCCCCCCTAACTGAGCAGATTTCATGCCAACCCGGGAAAAACACCTTTTCAGGCAAAGGAAGCCTGAGAAAATCCATTCTCCAGAAAGAGCCCTGACATGTTTTTTTACAGGCCGGTAAAAATCATTTACACACGGGAAGCGCCGTCCAAGCCAATCATTTGGGCAAAGAGGAAAAAAGGTTCAGGTTGTATTCCTTGATTTTCTTATCCAGCGTCGGTCGGCTGATCTGGAGAATTTGGCTGGCTCGCGTCTTGCTCCCCTGCGTGATGGTGAGGACGTGCTGGATATAGTTCTTTTCTACCTCCCGGAGGGGGACAAGCTCGGCGGGAAAGAGCTTCTTTTCGGTCCCTTCGACGGGGAGGTTTTCGGCCAGAATCACATCCCCCTTGGCCAGGATAACGGCCCTCGTCAGGGCGTTTTCGAGCTCCCGCACGTTTCCCCTCCAGGGAAGGCTCATCAGGATGTTCATTACCTCGTCGGGAACTTTCCGGACGTTTTTGCGGAGCTCCCGGTTGATCTTCTCCAGTAGGTAGGCCACGAGCTCGGGAATGTCCTCTTTCCTTTCTCGCAGCGGAGGCAGGAAAATTTCCACGACTTTGAGCCGATAATAAAGGTCTTCCCGAAACTTACCCTCACGGATCAAGGCTTTAAGGTCGTGGTTCGTGGCGGCGATGATCCGGGCTTCTGTTTTGAGGATTTTTTCGCCACCAACTTTCATGAAATCCCGCGTCTCAATGACCCGGAGCAATTTCGATTGGAGGTTGGGAGAAATATCGCCGATTTCGTCCAAGAACAAAGTCCCCTTGCCAGCGATCTCGAATTTCCCCTTTGTCTCGCATACCGCGTCCGTGAAAGCGCCCTTGACGTGTCCGAAGAGCTCGCTCTCGAGCAGGGTATCCGAGATGGCCGAACAATTGATAACGATGAAGGGTTCATCCCGGTAGGGGCTGTTGTAATGGATCGCCTTGGCAACAAGCTCTTTCCCGGTACCGCTCTCGCCTTGAATGAGAACACTCGTCCGGGTGTTGGCGACCGAGCCGATGAGCTTGAAGACCTCCCGCATTTGCGGCGAACGGCCGATGATGTTATCCATCCTGTATTCTTTCTGCTTCTCCCCGACAAGATAGCTCACCTTTTCCTCGAGGTGATGAACCTGGAGGGCCTTCTGGACGGTCAAATCAAGGTCGATAAAATTGAGCGGCTTGACGAGGTACTCGAAGGCGCCAAGCTTGATGGCATCGACAGTCGTCCTCATATCGTCGTAGGCGGTCATGACGATTACGTAGCTCTTCTTGCTCAGCTCTTTGATTTGACGGAGAACCTCGAGCCCATCCATATCGGGCAGGCGGACATCCAGCAGGACGAACTCGGGAGAAAATTCCTTGAATTCTCTAATCCCCTCCTCACCGCCCTCAGCCTGGTGGATATCGAACCCCTGTCTCGAGAGGTGAGATGATAGCGTCTTTCGGATCAAAGGGGCGTCGTCGATGATGAGCACAGATTTCATTTCTCCTCCTCGCAGGGAATCCGGATCTCCAACGTCGTTCCCCGCCCCTTTTTCTTGACCACTTGTATGGAGCCGTTGTGCATCTCCACGATTTT
>JBBIRM010000277.1:0-2264 GCA_037441765.1 Deltaproteobacteria bacterium | reverse complement strand
GCTTTCTGACTACAGAATCCCTTGAGTATTGAAAAGGCTACCATCTCCTTAGATGAAATCTCTTTCATAAGATATTCTATTAACCGACCCGCTATATAAGATTTTTGAAGATATCCCTGCCCGATTCATATAATTCCCCCCTTAAGTGAGGGATTAGTTAAAAAAGAAAAATGGGTTGAATGGATTAGGGGGAGGGATTTAAGGTCTTATATATTTTAAAACCTCCTCCTTCTTTGGAGAAATGGAGACAGGTTTCTGGCAGATGCGGATAGCGATATCAGGATCTTTAAGACCATGGCCAGTAATGGTCAATACAACCACATCCCCGCTCTTAAAAAAACCCTTTCGGTAGAGTTTAAGCACACCCGCCAATGAGGAAGCAGATGCAGGTTCACAGAAGATCCCCTCCATCTCGGCAAGCATTCTGTATGCCTCTAAGATCTCTTCATCGCTTACCATATCAATCAATCCTCCGGATTCGTCCCTCGCTGCCTCTGCCTGTTTCCAGCTGGCAGGGTTTCCAATCCGAATTGCTGTAGCAATGGTCTCAGGCCTTTTTACAACCTTCCCTCTTACAATGGGAGCTGCTCCCTCTGCCTGAAAACCTAACATCTTTGGAAGCCTTTCTGTCCTACCCTTCTCCCAATATTCCTTATATCCCTTCCAATATGCTGTGATATTACCAGCGTTGCCTACGGGTAAAGCATGATAAGTAGGAACACCTCCCAGATGGTCAATGATCTCAAAAGAGGCTGTCTTTTGTCCCTCAATCCGATAGGGGTTAAGGGAATTGACCAGTGTAATCGGCTCCGTCTCTGATATCTCCTTTACGATCTGAAGCGCCTCATCGAAGTTCCCTTCAATCTGAATGACCTTTGCTCCATGAACCATGGCCTGAGAAAGTTTTCCAAGGGCGATCTTTCCCTCGGGAATAAGGACATAGCAATTCATCCCTGCCCTTGCTGCATAGGCAGCTGCTGAGGCAGAGGTGTTCCCCGTTGAAGCACAAATGACCGCTTTTGAGCCCATCTCCTTAGCCATGGACACAGCCACCGTCATCCCCCTGTCTTTAAAAGAACCGGTTGGGTTTAACCCTTCATACTTAAAGTAGAGTTCGATTTTTTGGGCCTTCTCCTTATTAATTCTATTGGAAGGGATTAGAGGAGTATTCCCCTCGAGAAGGGTGACGATACTTTCTTCCTTCTGAACTGGTAAAAAATCCCGATATTCTCGAATCACACCCCGCCACATCGCTCTCTACTCTATTTCTAACTCAAGATCTCCTTTTCGCAATCCTAACTCCACATTCAACAATTACTCTAATTCATTCTCTACTCGTATAAACATGGTCTTCCCTAATATCACACCAAGTCGATCGATCTCTTTAAGTGCCTTATGGACATTCGCCTCTTTGGCCTCATGGGTCATCATCACAATGGGAACTGCACCGTTTACATGCCTCCCTTTCTGAATAACTGCAGAGATACTGATCTCATTCTTTCCTAAGATTCCGGAAATCTTGGATAAAACCCCTGGTCTATCCAGAGCGGAGAACCTCATATAATAGGGCAGAACCACCTCCTCCATTCTCTTTAATGGAATTTTCTCAATGGCAGAATCCTGAAACGAGAGTGCAGGAACGCGATGTCCCACCGCTTGTGTGAGGATATTTCTCCCCAATTCAACGAGGTCGCTCACCACTGCACTACCGGTGGGCATCTGTCCTGCTCCTTGGCCATAGAAGAGCGTTGGCCCTATGGCATCTCCTTTGATATAGATTGCATTAAAAACCCCTTCGACTGTGGAAAGGAGGTGACTCTCTGGAATCATTGTGGGATGGACCCTTGCCTCGATCCTTCCCCGGTCGAGTTTTGCAATTGCCAGAAGTTTAATCCGATATCCAAACTCCCTGCTAAATTGAATATCCAGAGGAGTGATCCCTGAAATTCCTCCAGTGAAGATCTCTTTAAACTTAATCGATGTCCCGAAGGCGAGCCGGATGAGAATGGCTAATTTGTGTGCTGCGTCAATCCCCTCGATGTCAAAGGTTGGGTCAGCCTCTGCATAACCTTTTTCCTGCGCTTCTCTTAATACCTCTTTAAAATCCCTTCCTTCATCGGTCATCTTGGATAGGATGTAGTTAGAAGTCCCATTAAGAATTCCAACGATGGAAAGAATTCGATTGGCAACTAAACCTTCTTTGATTGAGCGAATGAGTGGGATTCCTCCGCCTACAGAGGCCTCAAAATTGACATCAACACAAT
>JBBIRM010000276.1:0-2298 GCA_037441765.1 Deltaproteobacteria bacterium | reverse complement strand
ATCCAAGAAGATTAACGCTTTAGTTTTGTGAAGAATAAAGAGGAGGATTGTCCCCAAAATGAATAATGGAACAGCCTCCCGCAGATACCATTCTATTCGAGTAAGGGTTTTAACTATCAGATTGGAAATCATGGGGATCCTTAGAGGGGGTATTTCTAAGATAAAATCAGAACTCTCACCTGGCAGGACCAATGAAGACAAGTATCCAACTAGCATTAAAATCCCCAGGATGATAATAATCCAAAGAATGAAGTAGAGGGTTGGGAGATTGGCAAACATTCCCAGAATGACACCCAGTTGAGCAGAGCAGGGTACTCCGAGGGCAAGTAAGAGAGTGACAAGGGTTCGATCCTTTTCTGTTTCAAGAATCCGGGTAGTCATGGTTGCCATCGTACCACATCCCAGACCCAAAACCATGGGCAGGACCGCCTTGCCACTAAGCCCCATCTTCCTAAAGATCTTGTGGGTCATCACCGCCAGCCTGGGTAGATATCCTGAATCCTCCATCAGTCCAAAGATCAGGAAGAAACAGCCCACGATGGGCAAAACGATAGCAATCGCATAGGTGAGCGCCATCGTAATGATCCCGTAAGGGCCTATGAAAAATTCCTGAGCGAAAGGGATAGGGATGAGATCTTTGATGAACTGAACTAATGGAGGCAGGAGCCATTTCCCGAAGAGGGTTTCCTCCAAAAAATCGACCGCTGTCTGAGCACCGAATACTCCCACAAATAGGTAGGTCAGGTAGAGGATGAGGAGAAGGATGGGAATTCCCCAGAACGGATGGATGGAAAGGTTTCCTAAGAATGGGGCTATTGAATTTGGAACGACTCCATGTACCCCCATTACCTTGGATAAGAGTTCGTCAACCTTTCTAAGCCTTGCTTGATTGATAAGATAACCAATCGGCTCGACCAGATGGGTTTGGATCTCCTGCCTGATTTTTTCAATCTGCTGGATATCGCTTTCTGAAAGATGGTGGTGTAGCCAATCCACGAGGCTCTCATCTCCAGAAAGGAGCATCAGCGCTAAGGAGCGTTTCGAAATAGGTGCTTCGGGAATGAGCAGAGAGATTTTTGAGACCCCATCTTCAATAACCTCTGGGTAAGGGATAGATTGGGATAAAGACGTTTGAGCCCACAGGTGCTCTTTGATCTTATCTAAACCTTTGCGCCTTGTTGCCACAGTTTTTAATACAGGAACTCCTAAAAGAGTTGATAGGGCCTGGAGGTCAATGACTATACCTCTACTCTTTGCCTCATCCCACATGTTTAAGAGGAGAAGGAAGGGAAGCCCCATTTCCAGAAGTTGAAGAGATATTAGAAGCCCCCGACGAATGTTTTTTGTATCCACGACCTGAATGAGAAAACTTTTGGACTCTTTGAGAAGGATATCCCGGGTTACCTTTTCATCCTCTGACATGGGAATGAGGGAGTTTACACCTGGAGTATCTAAGATCGGAAACCTTTTGCCTTTTGCAGAGAGGGTTCCTGTGGAAACCTCCACGGTTGTCCCGGGATAATTAGAAACGGTCACATATTTACCTGTGAGATAATTGAATATGACCGACTTCCCTACATTTGGATTCCCAATAAGAATTACTTTTTCCCTTGAGGAGTCGGCCAGTTTTTTCTCCGCTTTGTTGAGGGGGTCCATCCTCTCTAATCCTTTTTCTTAGTCTTTCCTTTTTTTAAGTAACATCTCTCACATTGACCATAGAGTTCCATCCGGTGATGAGAGACCTTAAAACGGTGGCGTCGCGCAATCTCCCTCTGGAGCGCTTCGAGCGTGGGGTCTTCAAATTCAATAATCCCCCCGCAGTCGAGGCAAATTAAGTGATCGTGATGAGAACCTTCGTAGGAAGGTTCGTATCGAGTCTCCCCATCGGCAAACTTTCGTTTGGAAGCTAAACCAAGCTGTGTGAGGAGCCTAAGGGTTCTATAAACAGTGGTATAGCCAATTTTGGGGTTGATCTTGGAGACCAGGGAGTAAATTTGGCCAAGATTTTTGTGACCTGTGGAGTGGAGAAAGATCTTCAGAATCTCTTCCCGCTGTCGGGTAGCCTTAAGCCCTTTTTTTGAGATCCAGGTTTTAAAGAGATCGGTTTTCATTTTATGAAATTGAATTTCAATTTCATTTTAATAAAAATTCTTCTCATTTTCAACTAATAAATTTGAGACCTCAAAAGCCCGCATTCGAAGGGTTTGGAAATCTACTTCCTCAGCCTTTCAAGGGACTTTTCAGGCAGAAATTCCGTAAAAGGGTTTTTTTCTTTTTAAATCCGCCATAGATTCCATC
>JBBIRM010000275.1:0-2301 GCA_037441765.1 Deltaproteobacteria bacterium | reverse complement strand
CTTCGGAGTGGATGAGGAGTTTTCGAAGATCCTCAGCCTTTTCCTTCTTCATTCCCTCAAGGATCTCGTTGGCCCTCTCTTTAGGGAGATCGGCCAGAAGATCGGCTGCCTCACTGGGAGACATCTCCTCAACAATATCCGAGGCCTTTTCAACAGGAATCTCTTCGATCAGTGATTTCTGAATCTTAGGGTCGATCTCCTCAAGTGCCTCTGCAGCAGTCTCTGTATCTAAGGCATGAAAGATGGCCGATCGCTCCCGGCTGCTGAGGTCTTCCATGATGTCGGCTAAATCGGCAGGGTGAAGATGGGAGAGTTTCTTTTGAGATACGCTAAGATGGAGAAGATCTGAACCTGAAAGGAGTTGAACGTACTTCCAGGAGATAAACTGATTGGGGAGAACATAGGAGAAAAGCCATTGAAGGAGTCGATCGACCAGCCTCTCCCAACCGACCCTCCTCATCAATCCGCGAAATCCTACATCAACATGGACTAACCTTAAATGAGAGTCCACCCGGAGGAAGTGAAGGTCGTTGACCCTGACCACCTTTGCCCCAAATGTATCAACGATCTGTTTATCCATCACTTCCTCTCGAAGAAAGACGCTCTCAATGTGAGGAGGGGTAGAGGGAAGACCAGAGAGTTGTTCTTCCTTTAGGAGGATTCGAGGTTCGATCTGGCCGATCTTCTCCCAGGGAAGATATAACTTTTTCCCTTTACTACGAACCACCATACCAATAACCGTTGGGTATGGTTCCTCTCTGATGGCGACCAAATCAGAGATCCTGCCCATCTTCTGACCGGATGGGAAGTAAACCTTTCGGTTTAAAAAATCGCTAAAAAAGTAAAAATCTTTAATATGCTGTTCCATTTGTAAGGATCATGGCCAGGCGTTGGTTGAAGAGTAATTTTAAATTAAATTTATATTCTTATATAACGACTTCGTAAAAGCGTGTCAAATAGAAATTGTCCTGAGTTCTCCTACCCTCATCTCCTCAAGAGTCTTTTTGAGTCTTGTCAGGATATCGCCCTCTAAATCTTTTTGGGAGTAAACAGGAAGGAGGAGGATTTTGAGGTTAATAAACCTTTTGTCCTCCATCAAGTGTTTAAAGGCCTTTTCAACCTCGGAGGGGTGAATCTCTCTCAGATGGGTCAAAACTCCACGAAGTTCATTTTCCCCAAACCGTTCAAGGATATCATGTTCACGTAATCGGAGGTGGGATTGAAGTTGATCGAGTTGTTTTGCCTCACCGGATATGATGAAGAAGGTGAGGCTTCGAAGGCTGTCGCGAAGGACCTCCCTTCTCTCCTCGCCCTCTGAATTTGATGAAACTCCGTAGTCCAACTCTTTAATTATTCGAAGATTCCTCAAGAGGGTGACTTGATGCTCTTTGGAGCGGAACCACTGTGAGACCTCCGCCTGAAGGGATCCCGCTGGAAGGGGATAGCCTTCCTCCTTCAATCTTTTTTTTGCCTCGATCTCTCTCAGGGTATATTCGAATTTGGAATAGCAGTTTTTTACAGCAAAGCCAATCTCCATGATCTCCTTATCTCGCAATGGGTCACGATGATAGTAGTGCCGGTATTTCCCAAGGAGAAGCTGCTCAATTGCCTTGATCTCTGTCAAGCGGTTCCGAATCTCCTTATAGAGTTCACGAATGTCGTTGATGATTCCAGGGGGAACATTTCTTTCAGGCCTGACCATCAGACATTTTTCTTGAAAGTCTTCAATTACTTCCTTCAGAAAATGATAATTGTTCTGAATGGTCCTTTCTAAACTCTGGGCATATCTCTGAACACGATCCTTCTCAACCATGGCCCATCCCTGACTATTTTACTTCAAATTTAAGAATTGTCAAAACCCTTCCATTTTTATGCGAGGGACGAGTTCCTTTTTTCCTGGCAGAGGCGATCGCGAAGGGATTGATCTGCAGGAGGCATGGGAAGATCTTTAAGTTCATCAAGGCTGACCCATTGAAGATCCTTGCATCCAATTGGTTTGGGAAGGCCTTTATCAAGGAGACACCAATAGGCCAAAAGAAGAAGGGGATGAGCTGGATCGGAGCAGAAGACAACATCAAAGATTCTTTCCACCCTAACCTTGATCCCCAATTCCTCTTTTAACTCTCTTCGCAGGGCCTGCTCTGGTTCTTCCCCCTCCTCCATCTTCCCTCCAGGGAATTCCCAGAGAAGTCCGTGAAAGGAGCCCTCCCTTCTCTGGGTGACAAGAAACTTTCCATCCCTATAGATTAACCCCGCGGTGACAATAAGGATTCCCATTTCATCCCTCCACTCGATTCCGTC
>JBBIRM010000274.1:0-2335 GCA_037441765.1 Deltaproteobacteria bacterium | reverse complement strand
CTGCTTCAGGTGTGAAACTTGACCCAGAAAAGATAAAGGAGTTTATGGAGAGTCAAGGAGCTTCAAAACTTTTGATTCCAGAGAGATTTGAGTTTGTTGAGGACATCCCTTTGACTCAGGCTGGAAAGCATGATAAGAAGTTTTTACGGGAGGATATCAGGCGAAAAATAGGGAAGATTTGAAAATGATACTGGATAGTAATTTTAAAAACTCTTAAAGAGGAGGTAGAGTAAGATTATGGCCAAAGAGGTTAAGGTGGTATTGACGGATTGCACGCTCTGTTATCATAGTTGTGGAACAAAAGTCACGGTTGAGGATGGGGTTGCTGTAAAAATTGAAGGGTTGGAATCTCATCCTTTAAACAAAGGTAAACTCTGCCCCAAAGGTGAAGCAGCCCTTGAGAATATCTATCACCCAGATAGGCTCAAATATCCAATGAAAAGGGTTGATAGTAGATTTGAAAGAATTACCTGGGATCAAGCCCTCACGGAGATTGCTGAAAAACTCTTATGGCTTAAGAAAGAATATGGCCCGGAGGTATTGGGGGTCTTTAGCGGGTCCATAGGAGTAGAAAACCTTGAGATGGTTGGGCTCACGCAGAGGTTTAAGGCAGCCTTTGGTTCTCCAAACTTTTTCTCGGTAGAAAGCATCTGTTATCGAATGAGGATTCGGACGAGGCAGATTACTTTTGGGAAATATCCAACCGAGGAACTGGATTCAAATCTCTACGTCCTCTGGGGGCATAACCCTGATGAATCGGACTTCCCTCTGAAGTTGGCAATTGAAGAGAATTTGAAGAAGGGGGCAAAGGTAGTTGTCATTGATCCCAAAAGGATTCCGCTGGCTGATCGGGCAGAGATGTATTTGAGGATTAGGCCAGGAACCGATGGGGCATTGGGTCTGGCAATGATCCATGTGATCATCAATGAGAAACTTTATGATGCAGAATTTGTTGAGAAGTATACCTATGGATTTGATCGATTGGTCAGTCATATTCAACCTTTTACTCCAGAATGGGCAGAGAAGATCACCTGGGTTCCTGCTCAAGAGATAAGAAGACTTGCCCGACTTTTTGCAAAAACGAAAGGGGCGGGTATCTACCAGGGAACCAACACTCAGGACCAAACAGCAAATGGTACACAGAATAGTCGAATCTTTTCTATTCTCCAGGTCATCACTGGGAATATTAATATCCCTGGGGCCTGGACGATCAGCCCGCGATTAAAACTGGGTGATGTAGGAATGGCAGTAGAAGGAAGACCTCTGGGTGCAGACCAGTATCCGCTCTTTTATGAGGTATGGGGAAGAAAGAGTCCTTACGGTGTGGTGACCTGTGTTCCTGAAAATGTACCTGAAAGGATAAAGGCCTTTTTTGTCATTGGAGGAAATCCAATCCTCTCCATGCCAGATTCTAATGCCTTTAAAGAAGCCTTTAAAAAGTTGGAATTGCTTGTGGTCCATGACCTCTTCATGACCGAGACAGGGGAACTTGCCCACTACGTGCTTCCTGCTTGTTCCCATCTGGAAAAATGGGGATTAGCCTATACCTATAATGTCTGCCACTGCCTTCCCTATCTAATGTTGAGAAAGAAGGCGATCGAACCTCTTTATGAGAGCTGGTCTGAATGGAAATTTTTTACAGAACTTGCAAAGAGATTGGGGATTGGAGACAAATTCCCGTGGAAGTCAGAGGAGGAATTGGTTGCCTTCGAACTTGGGCCCACAGGATTGACTTTTAAACAATTGTTGGAGGAAAAGCCTGAAGGTGCCTTCTATCAAGAGAAACAGTATGGAATGAAAGATGCGAAATTCAGCACCCCTTCAGGGAAGATAGAGATTTATAGTGAGGCTTTAAAGAATGTCGGTTTCGATCCCCTGCCAACTTATCTTGAACCCCGTAGAAGCCCTGTCAGTTCTCCAGAGTTGTTAAAAAGATATCCATTGATCCTTTCAACAGGGAATAGAAACCTCTACTATACTCATGCACAGTTTAGAAAGGTAGACTCTTTAAAGCAAAAGAGTCCCGAACCAAGGGCTGA
Organism: Deltaproteobacteria bacterium; assembly: GCA_037441765.1. Classification (GTDB taxonomy): domain Bacteria; phylum Desulfobacterota; class BSN033; order BSN033; family UBA1163; genus JBBIRM01. Next base: position 296 of record JBBIRM010000274.1, on the reverse strand, counting down.
ATTAGGGCCAAAAACTGCTCTACAATATGGAATTAAGGAAGGAGATGAAATTTTTATTGAAACCAATAGAGGGGTTGCCCGGATGAAGGCACATGTCGATGAGAGGGTTTCAGAGGGAGTAGTTCTTGTTCCCCATGGATGGCCTGGGGAGTCGAATGCCAATCTATTGACCGACACAGAATGCCGAGAACCCATTATGGGATATCCAGACATGAAATCGCTCTTGTGCGCGATTCGTAAGGCTTAAATAAGGAGGGTTATCATTGAGATCAAAAAGTTAGGAGTACTTTGATTTG
>JBBIRM010000273.1:0-2348 GCA_037441765.1 Deltaproteobacteria bacterium | reverse complement strand
ATAATCCTCCACTTCAAAACCTTAAAAAATGTCTTGAAAAATGGGTCGCACTACAAATTCCCTCATATAGGACTCCCATAGCTCTATCTCATCCTCTCTTATAAGACGAAGCTCAAGATTTCCCCTCACAGAAATAAGGATAACATAGAATGGATCAAAAAGCCAGTCCCTCCTTAAAAGCCTAATTTCTAATCTATTTGGGGAAACTTGCCGTAGCCCTGGAAGGTAGTTGAAAAGATTTGTAATTTAAAGAAGGGTGTGGTATAAAAGTTTAATCATTGACAAAGGGGGTTTTATTGAATGATGAAGGACGAAGCAACTTCCGGAGGGAGCATGGCCCAAACCCCTCCAGAGGAAGGGGAGAAGAGAGAGTTACAAAAAGTTTATCCTCCTGAAGAGACAGAAGATTTTAAAAGACTTTATGAAGAAAGCATGAAGACCTTGGAGGAGGGTCAAATCCTGAAGGGAATAGTCGTGGACATCACGCCTGACCATGTAACAGTTGATGTGGGATACAAATCTGAAGGCCAGATTCCAATGCAAGAATTTTTAAAAAGAGATAAAAAGGTCGATATGAAGATCGGAGACCGAATAGATGTTTTATTGGAGAGAAAGGATACCGAGGAAGGATTGCTCATCCTTTCAAAAGAGAAGGCAGATAAAATAAAAATCTGGAGGGATGTCAGCCGATCCTGCAAGGAAGGTGAGGTCATCGAGGGTGAGGTTGTATCAAAGGTCAAGGGAGGGCTATCTGTGGATATTGGCGGGATTACAGCCTTTCTCCCAGGGTCTCAAATTGATTTGAAGCCTGTTCGAAACTTAGATAGTTTAATTGGAAAACGGTTGAAATTTAAAGTGATTAAGTTCAATCGGAAAAGAAACAATATTGTCCTTTCCCGAAGAATCATCCTCGAAGAAGAGCGGAAACATCTGAAGGAGGAGATCCTTAAACATCTCAAAGAAGGGGATATCGTCGAAGGGACTGTAAAAAACATCACAGATTATGGGGCCTTCATCGATTTGGGTGGGATGGATGGCCTTCTTCACATCACCGATATCTCTTGGGGAAGGATTGGACATCCTTCAGAAAAGCTCTCTGTTGGGGACAGTATCAAAGTTAAGGTCCTTCACTTCGACCAGGAGAAAGAGAAGGTCTCATTGGGATTAAAACAGGTTCTTCCTGATCCATGGGATTCGGTTGGAGAGAAGTATCCTGTAGGTACTCGAATTAAAGGGAAAGTGGTCAATACCACAGATTACGGTGTCTTTGTTGAACTGGAGGAGGGTGTGGAAGGACTTGTCCACATCTCTGAATTGACCTGGAGTAAGAAATTGAGACATCCATCTAAGGTCGTAAAGATTGGAGATGTGGTGGAGGTAATGGTTCTGGATTGTGATCCTGTCAAACGGAGAATTGCCCTGGGGATGAAACAGATCGAACCCAACCCCTGGACTCTCATAGAAGAGAGATATCCTGTTGGAACAAGGGTGGTTGGCAAGGTAAAGACCATCACAGACTTCGGTATCTTCATTGGATTTGATGAAGGGGTAGATGGGCTTGTCCATGTCTCTGAAATGTCATGGACAAAGAAGATTAAACATCCAGGTGAGATTTATAAAAAGGGGCAAGAGGTTGAGGCTGTTGTATTAAACATCGATCCCCAAAATGAAAGGTTTTCCCTTGGAATTAAACAGTTGACTCCCGATCCATGGAAAGAAATCGGAAGGCGATATCGACGAGGGGAGACGGTAACAGGGAAAGTAACCAATTTGACCGATTTTGGTGCCTTTGTCGAATTGGAGGAAGGTATTGAGGGATTGGTCCATGTCTCTGAGATCAGCAAGGAGAAGATAGATAAACCGTCGGATGTCCTCAAGATTGGGGATACTGTATCAGCGGTCATTCTCAACATAGATCCCCATGAGAGAAAGATTGGTCTCAGCATAAAAGGGTTAAAAGAGAAGTTGGATAAGGCAGAGGTTGACAAATACCTATCCTCCCAGAGCCCATCCATCAATAGCCTTGGGGCATTGATCCAGGAGGAGATGGAACGACGTCGGGGGGAGTCCACAGACAAAAAGGGTGAGAATTAATCCTTCAATGATCATTGGGCAGTGATCACTGAAGACTAAAAATTGAAAGCGCTATCTTAAACCTTCTTCACATAGATATCCTTGACAATTTCCCGATCAAGAGCCAGCGTCGTCTCTCCAATCTGCAATACATAGGATGGGTTCTTCTGATGCATCCGTAGGTTACTACCAGGAACGATCCCAAGGCTGCTTAAACGATCAAGCCTTTGATGGGACTTAGGTGCAATAAAGACGATTCGGCCTTCCTCCCCCAA
>JBBIRM010000272.1:0-2374 GCA_037441765.1 Deltaproteobacteria bacterium | reverse complement strand
CAAGAAAGACCTTTTTATTGACAAACCTCTTTTAGAAGGTTATTGTGAAATTAGAGAGATGGATGGTTTCGATTGGATCAAAGGGAGGGGGTGAAAAGGATGAAAGAGAACGTGCAGAATGCTTTGGAAAAGATCAGGCCTGCCCTTCAGGCAGACGGAGGGGATATTGAACTGATCGATGTTGTGGATGGAATCGTCAAAGTCAGGCTGACTGGAGCCTGTGGAGGCTGTCCAATGTCTCAGATGACATTGAAAATGGGAGTTGAGAGGATGTTGAAACAGCAGGTTCCAGAGGTAAAGAGTGTTGAGACCATTTGAGCAAGTTTAATTGGTTTTACCATTGCATTAAAAATGGTGATTCCAAATCTCACTCCACATGCCATCAAGATATTAGAAAGAAGGTATCTGAGAAAAGATGCCCAGGGTCGGGTTATCGAATCTCCTGAGGAGATGTTTTGGCGTGTAGCCCGAAATATTGCTGAAGCGGAAACACTCTATCAAAATTATAATACACAGGAGGCCCTTTCCGAGATCTTCTTCAGGATGATGGCCTCCTTTGATTTTCTTCCTAATTCTCCTTGTCTGATGAATGCAGGAAGGGAACTCCAGCAATTAAGCGCCTGTTTTGTCCTCCCAATCGAAGATTCGCTTGAATCCATCTTTGAGACGGTCAAACAGACAGCTCTCATCCATCAAAGTGGAGGAGGGACAGGATTTTCATTCAGCCAATTAAGACCAAAAGACGATATGGTTCAATCCACAGGTGGTATGGCAAGTGGCCCAGTCTCCTTTATGAAGGTCTTCAACATGGCCACTGAGGTGATAAAACAAGGCGGAACACGAAGAGGGGCCAACATGGGGGTGTTGAGGATTGATCATCCAGATATCATGGAATTTATTAGCCTCAAACAGCAACCCAATGAAATGGAAAACTTCAACCTCTCTGTAGGAATTACAAGAGCATTTATGGAATCTTATGAAAAGGATGAAGATTACGGATTGATCAACCCGAGGACAAAGAAAGAGGTCAGGAGGCTAAGGGCAAGAGAGGTGATGGATGCGCTGGTCAAGGGGGCATGGGAGACTGGAGATCCTGGGATACTCTTTTTAGACAGGATAAACGATGCAAACCCCACCCCACAATTAGGTGAGATTGAAAGCACCAATCCCTGTGGAGAAGTTCCCCTTCTTCCATATGAAGCCTGCGTATTGGGATCGATCAATCTTTCTAAGATGGTTAGGAAAAAAGAAAGAGGTTGGGAAGTAGACTTTGAAAAAATTCGGAATACAGTCCGATATGCAGTGCATTTTCTGGACAATGTGATCGATGTGAATCAATATCCGCTTCCCGAGATAGCTCGGATGACAAAAGGAAACCGAAAGATAGGTCTTGGGGTGATGGGATTGGCTCATTTTCTAATCCGTTTAGGGATCCCTTATCCTTCCAGAAAAGCAGTAGAAGTGGCAAAAGGGGTGATGAGCTTTATTCAATCCCAAGCCCGGGAGAAGTCAATGGAGTTGGCTGAGGTGAAGGGGGTCTTTCCAAACTTCAAAGGATCCATTTATGATCAACCTGGGGGGATGAGGTTAAGAAATGCTACCCTTACTTCGATTGCCCCCACAGGGACTCTCAGTTTGCTCGCAAACTGTTCAAGTGGCATTGAACCTCTCTTTGCCATTCACTATACTCGGAGGGCGCTTGAGGAGTTGGAGATTCAGATCATTGACCCCCTTTTTTTGGAATATGGAGAGGAGATGAGATTTATAACTCCTGAAATTCTTCAATCCCTTGCTGAAGGTGCAACTCTTCAGGAATTAAATCAGGTTCCAAAGGAGATCAAAGATCTTTTTGTCACCACCTTTGAAATCCCACCCGAGGGGCATATTAAAATGCAAGCAGCATTCCAGGAATATACAGATAATGCTGTCTCTAAGACGATCAATTTTCCAAGGGATGCCACCCAGGATGATATAAAAAAGGCCTTTCTTCTGGCCTATAAAGAGCGTTGTAAAGGCATCACGGTTTATCGTAGCGGGAGCAAAAAGAGTCAGGTGTTAGCCTGTGGGACAAAACAGGTCTGCTGACCACTCAAAGAGAAGTTCGATCATTTGGCAATAAACCCTATTAAAAATCTCTTTGGTGAATTGCCCAAGCCTCTATCAAATTTTTCAAAAATACATTCTTTTACAATCAAGGGTCCTCTCTTTATCCAATAAGAAAGCCTTGCTATTTTCGATCCCCCTCTCCACAATCCTTGGGAGAGGGTCAGGGTGGGGAGTTAAGACCGGGAAAAGAAGATAAGGGTGGATTAAAAACCTATTTGGTTCTTCTCCTGAAAGTGATCATGGAAAATAGGTTTCCCTAAAAACTGGA
>JBBIRM010000271.1:0-2406 GCA_037441765.1 Deltaproteobacteria bacterium | reverse complement strand
CCCTTTGAGGGTCTAAATGTCTTCGAAGAAGTTGCATACCATTGTGACCTCTGTGAGGGAGACCCTCAATGTGTATCTGTCTGTACTTTAGGAGCGATTACAATTGAGATGTAGACATTAAGAAGGGAGAAAGGATCATGATGTATAAAAGACTATTTTCACCGATTACGATGAGAGGGGTTACATTTCCGAATCGAATTCAAAGAACCTCAATGGTCTCTGGTCTTTCCACAGAGGATGGGTGGGTAACCGAGGAGCAGAAGAAGAGATACCGGAGGGAGGCAGAGGGAGGAGCAGGGGCGATTGTGGTAGAGGCGGCGGTGATCATTCCTTCAAGAAGTTCGTATAATCTTAGGATCAGTGATGACCGGTTTGTCCCTGGGCTTAAAGAGTTGGTAAGGGGGATGCGTGAGGCCAACCCTGAAGTAAAGATTGGCATTCAGATCATGCAGTTTTTAAAGATCTCTCGATCAGGGTGGAGGCAAAGGATAGAGGATTTCAAAACAGAGGAGCTCCCGAACATCGTCAATGATCACGTGGCCGCTGCAAGGCGTGCCCTGGAGGCAGGTTTCGATTTCATCGAGATTCATATGGCTCATGCCTATGTCTTGGCCTCCTTCCTCTCACGCTCGAATAAGAGGAAAGATGGATATGGAGGAAGTCTTGAAAATAGGATGAGACTTCCTATCGAAGTCTATAAAGCAGTCAGAAAACTGGTAGGTGAAAATTATCCCGTTGGTGTGAGAATCAATGGAGAGGACTTTGTTGTTGAAGGGAATACTCTCTTACAAAGCACGGTCATCGCCCGAAGATTTGCTCAATTGGGTGCGGATTATATCAGTGTCTCAGCAGGGAGTCGATTTGAGGATGCAAAACCGCCCGAAGAAGGCAATGCCCCAGATCCAATGTCAGGTTATAGTGGACATCGAATGAGCCCATGGTATTGGTGGCCTGATGGGACCCATGTCTACCTGGCAGAGGGGGTGAGAAAGGCCATCCGGGAAGCAGGACTCGAGACACCTGTGGTAACCGCTGGAAAGATAAGGGAACCTCGACATGCAGAAGAGATATTGGAGCAGGGAAAGGCTGATGTGATCGGATTATGCCGAGCTCTTCTCGCAGATCCAGATTGGCCTCTAAAAGCCAAAGAGGGAAGAGAAAAAGATATTGTGCGATGCGTGGCCTGCAACTGGTGTCTTGAGGCAGACTCAAGATATGAGCAGGTTAAATGTGTTCGCTACCCAGAAGGGTATCTCCACGCACCCAAACCTTTTTTGCCAAAGATGGCAAGGCCTGGTGCATTGAAAGAAGAGTCCTGATTATAGAAGGGTGATAAAAAGAAAAGATATCAATGAGTAAGGAGCGATTAGAGAATGGATAGGGCTGATTTTCCAATACATAAAGAGGAAGATGCAAAAAGGTATAATGAGTATCGATGGTGGTTAGGGACAACCCTTGGAGATGTTTTTGTGAAAACCACAGATGTATTCCCAGAAAAAGAGGCTTTGGTGGATGACCGGATAAGGCTGACCTATCGAGAGCTTCGAGAGAAAGTGGACAGTCTTAGTATCGGCCTGATAAACTTAGGAATTAAAAGGGGGGAAACCGTTCTTTTACAACTTCCGAATTGGTATGAATTTGTCTGCTCCTACTTTGCCCTTCAAAGGATCGGAGCAATCCCCGTACTCCTGATCTCTGGATATAAACAGTTAGAGGTGAGCCACCTTGCACGGCTCACCGAAGCAAAGGCCTGGATTGTCCCAGAGGCATATCGAAAGATTGATTACGCCTCCTTTGTAAAAGAGGTCAGGGAGAAGAATCCTCAACTTCAACACATTATCTCCGTAAGAGGAGAAAAGGGAAATGTAGCCTTTACTTCCCACCTTGAAGATCTAATGAATAACGAGTTGAGCAAGGAGGATTACGAGAAATTGTCTCAACAAAGGCCCGAAGCCACCGATATCGCCCATATCATCCCATCAGGTGGAACTACGGGTTTACCCAAGGGGATTCCAAGGACCCATAATGATTATCTTTGCAATGTAGAGTATCTTCATAAAGGATGGGAGATGAATACAAATGATGTCTGTCTCCTCATCGTACCTGTGGGCCATAATCTTGCTTTGCTCAATGTTGTGGGAAGTATATTTTGCGGTTATAAATTAATATTATTGGATTCGACGCGACCACAGGATATATGCAGGGCGATCCAATCTGAGAAGGTAACATATATGCCCACTGTCCCGAGTCTTGTTAAGCGAATCATTGAAATGGAGCAGTTTCAGGATTATGATTTATCTTCTTTAAAAAAGATATCGGCCGGAGGAGAACCTAGCCCCCCTGACCTGATACGTGAGGTTTATCGGAAACTCAAATGCATCTATATCAATGAATTTGGTATGACAG
>JBBIRM010000270.1:0-2435 GCA_037441765.1 Deltaproteobacteria bacterium | reverse complement strand
CCCATATTCTCATTAAATTTCTCATCTCAATGCCTCCTTAAATAAAAAATTTTTTTCAAAAAATTATTGGCCTGTCTCAAAGATACATACCTGATTACGTCCTCTCCTTTTTGCATCATAGAGAGCGGAGTCTGCCATTTTGATGAGGTCTTCCTTTGTTTTGGCTCGATGCCCAGGAAAACTGGATATCCCTAAACTTACAGTTAGGTTAATTTGAGCCTGGCCGATATCAAAACGAGTTTTTTCAACAGATTGCCTAATGCGCTCTGCAATCATCGAGGCCTCCCCTAATCCTGCCTCGGGTAAGATGAGAATAAATTCTTCCCCTCCATAACGTGCTACCGTATCCTTCTTTCGAACCGATCCCTTCAATAATAATGCAATTTCATAAAGAACCTTATCTCCCTCCGTATGGCCAAAAGTATCGTTGACCTTCTTAAAATGGTCAATATCTACCATTATGAGCGAAAGGGGGAGACCTCCATAAAAGGCTTTTTGGGCCTCCATCTCGAGCCTTTCTTCAAAATATCTTCTATTATAGAGATTGGTCAAGGTATCATAAATGGCGATATTCTTAATCGAACTAAACCTTTGAAAGTGTTTTAAGGTGGATCCGATCTGATATCCAATGACTGAAAAGAACTGAAGGTCCTGGGCATCGAAAGCATTGGGTTGTTCACTATTTAATGAAATGCATCCGAGGATTTCCTTTTCCATGGGAAGTGGTAAGGTGATATGGGATTTTAGTGTTGCCTTAGGGTCCATTATCATCTGTTTGGGTCTCAATTTTCTCTTTTCCACTCGTAGGGTAAGACGATCCATATCGATGGGTTCCCCTATCAGGAGGGAGAAAATTTTAACCATATTCTTTGCCACCTCTTGAGTGAAAGAGGCCGGACAGGATTCCTCCTGGTAGAGATAGAGTTGATACTCCTGTCTCCAAAGCAAGCCAAAGGAAGAGAAATCGAAGAGATTGGGAAGGTTTGTCCCTGCAGACTCTACGATCTCTTTGATCTCAAAACTGGTGCTGATTGCATTGAGCGTGGACCTGAGGATATTCAGATTCTTAAAAATGAGTCTCAACGTTTCTCCTATTTTTGAGAAATGATTCGTTCTGCCTCTTTTACCTTCGGAAATACCTTTGGAAAGAGTTCCCTGCTGATAACCCCTTCTGCCAAAGTTGAAAATTGCTCAAAGAGGTGTGTGATCAACCCTTGAAATCCCCTGTGGAGGTCAACAGGTGAAATGGTCCTGCACTCTTCCCTCATCTCATCGAAAGAGAGGCCTTCCTCCGATACTTTCAAAAATATTAAAAAGGGATATTTCTCTCCAAGTTTTCGTATAGAGAGATTAAAGAGGATTTCCAAGATGGCCTCACCAATCAATGCTGAAACAATCTCCCAGATCTCTATCAATAGACTTGTATAGATATCCAATACCAGATCAGAGGACCATTTCCCCTTCTTTTCTTCCCTCAATCTTTCCATCCTTGCTAAAAAATCTTTAGATTCCTTAAAACTTCCACCATCTCCATTTTTTTATCTGGCGGTGAATCGGTTCGTGGTAGATGTAAAAAATCAAGATGATAAAGGCGGAAATTCCCAGAAGGATAAGAAATAGTTTATATTGATGTTCGAAGGCCTTTCCTCCCTGGAGGCAAGCCATCAGGGTTCCCGGGATCCTCCCGATTGTAGAAATGATTAAAAATATTCCAAGGTGCATTGGGGTCAAACCTAAAATATAACACAATGCATCTTTGGGAAAACCAGGGATTAGGAAAAGTAGAAAACTCAGAATGGCTCCTTCATGGCCAATGAGATAGTCAAATTTTTTAATCGTATCCTTAGAAACAAACTTCTCAACCGCCCATTTTTCAAAAATCCTTGCAAGACCAAAGGCCAGTAAGGAACCAAAAAAAAGCCCGATCATCGAGTAAATAAATCCAGCCTTTACCCCAAAGAGATATCCTCCTAAAAACTCAATAGCCCCTCCAGGAATAGGGGCGACAATTACCTGTGAGACTTGAATCAAAATATAGGCAAGTGGAGAATAGGCCCCAAAAGATGTGATGAACCCTTTCAAACGATGTTGATTTTGAAGCAAGGAATAGAACTTAATGGCTTGGTTCCATATTTGAGAATTATATTGGTAAATGATGATGGTAAAAAATAATCCTAAAATTAAGATCGTTAAAACCCATTTCTTTCTTTTAGGGTTTAAGTCAGCCATAAGGAGAGTGTACCCTGGTTGAAAAATTAAAAAAATGGCGTCCCCAAGGGGATTTGAACCCCTGTTGCCGGCGTGAAAGGCCGATGTCCTTGGCCTGGCTAGACGATGGGGACCCTCTCAAATTAACAATTTCGAAACCTGAATTTTCAAGTTTATGGTGGGCCGTACTGGACTCGAACCAGCGACTCTCTGCTTAAAAGGCAGAT
>JBBIRM010000269.1:0-2459 GCA_037441765.1 Deltaproteobacteria bacterium | reverse complement strand
TAAAACTTTTTATCACACATAATTACCCTTGTCAAGAAAATGAAGTGAGACTGTGTCGTAATTCGAAATAAGAAATGAAAACAAATGTGGCAAGGGACAAGCCCTTGCCCTACGTTTGAGATTCGTTTAATTTCTCGTAGGGCAAGCCCTTGTGGCTTGCCGAACCTTTTATTGCCCGCATTCGAAGGGTTTGGAACCCTACCTCCCCAGTCTTTGAGGGACTTTTTCAGAACTCTTGAAATGGGGTCTCTGAAAAAGTATTTAAACGAATTTTCAGATTGGGGGTTTGGGGTGAAAAAGCCTTTTTTAAATATTTTTTAATCTCATTAAACGATCATCCAGGGGAGTGGAAGAAAAATTTTCTCATAGAGATTAAAAGCATAGCGGTCAGTCATCCCGGCCAAAAAATCACAAACGCATCTTTCCAAAGTGTCATATAGCGTTTCCCTTTCAATCAAAGTTAAAAAATAGTCGGGATGGGTCGTAAGATATTGGTAGAGTTCCCTCAAGATCTTTCCTGCCTTATGGAAATCTGCATGAACAGTCTCATTCTCATAGACCCTATCCCATAGAAATTCCCTTAATTCCCAGATAGCATAAAGCACCTCATCGCTCAGTCTTAGCACCCCACCCCCTTCCTTCAATGTTCTTGAGACACAATCATTTACCATCGTATTAATCCTTTTTGAGTACGTCTCACCCAAATATTTAAGGCAATGTTTAGGAAGATCGTTTTGAGAGATAACCCCACCTCGAATCGCATCATCAATGTCGTGATTTATATAGGCAATAATATCGGCCATTCGAACTACCTGACCTTCGAGGGTTGTGGCCATCACCGCTGGGTCCTCGCAAAGAATCTCCCCTTTACCTTTGGTATGTTTTAAGATCCCCTCCCTCACCTCAGCCGTAAGGTTCAATCCTTTCCCGTCCCTTTCCAATATATCAACCACCCTTAGGCTCTGTTCAGCATGGTTAAATCCCCCAGGAACGATTTCATTGAGAGTATCCTCACCTGCATGGCCGAAGGGGGTATGGCCAAGATCATGACCAAGGGCAATCGCCTCTGTCAGGTCTTCATTGAGTCTTAGGGATTTAGAGATTGTGCGGGCGATTTGTGAAACTTCGAGGGTATGGGTCAATCGGGTTCGATAATGGTCACCGGTTGGGATTAGAAAGACTTGAGTTTTATGCTTCAGACGTCTAAATGATTTTGAATGTATAATCCGATCTCTGTCATGCTGGAAAGCAGGCCTCAAGGGGCATTCCTCTTCATAAACTTGACGGCCTTTGGTCTTTGAACTCAGTGTGGCAAAAGGAGAGAGGGTCAACCTCTCCAACTCTTCTAACTCTTCCCTGATCGTGTTACCCAATTGACAGGCTCCAGCCAATAGACTATGCTTTATAATGTAAATTATCATAAATTAAAGAGGTTATCAAATTTAACCAAGAATGGATATTAAAGAGATAGAAAAAAGTATTCTCAGTGATCCCCTCCTCCTTCGACTATCAGAGATTTCAAAAAAAAGTGGGGTTTCAATTTTTCTGGTGGGTGGGTACATTCGAGACAGACTGCTTGGAATAGAGAGAAACGATTATGATTTTACTTTAGCAAAGGAGGATACCTACTTTATCCCCCAGATAGAAGAAGCCCTTAAAATTCATTTCTTTATGGTTGGAAAGGAAGAGAGAAATACCCTTACATACAGGTGGGTTGACAAAGACCAATCGATCGACCTCAGTCCATTTCAAGGTAAGACCCTTGAGGAGGACCTCAGACGAAGAGATTTTACTATCAATTCAATCGCTTATTCTTTAAAGGATGGAACTTTTCACTGGGTTCATAGGGCACTGGAGGATATCGATGAGAAGGTGATTCGCGTTGTTTCGAACCAATCCATTGATCAAGACCCATTGAGGATGCTTAGGGCTATCCGTTACCTCTGCACCTTAAATGGGTTCTCCCTGGATAATAATTTAAAAGAAGAGATTTCCGAAAAAAGAGATCTGATCCTTAAGGTTCCAGGCGAACGAATCAAGATGGAACTCGATCGGATCTTTCTCTCTCCACACCCAGTCTATGGAATGAATACCCTTTATGAAGTGGGTTTACTTTTTAAAATTTTTCCTGAATTAAAAGGACTTGAGAATCTCGGACAAGGACACCATCACCATCTCAATGTCCTCTCCCATAGCCTCCTCATGGTTGAAAAGATATCGTGGGCCTTTGAGTGGCTCAATTCAAAAGAACCATCTTTTAATATCTCTCAGGAGGATTTACTCTCCCTTTTTTATTCAGCCCTGTTTCATGACCTTGGAAAACAAGAAGTCTACTCGAAAGACGAAAATGGGGAAATTCATTTCTATTTTCATGAAACCTTTTCCTCTCAAATTGCAGAAAAAATAATGGAAAGACTACATTTTTCTACAACGATGAAGAAAAAGATCACTCATCTCAT
>JBBIRM010000268.1:0-2479 GCA_037441765.1 Deltaproteobacteria bacterium | reverse complement strand
CAACCAATGCGTTTAAACAACGAATCGCATATCCGATGTAAGATCCCCCGGGCCAGGCAATTGCTCCTTTCCCAGGGATTGCCAGGGCAGGTCGGGTTTGAGCAAATTCCATTGCGATTCTACAAATCGTTTCAATTGGTATTCCTGTTATCTTCGAAACAGCCTCAGGCCTGTAGTGTTGGAGAACAGTCTCACGGTATTGCTCAAACCCAACCGACCATTCCTTGATGAAGGAATGATCAAATATATCCTCGCGAATGATGATGTGGGCAATACCCATCGCAAGGGCACCATCGGTTCCTGGTTTAATAGGAATCCACTCATCTGCCTTGGAGGAAGTGAGTGAATAGAAGGGCTGGATGCTGACCACCTTCGTGCGGATGATCTTTTCTCGACGAAGTTTTCCCCATTTTCTAAGCCACCGAGCCACTGTAGGAGTTGACTCGAGAAGGTCAGCTCCAAAAGAGAGGATATAATTGGTGTGATCCAGATCATATGTCCCTATATCAAAATGACCATCTGCCATCCAGTTTCCTGCCTTTTCGGCTTCCAAATAAAAACTATCTCCTGTCACAAGGTTAGGTGTACCGAAGGCCTCCGCAAATCTTGATATCAGATCTTCATTACTTCTTGAGTTCAATCCTGAAAATAGAAGAAGGCGATGGGGGCGAAGGCCTTCCCGAAGGCCCCGTAGATTTCTTGAGACCTCTTCCAGGGCTTGATTCCAAGAGATTGGTTTCCACTGGGGATCAATTCCTTCTCCTTTTTTTGGAGATGTTCTTTTTAAAGGCGTGACGATTCGTTCTGGATCATATAGCACCTGAAGACCAACGTATCCCTTTGGACAGATCTTTCCCTCAGAGACTTGAGAAAATGGATTTCCTGTGATCTGGACCGCCTTATGATTGGCCACCCTAACTCTGATACCGCACCTGCCTGAACAGTTCAAACAAGAAGTTACTATCCATTTTTCTTCACCCTTCTCAGGCCTTTTTTGAAGAGGTGAAGCAAGAGAAGAATCAGGCTTTCCTACCTTCTGAGTTGTCCAGATATATGCACCTGTGATTCCTGAAAGTTTAAGAAATCTCCTTCTGGTTAAATTAAACCCTTTTTTCTTTTTGTCATTTGAATTATTTTCATCAGGTCTTTTCATCTTATTTTTCCTTATGGGCATAATACCAGAAGAAAAGATTTTAGTCCAAATATTTTAAATTTTCTCAATATCTAAATAATTTGTTATTTCAAAAGAATACATATTTGTGAAAATAATAACTTGACTTGTCTTTTTAAAATATTCCAAAAATCTTGTCAAGTAAAATAAACGAGATCTCTGAAAAAGTCATAGAAAGACCTTGGGAGGTAGGGTTCCAACCCTTCGAATGCAGGCAATAAAAGGTTTGGCAAGCCATAAGGGCTTGCCCTATGGGAAATTAAACAATTTTAAACGTAGGGCAAGGGCTTGTCCCTTGCCGAATTTGTTTCCATTCTTATTTGAATTACGACACAGTCTCATTGGGGAGAGGGGAGAAACGAGAGTTCTAAAAAAGTCATAAAAAAGACTGGGGAGGCAGGTATGTCTGAATTAATCGTAATCGGTTCAGGGACTGGAGTTCCCTCTTTAAGGAGAAGTTCCCCTGCCCTTTTTTTAATATCCAGGGGCTCAAAGGTTTTAATTGATAGCGGACCTGGAGCATTGAGAAAGATGTTGGAAGTGGGACTGACTTACCAGGATATGGATTTAATTCTTTACACGCATATTCATCCCGACCATGTAGCAGACCTTGTCCCCATCCTCTTCGCCTCTAAATACTCCACTCTACCTCGAATAAAAGAGTTAATCTGCATAGGTGGCAAGGGATTCAAAAAATTTTTCAATCAGATGAGAAAAGTTTATGGTCCCTGGATAGAGCCTTCTACCTATTCGCTTCATGTCAAGGAGATATCTAAGAGGCCAATCTTTTTTAGGGATTTAAAGATAGATGCCAAACCCATGAGCCATCTTAAAGGAAGTGTTGGTTTCAGAATCGAGATGAAAAATGGTAAGGCAATTGCTTTTTCAGGAGATACTGATTATTGTCAAAATATTATCGACCTTGCCTTAAAGGTGGATCTTCTCATTCTGGAGTGTTCTTTTCCGGATAATAAAAAGGTGGAAGGACACCTTACCCCCTCCCTTGCAGGAAGGATTGCAACTGAATCACAATCTAAGAAACTCCTTCTCACTCATTTCTATCCTCCCTGTGATCAGGTCGATATCCTTCGACAATGCCAGAAGGTTTTCAAGGGGGAAATCGTCTTGGCAGAAGATTTATTAAGGATTCCCATTTAGAGAAGAACGAGGCTGACATTTTAGAAGAATGTAATCCCTCACTTAAGGGGGATTATATGAATCGGGCAGGGATATCTCCAAAAATCTTATATAGTGGGTCGGTTAATAGAATGTCTTATGAAAGAGATTTCATCTAAGGAGATGGTAGCC
>JBBIRM010000267.1:0-2507 GCA_037441765.1 Deltaproteobacteria bacterium | reverse complement strand
TCACCTTTGTCCTCTCCCCAGGGGGAGAGGAGATCAGAAGTGGTGCACTTTTAAATTTTAGCTAAGAGAAAAATTTTTGAGACCTCTGAAAAAGTATTTAAAACGAGTTTTATAGACTGGGGAAGTGAGGTTCCAACCCTTCGAACCTGTCAAAAGCAGGCAGGATGAGAGGATTTAGAGTATGATTTGATAAAAAATCGTTTTAATAAAAATCGAGTATTTTCAGTAAATTGAACATTTTTGATATGTTTTAATAAGGTATTAGCTACTGCCCGAGGACGAAGATAATTGTACAATAAATTCGAGTGTTGAGTTTTTATTCCAATCCATATTCTTTTGTTGCTATCTCTCTCATCTTGAATTTCTGAATCTTACCAAGAGGGGTCATAGGAAATTCTTTTATAAATTTTATATACTTAGGTAGGTGGGATTCTGGAATTTTTTCTCTTAAGAAACTTAGAATTTCCTCTTCTGTAGCATAAGCCCCTTCTTCTAACTTAATCCATAGTGCAATCTCTTCTCCTAATACTTTGTCAGGAACCCCAAATACCTGGGCGTTTGAGATTCCTTGAAATGAAAAAAGGACTTCTTCAATCTCAGAAGGAAAGATGGTCTCTCTTCCTTTTTGAATCACCTCTTTTAATCTTCCTGCCATCCTCACATATCCTTTTTCATCTATCGTGGCCAGGTCTCCAGAATGAAGCCATCCCTCTCTGTCAAGTGCCTTCTCAGTGGCTGCGCTCATTTTGTAATAACCCTTCATATTCAAACCACGGGCACAGAGTTCTCCAATCGCACCTGTTGGGACTTCTTCACCGGTCCCAGGGTCAATCATCTTTACCTCAACATTCGGGAGAGGCCTTCCTACGGTTGAGACGCGTAATTCCAAAGGGTCGTCGGGTCTTGTCTCTGTGATCCATGAAGATGATTCTGTCAATCCATAGCCAATGACAATCTCTCTTACCCCCATCTCATCCACAACCTTCTTCATCACCTCCATCGGACACTGGGCTCCTCCCATAATTCCTGTTCTAAGGGATTTGAGATCGGTTGTGGGATATTTAGGATCTTCCATCATTGCTATAAAGGCACTGGGAGAGCCATAAATGGCTGTACATCTCTCTTTCTCAATAGCCTCAAGGATTTTTTTCGGCTCGATCACCTCTGAAGGGATCACAAGTGTTGCCCCTTTTATTACCGAGGCTAATGTCACACAGATACAACCGAACATATGGGATAGGGGGACCGAAAGACAGAGTATATCTTTTTCGGTTAACCTCTGATTATCAGCGCTTGCCAGGGTAGTGTTTATGACCCCGAGATGGGTTGACATCACACCTTTTGGAGCGCCTGTTGTTCCCGAGGTATAGAGAAGTGTGACTACATCTTCATGGTGGTTAGAGCGTTGTCGTTCGATTAAGAGATGGTCAGAGACGCCTCTGCCCATTCCAAGGATCTCCTCCCAATTCCACATCCCATCTATCTTATTTTCGGAGATTAAAACCAGATGTTTAAGCTCTGGGAGAGAAGGACAGTTCAATTGACCTCTATTCGATTGGCCAATCATAGGACAGAGTTGGTGGATCATTTCAATGTATTCAGATCCTTTTAACCCTTCTGTTAAAATCAAACACCTTGAATCGGATTGTTTGAGGAGGTATTCAAGATTTTTCAGTTGAGCATTAATATCTATGCTGACCAGGATCGCTCCAATCTTTGTTAGAGCGAATTGGGTGACAATCCATTCCCATCGGTTCGGACTCCATAGGGCAACATGGTCCCCTTTTTCCAACCCCATTCTTATAAAACCTTTGGCCAAGGAGTTAACAAGATTTTGAAACTCTTGATATGTATATCTTACCCCCCTATAGAGGTCAACCAATGCAATATTTGATGGAAATTTAGAAGATATATTGTCTAAAAGTTCACCTATTGTAGTTTTGAGCAAACCCATTTATAAATCCCTCCAATTTATTAAAGTTACTTCTGAAACTGAGAGATTTTAACATAATTATTTAAATTTGACTGCATAATTTTATTATTTTTCCTAAAATTTTTGTATAAATTTTTTATTTTTTAAAAAAATTTAAAAATTTCAATAATTTATTTACGAATCTCGTAATTGGCAGAAAAAATTGTATATTTTAATTATACATTTTCCTCCTAAAGACTATCCCTTATATCCTCTTTAATTTCAAAAAACCAATAAATTCAATTAGTTAAAAATTTTATATTTCTTGGCATATCAAATGCACATAGTAGGGTGAAGTTCAAAGAAAGGAGGAAACGAAAATGGAAAGAACAATAAAAGCAGGATTGATGGTAGGGTTAATGAGTTTAATTGCTTCTCCAGCATTTGCTCGTTCGATCAGTCTGAAGGAGGCAGGGACCGCTCTATGGGTCTTCATAATTATTGGAGCGATCATTGTTCTTCTTCAATTGATTCCAGCAGCCATTCTCTTTTTCAGCTTCATTGGAACAGCAACCGCCGCTATCTTCAAGAAAGG
>JBBIRM010000266.1:0-2560 GCA_037441765.1 Deltaproteobacteria bacterium | reverse complement strand
TGCTTCCCCAGATTATCTCCAATGAAGACCAAGAGTTAGTCGCTTTACTGAGGAGGTTAATGGAAAAGAAAGGTATCGAGATATTAACTGAAACAGAAGTCCTTCAAGCCTTTCCAAAGAATGGAGTAGTGGAAGTGATGGTAAAAAGGGGAGGAAGGATAATAAAATATTCTGGAGAAAAAGCCATAGTGGCTATCGGAAGAGGTCCAAATATAGAAGGTCTCAATCTAAATAAAATTGGAGTTAAAATGGAAAGAGGGTTTGTCAAAGTCAATTCAAAAATGGAAACCAATGTAGATGGCATTTATGCCATTGGAGACGTAATCGACAAGAGGATGCTTGCCCATTCTGCCTCAGCGGAAGGGATCGTAGCGGTGGAAAATATTATAGGGAAATCTTGTGAAATCGATTATAATAAAATCCCAAGTTGTATCTATACTTCCCCTGAACTCGCCGCTATAGGTCTAAAGGAGAAAGAGGCCAAAGAAAAGGGATATGATATCCAGATAGGAAAGTTTTCTTTTTTAAATAGTGGTAAGGCATGGGCGATTGGGGAAACCGAAGGATTTATAAAGATCGTAGCAGAAAAAGGGTTAGGACAGATATTGGGTACTCACATATTAGGAAGTCATGCCACTGAACTCATAGGTGAAATACTTCTGGCAATCAATCTGGAGGCCTCGATTGATGATCTATGTGAGGTTGTAAAAGGGCATCCAACCCTTTCAGAAAGCATTAAGGAGGCAGCCATGGATTGGCAGAAGAAAGCCATCCAAGGTGCTTCAAGTTAGAGTATCCCTGGAAAAGAGAAAAATACGTAAACAATGTAAAGGAGGAGACTATGTTGCAACCTGCATATGGCATGAGTTTTTATGAGTTCGATGACCAAAAGGACATTGAGAGTTATGGAGTTTTAATGTGCGATATGGTCCATTGTGTTCCTCCCATGACCCCTTTATATTTTAATGTAGGCTGGTATTGGTACAATTACGGTGTAAGATATGCTGCGGAAACGCTGTGCCTTCCCACAAGCAAGGGGTGGGATACAAGGATAGTTAATGGACATCATTATATTACTGCGATTAAAACAACCCCAGAGGAGGCCAAACAGAGAGAACCAATATTTCGAGAGAAGATCAGACCTTTTATTGAGAACTTTAATGGAATTTGGGAGCCATATAAAAAGGAGTTGATCGATTCCTATGCTAATCTAAAAAAATCCAAAGGGATTACCAAATGGAAGGATATTCAAAAGATTAGCAATCTTGATCTGCTCACCCTCATGAACGAGTTTATCTTTAATGTCTGCCGAAGAGAGGCGGAGATTCATATGCTTCTAATGGTTTCCACTTTTTATGTCTTTGGGCTGCTTCAAAAGATGTGGAAAGAACTCTTCGGGGTTGAGGCAGCCGTGGATCCTGAATTTCAGGCCTTGATGTCAGGTTTTGATAGCCAACTCTTCCTGGTGGATAAATTGATCTGGACCTTAGGGAATCGAGTAAGAGAGTTGGGACTGGAAGAGGTCTTCAATTATGCTAAAGATAACGAAGAAGTGCTCATAAAACTAAAAGAGAGCAAAGCAGGAAGGCAATGGCTCAGGGAATATGACAATTTCCTCGAAGAGTATGGATGGAGATGTCTTAGGATGCAGGAATACAATACCCCAACTTGGGTTGAGAAACCAAGCATCGGAATAGATTCCATCAGACTAAGTATGAGAAAGAGAAATTACAGCCCCGATAAAGAACGAGTGCTGATGATCCAGAAAAGGGAGGAGGCTGAAAAAAGGGTTATCACCAAAGTCCCTGAGAGTCAAAGGGATTGGTTCATGGCCTTATTAAAGGCAGGGCAGATGGCAGGCTATTGGAGTGAAGACCATACCTTTTACTCCGACTTCTACTGCGCGGCTATTGGAAGATGGATTTTTATGGAGTATGGAAGACGGTTTGCAGAATCAGGGTGTATTGACGATCCGGATGATATATTCTTCCTTCTCCCAGATGATATCAGAAAAGCGGCCATCCCAATGGGAATGGTCAATCTTCGACCCTATGTAGAAAACCGGAAGAAAGCATGGGAGGATTACCACAAGATAGAAACTCCTATCTTCTTAGGAAATCCTGATAAGGTCCAAGAAGTGATTAGCACAGACCCCACCCTTTCTGTTTCGGCGACGCAACATCCTATTATAAGAGAAGAGTTAAGAGCTGACCTCTACGGATCTGCTTCAACCCCTGGAGTGGCCGAAGGGGTTGCACGGGTGATTATGACAGTTGATCACCTCACAAATATAAAACCTGATGAAATTCTGGTTTCACCAGGGACAACCGCCTCCTGGACCCCTGCCTTTAACATCATCAAAGGAATTATTTGTGATGGGGGAGGAGCACTGTCCCATCCCATTATTGTTGCTCGTGAATACGGCATTCCCTGTGTGGTTGGAACAGTAAAAGCGACCTCTCAGATTAAAACTGGACAAAGGGTAAGGGTTGATGGGGATCGTGCAGCGGTTTATATTCTTGACAAATAGATGTCAAATTTTATGTAAAGGAGGATCAAG
>JBBIRM010000265.1:0-2588 GCA_037441765.1 Deltaproteobacteria bacterium | reverse complement strand
CCATTTCCACGATTTCACCATTGTGGCCCCCTATTATTACGGAATTTCTGGTCAGAGGGGTTACCCATTGACAATGGAGGTATGATTCGACTATACATTAGATACTCTTTTAGAGAGGGAGGGGAAGATGAATCAAAGAAAATCCGGATCCTACGATGCCATCATCATTGGGGGAGGTCCAGCAGGTTTGACCGCTGGCCTTTATACTTCGAGAGCAAGGCTTCGAACACTGCTCATTGAGTTAGGCGTCTTTGGAGGTCAGATCTGTACTACTGAGATCATTGAGAACTACCCAGGGTTTCCAAACGGAATTAGTGGATCTGAGCTTGGCCAATTGATGGAAGAACAGGCAAAAAAGTTTGGACTTGAGACGGTTCAAGAAGAGGCCATTGAGGTAAAAATTGCAGGAGATCGGAAGGTGATAAAAACTCATGAATCTGAATATTTTGCAGATGCTGTAATTATTTCAACAGGCACTGAATATCGAAAATTGGGAGTCCCAGGGGAGGAGGAGTTTATAGGAAAGGGGGTTTCCTTCTGTGCCACCTGTGACGGGGCTTTTTTTACAGATAGTTCTATAGTTGTGGTGGGGGGAGGGGACTCCGCCTTGACCGAAGCCCTCTTTTTAACAAAGTTTGCAAAGGAGGTGACCATCATCCATAGAAGGGATGCACTGCGGGCCACAAAGATTTACCAGGAAAGGGCATTTGCAAACCCCAAGATAAAATTTCTCTGGAATTCAGTGGTTCAGGAGATAAGAGGTGATAAGATGGTGAGGTCCATTCTGGTAAGAAATGTAAAGAACAATGAGGTCAAGGAGCTTCCAGTGGAAGGTGTATTCCTTTTTGTTGGAATAGCCCCCAGGACTCAATTTCTAAAAGGGTTGGTTGAAATGGATGAGGGAGGATATATCCTCACCAACGAAAATGGGGAGACCAATGTTAAGGGCATATTTGCTGCAGGGGATTGTAGAAAGAAATTGTTACGTCAGATCTCGACTGCGGTTGGCGATGGGGCTACCGCCGCTTTTGCTGTGGAAAAGTTCTTGGAAGAGAAAGGACGAGGCTAAAATGAGACAGGGATTTCTCTTTTTATGGTTAATTTTAATGGGTATGATTCTATTTCCATCTTTTGCAATTGGAGAAGAGATAAACCTTGATGGATGGCCTATCCCAGACCTGAGAGGACTTCATCCATATTCCATCTCGGTGAAACGTGTGGATGGGGTGGAGAAGATGGTTGAGAAGTTCTTTACCCCAAATGGTGGCCATATTGCCAGAATCAGTGGAAACGGCAAGGTCTTCGCCTATGCAATCGACGATGACCGAGAACCGCCCATTAACTATCTTATCCTCGATATCGATGGATCGGGAACATTCACAAAAAAACTCAGTCCTGATGAGACTTATATCATCCCTGAATGGGTTTCTGATTGATTAATAAATTTTAGGCTTTGGTAACAAAAAATGGCAATTTTTCAATTAATTAAAGAATTTCATATTCAAATAAAATCATATAAATCAATAAGTTCAATTTATTGAATCCATCTGGCATTGAATTTGCTTATAAAAATATTAGGGAAAAAATTTATTTGACCGATAAAGCCAAACCACGAGTAATCGTGGGACGGAAAACCACGCCCGTGTGCTGAATCGCAATAAGGCACACAGGGGTGTTTTTCCCATAAGGGTTTCTCTCAGAGGAAGCCTTTGGGGGTAAGCACTGGTCCCGAATATTCGGGATAGCCGGGTTGCCGAAGTCCTGTCTAAGATGGTCAGGAGAATAAATTTGCGGGCCCGTGGTTCATCTTGCCACGGGCTTTTTTTCCGAGGAGGTGAGGGTAAATGTCCATAGGGAGGCCATGTTCTTTTTATAGAGAATGTGATACACTCCATTTTGGTAGAGGTATTGGATATTGCGATCTCGATTGTGATCGGACTATATGTGATGGAGATCTCTATTTCTGTAAGAAACCTGACTTATTGAAGAAGTATCTATTAGAACAGAAGAGGAAAGGAGAATCTGGATGGGAGAGGAAAAGGAATGTCCACTTTTCAGAAGACCAGAGAGCTTAGGGTTAGGCAAAGGAATTGGTTATTGTGATATCGACAGCAGTAGCACCGTTTGTGAAGGGGATGTTAAATTTTGTGAAAAACCTGATGCCTTAAAGCAATACCTTCGTAAGAAAATAGAAGAGTTCGATAAGAAGGGGAAGGATTAGGAGTAAGTTTTACCGAAAATTCCATACTTTCAAAAGGCCTTTCTATTTTCATAGAAAGGCCTTTTTATGTTAGCTAAAATTTAAAAGTGCACTCTTTAAGTTTTAAAAGTGCACCACTTCTGATCTCCTCTCCCCATGGGGAGAGGACAAAGGTGAGGGGGATATATTAGAAGTCCACCCTCACCCTATCCCTCTCCCGCCAGCGGGAGAAGGAAGGAAGTGATCTCGACAATCTTCCTTATTATGTGTGTTGATCTGCTTCCATGAAGGTTTTTTAAGAAGACTAAGAGTGCACTTTTAATTCTTAAATGACAAGAAAGACCTTTTTATTGACAAACCTCTTTTAGAAGGTTATTGTGAAATTAGA
>JBBIRM010000264.1:0-2708 GCA_037441765.1 Deltaproteobacteria bacterium | reverse complement strand
TAATAGTTTTGAGAAGAGTATCGAGGGAAAGAGGTTTTTCAATAAAATCAAAAGCCCCTAATTTCACAGCGGCCATCGCCGCAGAGATTGTTGCATGGCCCGAGATCATGATGACCTGGCAATCCGGTGCCATCCATTTGAGTCGTTTTAAGACTTCGAGCCCGTCCATTCCGGGCATCCAAATATCAAGCAGGGTAACCGCTGGACCTTCTTTCTGAAAGACTTCTATTGCTTCCTCCCCACTCCCCGCCCTGACAACACGAAATCCTTCATCCTCCAGGACACCTTTAATTGACTGAACAACTCTTTCCTCATCATCAACGATGAGTACTGTCTTCTCCATGAATTCTCTCCTTGAAATTTGATTTACCCATAATCCTGGCCCGCCTATAAAGGAACCTGCCTCAACTTAATATTTCTTTGGGCCAGGGAATATCTAAGACTTACTCTTCCATACCACAAACCCCATCATTAATCAATAATTTCCCACCCCTACCCTTTCCTTTAGAAGTTGATAGTCTTCCTTAGAGGTAGCAAAAACACCACAATTGCCCAACCTAACATTTCTCAGGCCGATGGCCTTTACTTCCAGATAGGCCTCTACCATTTCTTCTGTTTTTGGGCTCCTATAACGCTTCATCTGATATTCAGGAAAGAAGGCTAAGATTGTAAAAGGGATTTCTGGATCAATATCAAAGAGCAACTGGGCAATCTTTTTCAACTGATCTGTCTCCACCAGGTTAGGAATGTAGAGGGAGAGAACCTCCAGGACAAATTCCCTCTTCACTATCTCTTCTGGAAGTTTAAGGATGTTTCGATTAAAACAGCCCGTCAACCACTTATGGTCTGTCCCATCATAGGCCTTGATATCCAGCCAGAATGAATCAACCCCTGCACTCTTAAGTGCATCGAGGTTCTGTGGGGTAAGACCATAACCATTTGTTTCAATCAAAACCCAAAGATTGGTTCTCTCTTTAATTAGTTCTGAACATCTTATATAAAAATCAGGGCAGCAGGTCAGGTCTCCTCCTGTGAAGGCCACGATATTACGAGCGGGTCCCCAACCCTGAGGGCTTAATAGGATATCCTTTTTCTGGACAACTTTTGGACAGAGTGGGGAACGCTTTTTATACATTACGCAGGCCCCACAGCAACGGCAGGAATCATGGGCATGAAAAGCGGTTGCTCTCTCCCGGGGCTCTTTAATGGTGACCTCCTTTTCATACTCCTTACAGGCCTTTAATATATCCGAGGGAGACCACCAGTCGCCTTTCGCAATCTTTGTAAAACTCCAGGAATGACATTTTCGGCAGGAGAAGTTGCATCCCGATTGATATATGGACAGATAGTTTTCTGGACGGGAGAGGTGGACAGCGGAGATTAACCGAAGCGGACCATTATCTGTCTGTTTAAGAGTAACCTCACAGGCAAGGGACTTTCTACCCTCCACTTCAACATAACAACTACCCTGGGGATATCCCTGTTTAATTAAATTACATTTCATTTTAAAATTTTATCACAGTCTCACTCTTCCTTGCAAGAGAAGATGGCTCGTGATATAAAAAATATCATGGATATGGACAACAACAACCGAGGAGGATGAGATGGAGGAGAAGATCCAAAAAGTGGCCCAATGGATTATTGATTCAAAGAGGACAGTTGTCTTTTCAGGGGCAGGTCTCAGCACCGAGTCCGGAATTCCTGATTTTCGTAGCCCAGGGGGCGTATGGGATAGATATAATCCTGAAGATTTTTATTTTCAGAACTTCCTCGCCAGCGAAGCCTCCCGGGAGAAGTATTGGCAGATGGCCACAGAGATGTACGAACCGATGAAAAAGGCCAAACCCAATCTGGCCCATTTAGCTATTGCTGAATTGGAGAGGCTTGGCAAACTGGACTGTATCATCACACAGAATATTGATGGTCTTCATCATAAGGCAGGAAATTCTGAGGAGAAGATTATTCAACTTCATGGAACCGCAATGTATGTCACTTGCCTTCGTTGTAACAAGAGATATGATCGTGAGGAAGTGCAGGAAAGAATCAAGAGAGGGGTAAAAGTTCCTTATTGCGACGATTGCGGTGGACCCCTTAAACCTGCGACCATCTCCTTTGGCCAATCCATGCCTGTCAAGGAGACCCAAGAAGCCCACCGACGATCCTCTCTATGTGATCTATTCATTGTCATCGGTTCTTCTCTGGTTGTCCAACCTGCTGCCTCCATGCCTTTGGTAGCAAAACAAAACGGTGCAAAACTGGTGATCATCAACCGTGATCCCACCCCCTATGATAGTATGGCTGATATGACCATCCACGGACAAGCAGGACCCATTATGGAAAGTATACTTAAGCATGTTAAGAAAGGGCTGGGTCTGGTGGATTAGAAAATCAATCAATATTTCAGGATTCAAGGGTTCAAATTTCTTAACTCATAACCGAATTTTGTAGGGCAAGGCTTTAGCCTTGCCTTAAAATGATATGCAGGCGCCTGAAGGCTTGCCCTACATAAAAATTGTTAGAATGAAATTCCCAAGATTTAATCACGTAATAATTTAATTATTGCCTTAAGCATTCTTTTAACTTTTTCAGAAGTCTTACTATGAGATCTCTGAAAAAGTATTTAAAACGAGTTTTATAGACTGGGGTGATGGGGTGGAAAAGACTGTGTCGTAATTCGAAATAAGAAATGAAAACAAATGCGGCAAGGG
>JBBIRM010000263.1:0-2762 GCA_037441765.1 Deltaproteobacteria bacterium | reverse complement strand
AACCGACCCGCTTTATAAGATTTTTGGAGATATCCCTACCCGATTCATATAATTCTCCCTTAAGTGAGGGATTACGAAATCTCAGATTCTTATCTTGACAACTCTTGAAGATTTTGTGAAACTAAATTCCAAAATAAACTATTGGAACTTTATGACTGAATTAAAAACACCAATTCCTTCGATCCACAAAAAACTGGAAGGGATTCCTGAAGGCCTTCCACCCGAGGAGGTGGAGCGACTCCAGAGGCTTCAGGTGAAGTTAACCGATTTCGTTCTTCACCTCATTCAAGCCTTTTTGAGAACAGGATATTACACTCCAGAACATCCTGAGTCAAAAAAAGCAAAGGAAGGGCTCTATGAGCAATTTAAAATCCTTTTTGAGGAAGGAGATGAATTAGCCTTCTTAGTTAGGGAGGAGCCAGAGAAGAAGGAGATCTTTGTAGAAGGGGTGCTCCCCGAGCCTCAAAGGCTAAGCAGAATGATGATGAAGGGGATGGGTGAGCTTTATGTCCCTAAATTCGCAAAGTATATGGAGAGAAAAGACCTGATCAGCCTGACACTTAAAAGCCGAATGAGCCAAACTGAATTCACTCGATTTATTGATATTATGAGCGAACCCTCCCTGGTCGATACCCATCGAAAACAGGATAAAGAACGGTTTACTCAAACCCTTCTCAAAAATGGGGTGCTCAACATCTCTTATATCTTTAATGAAGAACTCCTCGCCCCAGATCGAGAGATGCCCTGGCGGGCACGGGTTACCCTCTCTCGAATGCGGAAAGATCTAAAGATGATCCCCTATTTTCAAAAAATGGTAAGACAGGAACTTCAGGAGATTCGTCGGATTCTGCTAAGCGATGCCCTCCGTCCCATTAAGCAATCTGATCTTTTCTGCGCCATATTGAGAAATAGCGATCTCGCTGCCACTCATGAAAACAGTGAAGAAGTGATTGAGGATGTCATCCTCACTTTTCTACAGAAGCAATACCTATGGGGAACTTCTAAGCTCTTTCTCCGAGAGCACCTTACCCTCAAACAGGAAAAAAAGGGGGATACCTTTGAGGCCAAATCTGATCGGTTGGTTTATAAGATAACCAAACGATTGAAAGAGTCTGGAACAAAGGAAGCAGAAAATCTACTTGAAGAATATTTTCGGCATCAACTTATCGGCCTTGATGATCTACCTCCAAGAAGATCGGAAGAGCACAAGACTCAAAGATAAAATTCTTCTGGAAAGGTTGACGGATAAGTTTCTAAGCTATACCGACCAATTTTTTCAGCAACTCGATCAAGCCAGAGAGAAGGAGAGATATCTGGCGGTGGCTCATTCCTTTGTCAGAATGATTCCGGAGCTAATTCGTCGGGATCGCTATTCAGAAATTCTCCGAATTCTTGAAAGTTTGAAGCGCCATTTTCATCAGAAAATGACGTGGGCCCTTTTAGCAGGTCAGGTCCTGGAGGAGATAGGGAGGGGGGACATCCCTCTTCTTCTTGAGGAAAGATTTCTCTCTGGAAAGAAGGAAATTCGTAGTGCCATCATTCCTGTCTTTGTCGCCTTGGAGATAGGGGCCATCCCTCATCTACTTAATATCTTGAATAAGAGTGATGATCAATGGATTAGAAAAAATGCTTGCGAGGCACTTATCCAGATTGGTCCAGTGGCAGCGATCCATCTCATTAAAGAACTCAACGCAGGACAAATTTCCGTGGAAACAACGATCGATATCCTCAGGGTTCTTGGAGAAATTAAATCCGATCAGTGGAAAGCCCCTCTATTAGAAGTCTTAAGGAAATATGTATCACAAGAAAACCCAAAATTGAAAGAACAGGCACTTCATACCATCTGCCAAATTGGAGGGAGCGAAGGAGAAGGAATCTTTCTCTCAAGTCTCAATGATTCAAATCTTGAAGTTCAAAAGAGGGCTATCTGGTGTCTTGGAATGATTAAGAGTAAAAAGGGGGTGGAAAAGATGATAGAACTCCTCCGCCAAATTACCATTAATCCATCTCCACAAACTGCCCAAATTGAGACCCAAATCTATCACGCCTTTGGCCTCTCGGGAAACCTCAAAATCGAGGATAAGACTTTGGAAGAGATGCTTATTGAAATCCTTGAAAAGAGAGGGTTGAAACGATGGTTTGATTTTTTACAGAAGAATCCCCTTTCGGACAACGCCCTCGGGGCTATCTGCGACTCTCTGGGAAAGATTGGAACGAAGCGGTCAATAAAAATATTGTCTCAATTAGAAAAATCCTCTAAGGGCCCTCTATCTCAAAAAGTCAAAGAAGCGATAAGAAAGATTGAAGACCGAAATCAGAGGTTTGGTCTCTAAAACCTTTCGTTGATCGTTAAATTCTCGTTCTTTTAGAAAAAGGCCAATTTATCTCTTCCCCTTCTACAAGGAGAAGAAGGAAAAGTAATTACTTTGTTTTCACCACATTGGTTGCCTGCGGTCCCTTAGGACCATTGGTGATTTCAAATTCTACTTCCTCTCCAGCCCTCAGGGCCCTGAATCCTTCCCCTGCAATTCCTGAATAATGAACAAAAACATCATCTCCGCCTGGTTGTTCGATAAAACCATAGCCTTTCTTCGTATCAAACCACTTCACAAACCCCTTTGCCAAGATTAGTTCCCTCCTTTATCAAACGATATTTATAGCGGAGATTGATATCACTAAAAATTTTGAATGTCAAGATGATTTTAAACTGACCGTCTATCACTTTTGGGTGCTCCTTTCTGGGGTATTTTCTAACCAGGAGA
>JBBIRM010000262.1:0-2775 GCA_037441765.1 Deltaproteobacteria bacterium | reverse complement strand
TAAAATTTAGAAATACGCAATCCTGAATCCACTTTCGGGTTACCCATGAATTACGATCTCATTATCATTGGTATGGGCCTCTCAGGACTTATGGCCGCTAAAACCTCGGTGGAGGCAGACAGA
Source organism: Deltaproteobacteria bacterium (assembly GCA_037441765.1). Classification (GTDB taxonomy): domain Bacteria; phylum Desulfobacterota; class BSN033; order BSN033; family UBA1163; genus JBBIRM01. The sequence continues at coordinate 2,652 of JBBIRM010000262.1, read as the reverse complement.
AAAGTTCTAATCATTGGAAAAGGAATGGGCGGTCTTACCCTATTTTCCAATTCAATCGATGTGCTGGGAATCTTGCCTTTAACAGAGACTACGCCTCTTAGAGATGGACTCTCTAAATGGATTCTTAAACATCCCGATCATCCCTATGGGAAAATGGGGTTAGAAAAGATCAAGGAGGCCCTCTCCTCATTTAAGGCCCTCTTTCCTCCACCCTATACCTTTCAGGCAATAAATGAATCCAACAGCCTCATTCCTACAGGCGCAGGGACATTTCGCCCAACCTATCTCATCCCCTCAACTATGATAGGCGGGACTATGATCAAAAAGGAAAAAACACTGGTTATAGGGTTCAATGGATATAAGGATTTTTATCCCAAACAATTGGCTAATTCATTCAAATGCAGGTCAGTTACCCTATCTCTATCTGAAAGGCCCCCGTCAGAAATCAATGCCACCAATCTTGCCAGGTGGATGGAACAGCCTCCTTTCAGGGAATTCATATGTAATGAGATTATTAAACATATCCAGGACGAGGAATCCATAGGTTTTCCTGCCGTGCTGGGACTAAAGGATCCTATTGTGGTAATAAAAGATCTGGAGAGGAGGATAGGTCTTCCAGTATTCGAGATTCCTGTTCTTCCACCTTCCATACCAGGATTAAGAATCTTTCATCGTTTTAAAGAAAGATTGATCCAGAAGGGTGTGACATTTTTACTTGGTTATTCTGTTTCAAAGATCTATTTAAATGGGAGTAGATGTGAAGGAATCGAGGTATTTAACCCTCCTATCCTTACCACCTACACTGCAGATCGTTACATCCTTTCAACAGGCCGTTTTATGGGAGGAGGTCTTAAGGCGAATCGGGAAAAGATATTTGAGTCTATCTTCAATCTACCAGTTTCCCTCCCTGGGCCGATTGAAAAATGGTTTGGTCATTCCTTCTTCGATAAACATTCGATTCACAGGGTTGGCCTTTCCATTGACTCATCTTTTCGTCCTGTTGACGAATCAGGAAAGCCAATCTTGGAGAATGTGCGGGTGGCTGGAACGATTTTGGCCCATCACAACTTTCTTGAAGAAAAATCAAGAGAAGGAATTGAGATTGCAACAGGATATTGGGCAGCTAAAAATGCTATTGAGCAATAACCAAATCCAAAAACGCCCCTCTTTACCCAAACTCATCTCCCCTTAGATTAAGGTGAGAAATGGGAAGATTATATCAGTATTGGTATTTGGTGATCTGGTTGATGAATATATGTATGAAAAGATAAAAAGGAAGATTTGGCCTAAAGGCAATTCAGATCCTTGTATACGATGCGCCACCTGTATGGCAGTTTGTCCTGTTCTTAGGGTCACACCGCTTTTCCCTGGTCCGAAACAGGCTGGGCCAGGGGCTGAACGATTCCGGAAGGAAGGAAACTCCTCTGAGAATGAATGGGTTGATCTCTGCATTGGCTGTCATCTTTGCGATCTTGTCTGTTCATCAGATGTTCCAGTTTCTGAACTAACCCTCCTGGCCAAAGCAAACTATCTAAATAAGAAAGGAAGACCTTTCAGGGATTGGCTTCTTAGTCATCTCTCTCACTTCGGATGGCTGGGCTCCCTTTTATCTCCTCTCATAAATCCTGTCTTAAACAATAACCATTTTAAATGGATGTTAGACCTTTTTCTAAAAATCGATCGAAGAAGAGGATTTCCCGCATATCAGTACCCTACCTTCAGAAAATGGTTTAGAAAACACTCTTCAAAAGGGGGGAAAAAAATTGCCTACTTCTACGGTTGTTTTACGAATACCAATGAGGTAGAGGTAGGAAAGGCAACGGTTGAGGTCCTTGAGGCAAATGGATTTGAGGTCATCCTCCCTCCTCAGAAATGTTGCGGTCTCCCCATGCTCGGCAATAGCGATCTCAGGGGGGCAAGAAGGATGGCTCTGAAAAACGCCCCTTCTCTCCTCCAGGCCATTCGTTCTGGATATGACCTCCTTTTCTCATCCACCAGTTGTGGTCATATGATTAAACATGAATATAGCCATCTTTTAAATATTCCAGGTGCAGAGGAAATAGCCAACCATTCCTTTGATCTCTTTGAGTATCTTCGAAACTTAAAGGAATCTGGAACTCTCAATACTAATTTTAAAAAACTCCAAATCAAGGCTGCCTATTTTGCCCCATGCCATCTCCGATCACTTGGGATTGGCCTTCCTGCCCTTGAAATCCTGAGTCTAATCCCGGGCCTTCAGATCGACAACATCGAAGAAGACTGTTGTGGATTGGGAGGCGCTTTCGGTTTCAAAAAGGAAAAGTTTGAGATTTCTCGGGAGATCGGAAAAGATTTGGCCCTCGCCATTGGTCGAATAAATCCTGAGATCATCTTAACGGATTGTGAAGGCTGTAGGCTCCAACTCCGCCAACTCACAGGCCTGAAGGTCTTGCATCCAGTTCAGGTTCTAAGAGAGGCACTTCGTAACCCTCAATCATCTGTGGAATCGGTAGGGATGCCGGAGAAAATCTTATAGCGGAAACCCATAGATCGCCCCCTAACTGCAGAATCCCTTGAGTATTGAAAAGGCTACCATCTCCTTAGAAGAAATCTCTTTCTGGTTCTTCTCCTGAAAGTGATCATGGAAAATAGGTTTCCCTAAAAACTGGAAAC
>JBBIRM010000261.1:0-2801 GCA_037441765.1 Deltaproteobacteria bacterium | reverse complement strand
TGTGGTCAGGTTATCGGAAATGACACCGCCATTACCCTCGGTGGACTTAGTGGCAATTTCGAACTAAACGTGATGATGCCTTTGATAGCCTTCAATCTCTTAGAATCCATCCGTCTTCTTTCAAATGCCATAGAGAACTTTACCGAGCGATGTATTAAAGGATTGGAGGCAGACAAACAGAGATGTAGAGAGATGGTAGAAAAAAGCCTTGCGCTTGCAACGGTCCTCACGCCAAAAGTTGGGTATGATGAAGCCTCCCGAATTGCTAAGGAGGCCTATGAACAGAAGAGGACAATTCGTGAGCAGATTGAAAAGGAAGGTCTTTTTTCTAAAGAAGAGATGGACCAACTTTTCGATTTCCAATCGATGATTTCTTTCCAAAGACCCTATAAAAAGAATAAGAGACCAATTTATTGATTTTTTAAATACATTGATCATTTGCTATTGAAATAATCTATTTGACATCCTTCTTGAGTCCATTTTAATTTTTGAGGGAAATGACTATCTATTTAGACAATGCAGCCACTTCTTTCCCCAAACCCCCTTCCGTCGGAGGGGCAATGTTAAGATTTATGAAGGAGGTTGGAGCAAATCCAGGCCGATCAGGTCATCTACTCTCGATCGAGGCAGCCAGAGTCCTCTACGAAACCAGAGAAGCACTTTCCCTCTTCTTCCATGTCAAAGACCCTGCAAGGGTTATCTTTACGCTCAATGCCACTGAGTCCATTAACCTTGCCCTGAAAGGATTATTGAAGCCTGGGGATCACGTGATCACGAGTAGCATGGAACATAATTCTGTGATGAGACCCCTTAGAGACCTTGAGAAGAAAGGGATCCGATTGTCGATCGTCCCTTGCTCTCAGGAGGGTTTTCTTGATCCCCGAGAGGTGGAGAAGAATATTCATCCATATACGAAGATGATTGTTCTCAATCACGCCTCCAATGTCACCGGAACCTTGCTTCCCATTAAGGAGGTAGGCCTAATTTCGAGAAGACATGACCTTTTGTTTCTGGTGGATGCGGCCCAGACTGCGGGAACATATCCGATTGACATGGAAAAGGATGGAATAGATCTTTTGGCCTTTACAGGCCACAAGAGCCTCTACGGACCTCAAGGAACAGGAGGTCTGGTCATTGGGGAGAGAGTGAAAGAGGTGGAGATGGTTCCACTTAAGCAGGGGGGAACAGGAAGCCATTCAGAATTTGAAGAACAACCTGATTTTTTACCCGATCGTTTTGAGAGCGGTACGCCTAATGGAGTGGGTATTGCTGGGCTTCTGGCAGGTGTTCAATACGTTCTGAAAAGAAAGGTAGAAAAGATTCGAAACTACGAACTAAGATTACTGAAAAAACTCATAGAAGGGCTAAAGACTATTCCTAATGTGCATTTTTATGGACCTGAGAAAACTGAAAATCGGATCGCAACGCTCTCACTCAATATATTAAATGTTTCCCCCTCTGAAGTGGCTCAGCGACTTGAAAAGGGATTTGGTATCCTCTGCAGATCTGGCCTTCATTGTGCCCCCTCAGCCCATAGGACCATTGGGACGTTTCCTGAAGGAACCGTCCGTTTGAGTCTAGGCGCTTTTAACACAGAAGAAGATATTCAAACGACCCTGAAGGCGATTGCCTCCATCGCGAAAGAAGGAAAGTTAGGTTCGTGACCCCTTTTTCTTTGATACCCTCTGAAGAAGGTCCCTTTCCCTCCTTCTTAAATAGATGAAAAGGATGATTCCCCCTACGATCATAAAGGAAGTGAGGATCTGGCCCATCGTCAAAGGACCCCATATAAATCCAAGATGGGCATCTGGTTCTCTGAAGAATTCAATAAAGAAACGGAAGCATCCATAGAAAAAGAGGAAGACGGACAACAGCCCCCCTATTGGGAGTTTCTTGTCCTTAAGAAGCCAGAGAATAATAAAAAGAACTCCTCCCTCCAGAGCGCTTTCGTAAAGCTGTGAAGGATGTCGAGGGAGAGGGCCTCCCTTTGGAAAGATCATTGCCCAGGGGACATCGCTCACCCGACCATAGAGCTCCCCATTGATAAAATTTCCAATCCTTCCCAAACCCAGACCAATAGGTACAGTAACAATGATGAGGTCAACGACCCTCCAAAAGGATTTTTTATTCGCTTTCGAAAATAGGATCCCCACGATGAGAACACCAATCAATCCACCATGAAAGGACATCCCTCCATGCCATATGGCAATGATCTCTAAGGGATTGGTCAAATAAGATTTGAGATCGTAAAAAACCACATATCCCAAACGGGCGCCTATAATCAGTCCGAGGATGAGATAGAAATAGAGGTTTTCTATTTCCGTTCGGGTGATGCCGAAATCTTTTTTCTTCATCTGATATCGGACAAGGAGGTAGGAGGCCAAAAAACCAAAAATATACATCATCCCATACCAACTCACCTGAACGGGTCCGAGTCTGAAAAGGATTGGATCGAGGTTTACTTTCATAGGCCTTCTTATTTTAATATTCTATTTGAGAATAGGGAAAGATTCAAGTCATTTTCATATTTTTCCCGAAATTCCAACTCATCTGCAAAAGGACCTTCATTGCACAATTTGTGAATTGTCACTACTGAGCCAAGGTAACACCTCACTCACCTGGGGAATCGGTTAGGGATGTCGTAGAAAATCTTATAGCGGACACCTTAAAGTGCTCCCTTACTGCAGAATTCCTTGAGTATTGAAAAGGCTACCATCTCCTTAGATGAAATCTCTTTCATAAGACATTCTATATAAATCGGCATAAATTATTGCACTAATCATCTATATATAGTATAATGG
>JBBIRM010000260.1:0-2811 GCA_037441765.1 Deltaproteobacteria bacterium | reverse complement strand
CAACTTTTTCACCAAGGAACTTCTTAAATTCTCGGAAAAGAGCCTTTTTATACTCTTCCTTAACAGAATTGGGAATGTAGTTTTTCTTCCCTGCCTTCTCCACCAGCATATCTTTTAGGATAGGCTCGGCCTCACCTCTTTTGCTCTTCAGTTCTTCAAAAATCTCTTTCAGCCCGATGAGACCAACTTGAGCGTCCCCGACACGAACGAGACGATAATCTTTCTCCTCCATTTTTTTTCTCCAGGAGAGATTAACTTCCTCTCCTTTTTGTAATACGAGAACTCAGGTGATGAACTACCTTTTGGACATCGGCTTGATTGAGGTTGAAATCATGGTTCTTCTCTATACCCATACTTGTAATCTCCACGTACTCATCTATATTGAATCCAGCATGTTCAAGTGTCTTCTTTGCACATGCAACAGGGCAACCATCAATGGTCACAATGATTTTACCTGCTTTGGTTGATTCAATCATTCCACTGACGTGTCCTCCAATTCCAGCCAGACAAAAGATATTCCCATACCCTTCTTGTGTCAATTTAACGCCTGATTGATTGGCGATTTGCCCAACATTGGAGCCTCCGGAGCAAGGAAAGATCAGAATCTCGCTTGGCTCACAAAGGCATTTATCTTCCATTTTTACCTCCTCATTTAATCCATTCTTTGATTTCTTCAACCTTTGGCACCTTCCCAGCAACCTTAACCACTCCATCCACAACAAGGGCTGGGGTTACCAATACACCATAATTTGAGATAGTTTTTACATCCGAAACTTTGAGCACTTCAGCCTCGATGCCTAATGTTTTAACTGCCTCTTTAGCTCGTGACTCGAGCTCATTGCATTTGGGTCAACCCATGCCAAGAACTTCAATCTTTTTCATAGTTTTATTCCTCCTCGTATAATATATTTTATGAAAAAATGAAATTTCCTGTAAACCAGCCCACAAAGGTTCCTAATATACAGATAAGTAAAACGTAGACCATCCCTCTCTTGAAGCCGAAGACCTTCATAATGGCCAGGATATTGGGAAGACTCATCCCTGGGCCTGTGAGAAGAAGAGCCAAAGCTGGCCCCTTTCCCATCCCTAAACCAAGCATTTTATGAATAAATGGTGCCTCCGTCATCGTGGCGAAATACATGATCTGACCAATTACGGTAGCCAGAAAGGAGGCAAACACCCCAGTTCCTCCAAGCCAATTTTCAACCCACTGCTGTGGGAGAAGCCTTCCAATGATACCTACAATAAAAACACCACCTAAAAGGAGAGGGAGAATAATTCTTACAAACCACCAGGTTTCTCCCATCCAGCCTCTAATTTCTTCCCAGCTTTTTACTTTAAAAGCATAAATTCCTACGATAATCATCCCGATAGCCCAGACATAGACCTTATGGAGATAGGGGCCTTTCTGGACAAGATAATTGGGTGCAAGTAAGTCAGCAACCACCAAGAGGATTAACACAAGATCTTTTCGAGATATAATCTTTCCTCCCTTAGGATTCATTCCGAAGGAGCTTGCTGTCCTCTGAGCCTCTTCGCGGCGGAAGAAAAAGCTCATTACCCAGCCCACCACAAAAGCCATAGCAAGTGCAGAAATAATCCTGACGATCACCATTTCAGAACCTAAAATCGCTCCTGTGTAGATGATGGCTAAGATATTGGCTGCTGGAGCAACCCAGAGGACAATAAAAGCTGGTCCTATCCCAGCCCCACCATAATACAGACCACTCGATACAGGTATCACCGTACATGAGCAGGCAGCTACAAAAAAACTTCCCCCGCTTACTAGGGCAAAGGATTTAAGCTTATGGGCTGCTGATCCTAAATAATAAATGATAGTTTCCTTGGAGATAAAACTAACCATTGCCCCTGCAAGAAGAAAGGCTGGAATAAGGCATGTAATCACATGCAAAGCTATATAGTCTTTCAGGGCTTCCAATCCTGCATAAATTAACTGAAAAATAAACATAGAATTTATTCTCCCTTCTCAGATGATTAAATTCTTGAAAGAATTCTCTCCTGTTCTTTCATCCGCTTCCTTAAAATAGTACGAACCATATCCAGTATTTCAAAAACTACTGGGTCTTTTACCTTCACCATTACCCTTACCCCCTCTTTATGAGTTGTTACGAGGTGGGCCTTTTCCATAAGCGAGATGTGGCGTGAAACATTGGATTGCTCTCCATTTATAGCAGGAACGATTTCACAGATGCATTTTTCCCCATTTCTTAAGGTTTCAAGAATTTTTAGTCGTGTGGGCTGAGCAAGAACCTTTAATATCTCTGCTTTCATTTCAAGAATCTTTTCGTCCATAAATTTCCTCTATGATTATATGAATCATTAATCATATAATATAAAATAAAAAAATATTCAAGCCACTTCGTAATCTCGTAAGCAAATCCATAAAAAACATTTATTTCATTATCTTCGAATTAACAAGCTTTCTAAGCTAACTTTTATCTAAATTGATTGATTTTTTACTAAAAGCCTTTCCGCCAAAGGCGGATCAGTTATTGCGAGCCCAAAGGGCGTGGCAATCTCATGGATTCCTCGCTCCGCTCGGAATGACAAATATGAAATAACCTTATTGCGAGACAGCCTCATTGGGAATAGGTTAGGTTGGTACGACTCGCAACCGAGGTGAAGGGGATAAATGTAAAAATTTAATTGCTCCGAGTAATAAGTGAGATTTTTATCGTGTTTGATATTATAATTTAATCCAATGGATACTTTGACTATATTTATAATCGCTTTTGGTTTAGCTATGGATGCAGTTGCTGTTTCTGTAAGTAATGGAATATCAATTCAACA
>JBBIRM010000259.1:0-2907 GCA_037441765.1 Deltaproteobacteria bacterium | reverse complement strand
ATGGCCCAGGCACAACCCATTCGGATTGCATATCTTCAGGCTGATATACATCAACTTCCTTGCTGGGTGGCCCTTGAGAAAGGGCTCTTTGAAAAAGAGGGATTACAGGTGAAGGTGGCTGGTATCTTTAAGGCAGGTCCAGAGTTGATGAGCGGTTTTTCTGCAGGGGATCTGGATATGGGATATGTAGGAATTGCACCTTCTACTACAGCGGTTGCCAACAGAACAGCAAGGGTGGTTGCTATTGCCCAGGTCAATACAGAGGGCTCCGCAATTGTCGTTAGAAAAGAGGATAAGATTCAGATGGTCTCCGACTTAGTGGGTAAGACAGTGGCTGTACCTGGGCATTCGACCGTTCAGGATTTTCTACTCCGTAAGGCACTTAGTAAATTTAAAACTCCTTCAGATCAGGTCAAGATCATGGTCCTAAAACCTCCTGAGATGATTGGGGCATTGAGAACCAATCAGATCGATGGGTTTATCGCCTGGGAACCTTTTCCAGCAAAAGCGGTGACTATGGGAGTAGGAAGAGTTCTCATTTCATCTCGGGAGATATGGAAGGGCCATCCTTGTTGTGCCCTTGTTTGCGATGAACGATTTTTTGAAACCAGGAAGGATCAGGCAAAAGCAATGGTGAGGGCTCATGTAAAAGCGATTGATTTTATTCTCCAAAATCCTCAGGAAGCCATTCAGATCGGCATTAAATACACAGGAATGGATGAAGCCTCTGTGCGGTTGGCAATGGAAAATGTGAATTATACTCCGATGCTAAGCCTAGAGGGTGAAAATGAGTATGTCGATTTTCTTAATCGATTGAAATATATCAAAGTGGATGATGTTGGGGGATTCGTTAATCGGTTTATGAAGACAGAGATTCTTAAAGAGATCATCAAGAAATGAAAAAAGAGCGCTATTTACTGCTCATCCTATTAATCCTTATCTGGCAGGGACTATCTTCCCTCCATTGGATCCCAAGATATAAGCTTCCGTCTCCGGTTGAAATTATCCTTGGTTTTGTAGAATTAATAAAAATTGGAGTGCCACCTGAACATCTTCTCCATGACCATGTGCTCTACAGTCTCTATCGAGTTGCCTTGGGTTATGGTGTTGCTGGTTTATTAGCCATTCCCTTAGGATTATTAATGGGATGGTTTCAAAGATTACGAAGGATGATCAGCCCGATCATTGAAGTGGTGAGGCCCATCCCTCCTCTGGCCTGGATTCCAATTGCCATTCTTTGGTTTGGCATTGGCATCAAATCCGCTGCCTTTATCATTTTTCTCGGAGCCTTCTTTCCCATTCTCTTAAATACAATTGCAGGGGTGCTATCAATCAATCCCATTTTGGTGGAGGCGGCCCGGACATTACAAGCAAAGGAGAAGGACATCTTTTATAAGGTTCTCTTCCCAGGTTCTGTTCCCTATATCTTTGTTGGGATGCGGATTGGTCTCGGGGTGGGATGGATGACACTGGTGGCTGCGGAGTTCACAGGGGTGAGAGAAGGCTTTGGCCTTGGCTATATGATCATGACTGCAAGAGATATTCAGAGACCAGATGAGATTCTGGCTGGAATGCTGGTAATAGGATTAATCGGTCTATTGATCAATGCAGGTCTAAAGGTGATTGAATCAAGGGCTTTAAGGTGGAGATAAATAGGAAGAACATTAAATGATGGACTGTAGAGATTAAATGATTGACATGGAGTGATTCTTGACTCTTGAACTTGTAGGTCTCAGTAAAACCTTTTATGGCCGAAATGAGTCTGAGGCGGTTCATGCCTTAGGCAATATTGATTATCGAATTGAAAATGGAAGGTTTGTTACTATTGTAGGTCCGAGTGGGTGTGGAAAGACCACGCTCCTAAGAATTATTGCGGGGTTAGAAAAGGCCTCGCAAGGGAAGGTTCTTCTTGATGGGAAGGAGATGGTTCAAGGTTCAGAGGTAGTTGGAATGGTCTTTCAAGAATATGCCCTTTTCCCCTGGAGAACGACACTACAGAATATTGAGATGGGTCTCGAGATCCGGGGAGTAGAAAAGGAGAAGAGGCATTTGATCGCCATGGAATATGTCAAGCAGTTTGGACTCAGTGGTTTTGAAAATCGTTTCCCCCGGGAACTCTCAGGTGGGATGAAACAAAGGGTGGCAATTGCCAGGACACTGATCATGAACCCTCGAGTCGTCTTAATGGACGAGCCCTTCGGTTCTTTGGATAGTCAAACCCGTAACGGAATGCAGGAGTTTCTCCTAAGGATCTGGCAGGAGAGGGGTGATACAATCATCTTTGTCACACACAATGTCGATGAAGCAGTCTTTTTGAGCGATGAGATTTTGGTTCTTTCAAGAAGGCCTGGTAGAATCATTAAACGGGTTGAGGTGGAAATCCCGAGGCCGAGGGATCGAACAGGCGAAGAATGTAATCGAATCCGAAGAGATATCCTGAGGGTTCTGGAGGGAGAGATGAAGAAAGAGGAGATAGGAAGATGAAGATTGTTGGTATTTCCTGTAGCCCCCGAAAGGGGAAATCAACTTTTTACGCACTAAAGATCTGTCTTCAGAAAGTTCAAGAGGACTTCCCCCAAATTGAAACCAATTTAATTGAACTCTCCGATATGAGGATCAATGGTTGTTTGGCCTGTGGGAAATGTATGAAGGTTTTGGAATGCAGTCAGGAGGATGACTTTGTTCAGTTGATTCCCATTCTTTCTGATCCTGCGGTGGGAGGGCTTATCGTGGCCACGCCTGTCTATTTTGGTTTAATGTCCTCCCAGTGTAAGGCATTTCTTGACCGATGTGTTATGTTTAGGAGAAATGGATTTCTTCTCCGGGATAAGGTTGGGGGTGTCCTTGCAGTTGGGGTATGGAAATTGGAATCCCTTCGACCAAAAAGGTCCCCCCTTCGGCTGGACC
>JBBIRM010000258.1:0-2908 GCA_037441765.1 Deltaproteobacteria bacterium | reverse complement strand
CATGAACCATCACATTCTTATGTGAAAGCACAACCCCTTTTGGCCTTCCTGTTGTCCCACTCGTATAATATATCTGGGCCTTGTCCTCTTCAGATATTATTTCATCATAAAAATTTTTTAAGCCTCCTTCTTTTATCAAATCTTCGTATTGGATATCTCTTCCATCCTTTGATATTTTATTCTCTCCTGTCCATATTATCTTTTTTATCTCTGAAATCTTAGCCCTGATTGAATCAACCAAATCGGCAAATTGTGGATCCGAGATCAAAATCTTAGATTCTGAATCATTAATTATAAATGCGATCTCCCCAGGCGAAAGCCTGTAGTTAATAGGAACGGATACTGCACCGAGAACTGTTATTCCATAATAGGATTCTAAGAAATAGTGACAATTTGGATGAAGTATTGAGACCTTATCATCCTTTCCTATTCCAAAATCTCTTAAACAATTTGATAGGCGAACGACACGATCATAAAATTCCTTGTAGTTGAATCGCCTTTCACCACAAACCACAGCCTCCTTCTGGGGAAAGAGTTTCTTGGCCTTATTCAAGGTATCTTGTAAAATCATATTGGTCTAAAGTAAAATTCTTATTATTATCCTTTATATACCAAGGTAGGCTTCTTTTATCTCCCTTGAGCCCTTTATTTTCTCTGAGTTTCCCTCTGCTTTGATGTTACCTTCATGGATAATATAAACGTAATCCGAAACGTTAAGTGAGGCCTCCACATTCTGCTCAACAAGGAGAATGCTCAAACCTATTTCTGTCCTCATTCTTTCTATAGTTACGAGAACTTCAGCCACAAGCTTTGGGGCCAAGCCCTGACTTGGTTCGTCAAGCATAATCAACCTTGGCCTAGTCATAAGTGCTCGAGCAATGGTCAGCATCTGTTGTTCACCACCGCTTAATGAACCGGCCCTCTGTTTAGTTCTCTCCTTCAAGATCGGAAATAGAGAGTAAACCAGTTCTAATGATTCTTCCATATATTTAAGGGCCCTCTTTAGATAAGCACCCATTATAAGATTTTCATGAATACTCATGTTGACAAACAAGTGTCTTCCTTCAGGAACAAGGACAATACCAAGATCTACCTTTTTATGAGTCGGCAAATAAGTAATGTCTTCTCCTTCATAAGTGATCTCCCCTCCCCATGGCTCAATTGAACCAAAGATCGTCCTTAGAAGTGTCGTTTTGCCGACCCCATTAGGCCCGAGCAAAGAAGTAATGGAGCCTTTTTTAATCTCTAAGCTTGGTCCCCACAACACCTGCATTGGTCCATATCCAGATTTGAGGTCAACTATTTTAAGCACGAATTTTCTCCAATGTATGTCCTAAATATATCTCTACAACCCTGGGATCGGCTAAAGCCTGATCTGTTACCGCATCAATCAATTTTGATCCCTGGTGCATTACGATAACCCTTTCCGCAAATCCAGCTACTGCCCGCATGATATGTTCAACCATTGAGACAATAGCAATGTTCTCTTCTTTCTTTATCTCTTTGAGAAATTCAACCATATGTTCAATGTCCTTTGGATGCATTCCAGCCAATGCCTCATCCATCAGAAGGAGTTTGGGTTTCATCGCTAAGGCCCGTGCAATCTCCATCAACTTCTTCTCAGTAGGAGTTAGCGACCCTGCTTCCTTATCAATGTGAGATGAAAGCCCAACAAGTTTAATATAATGTTCGGCTAATTCCAGAGATTCGTCAACACCAATCTTATCACCAATGCTCCCAAACATGGCTCCTACGGCTACGTTCTCCTTTACTATTGCAGAGCTGAATGGTCGCGGGATTTGAAATGTTCGGCCAATTCCCAGATGTGCCCTTCGAAAAGTGGGCAGACGCGTAATATCCTTATCTTCAAAAAGGACCTTTCCTTCATCAGGGAAATATACTCCACTAATAATATTATAAAGGGTAGTCTTTCCACTACCGTTTGGGCCAACAATCGCTATAGATTCGCCTGGCTGAATTTTAAAACTCATATCTTTCACAGCAGTAAGACCACCAAATCGTTTTGTTACATTTTCAAGTCTTAAGAGCACCATCGGATCCACCTATACGATAAATTTCATTAAGGCTGTCCCTCTAAATCTTCTTTTGATGACCCCAATGACTCCCTCGGGAAATGCGACAATGATAACAATAATAATGGGAGCAAAAATGAGAAGTTGAAATCCCGGTACGATGACTGTAAGCCAGTATTTTGACAACCCATAGATGAGCCCTCCAACCACAGGACCGAGCAGAGTCCCTGCACCTCCAAGTAAAACAATAATGATACACTCTACAGTATAATGTATCTCAAATGCTTGAGGTGGAAAGACATAAGTAAGTTTAAGAGCCCAGGCAGAGGCACCTACCAAACCAGCGAGTGAAGAGCTGGTGATAAAGGCAATGATTTTGTATTTGGTAACATTGATTCCCATTACCTTGGCCGCATCCTCATCCTCTCGAAGGGCGGTCAGTGCATAGCCAATCTTCCCTCTCATATAATAAATTGTGATGAAGGCAGAGATGCAGGCAATGAAAAATATGAAGATATCAGCCCATAGAGTTGAAAGCAGACTTGCTACATCTTTGCCAAAAGCATGAGTGAGCTGACCAGAAAATATGATTCCTTCAGATCCACCCCATATTTTTGTTCCTTCAATGAGAAATCTAAATCCCTCATTTACCCCAATAGTGGCTATGGCAAAATACGCCCCCCTGAGCCTTAGGGCTACTGCCCCTACCATTATAGAAAGGAGGCTTGCCATAACCAACGAAAGGGTAAGGCCGATGATAATAATCCCAATTCCAAGGGATTGAAACTGGTATAAATTTATGATGCTCAATGCCATTCCATATGTACCCAAACCCATAAATGCGACATAACCAAAATCCACATAGCCAGTCATTC
>JBBIRM010000257.1:0-2958 GCA_037441765.1 Deltaproteobacteria bacterium | reverse complement strand
TTCCTATAAAGGTTATGCAAAGGAGTGGGGGATTGAGTTGAAAGAGTCTCCGGATGTCACTTATAAGAAGAGGGTTTATCCGGATACGACCTCATTTTATCTACCTGCAATGAAATGTTGTCTGGAGTGGATTGGACCTGATCATATGGTTATGGGGACGGATTATGCTCATCGGGTTGGAGACCCGGAGGGTGCAATCAAGGCAATTAAGGATTTAAGTGAGCAGGCAGGATTGAAACAGGAAGAGGTGGATATGATTTTAGGGAAGAATCTGGAGAAGCTATTCAAACTCCCACCGATGAAAAGGTGAGCTTTAGGCATAATCGCCGAGTGTGATGAGAATCTTTTCCAAACATCTTCTCTCACAGGCTTTTTAAGCCTTTTTTTAAAGCAGGAGATTAGGCCATGGTGATGGAGTTAAAATGGATTGGTTTTGATTTTGGGCAGTGTTTGATGGATCCCTCAGGTCTAAGGAATCATCTAGTGATTGGGGATGTATGTAAGGTTATAGGAGAGCCTGAGCGCATTGAGGAGAGGATTCATAAATATCGGGTATTGAAGGAGAAGTTTGGAAGCTACAGTCTTATTAAGGAGGGGCATCGGGATCTGATAATGAGTTATGTCTTCGATGGTATTGAGGAGGCAAAAGAGATATTTTCCATAAAGGAACAGGAGCATCTCATTATGGGAAGTGGATTGGGAGAGGCCCTTAAATATTTAAGGCAGGAGGGGATCCGTTTATCAGTGGTGGCTGAATTGAAAAAAACATTAGGCCCGATGGGCACAGATATTGTAACCCGTTTCCTCCAGAATAAAAATTTAATAGGATATTTTGAGGAGATGGTTACCCCTCAAGGAAGGATTGACCTCATGGATGGCTCCATCGATCTCAAGTATAAGGGCAAGACCAAGGAGGAAGGAAGTCTCTATGATGAGCTGGCAAAGGACTTAAAGGCACGGAGTATAGATCCCTCAGAGGGAGCGATCATTGGGGATAAACTTATGACAGATATTATTCCGTCAAAGAAGAGGGGTTTTTGGACGATCCAGTTTATTGGTTATATCAATTATGGGTCTTCGGAGGATGTTGATTTTGTGATCAGCGATTTTCGTGAGTTAAAGAATATTGTGAAGGGGAAGAAGGGATGAGTACGCCGAAGAGATTGATCATTGAATTTGAAGATGGAACAAAAAAGATGGCTGAGTTTAACCAAATTAATAAGGATCTCTGGCTTTTACTTTCGAGGTTTGGGTTCTGTTCTCCTCCACCTCCCCTCTCAGAGTTATCAGATTATTACCTTCTCCTGCAATGGAAGGATGGGTGGCAGGAGGTTGTGGGACTAAAGAAGAAAGAGGCTGAGCTTTTAAGGTATTATACCATCGAGAGGGTAGAGGAGGTAGGCAGAATGGCCCTGGAGATTGGCGAGGAGTATCCTGCCCTTTTCCTCATCAAACGGTTGCCAAGGCAGGTGGAGGGGCTTTGGATTATAGGAAACAAGGAAAAGAGGTATTATCCTTTAGGAGAGAGGCAGACGATGAGGGAGGGAAGGAAGGTTGAGCATACCCTTTACGATAGGAATAATCCCAATCTTTTTAAAGAGGATAGTCAGAGGGCTGAAGCCCAATTTAATAAAATTATGGATGTCCTGAGGGAAGAGATTGAGAAAGGAGGTTTTACATTCAAAGAGGTATTGGCGATGGATCTGGAGCATAGAGTTGAAAAGTATAAGGTATGGTCAAGGAAGTTGGGAGTAACCGCCATGGAGAGACAGGAGGATCTTTATGGTTTTATGCAATTCTTATTGATAAAACTTGGTGAGGTTGAAAGATGAGGCCTCACCTTCTTTAAAGAATGGAGGAACAAAGCCATGTATGAAAAATTGAACCTCGATACCCATGACCGAAGCATCTCAGGGCTGAGGACACTCAAGGTTCCTGAAGATGAAGATATCTTCTGGTTTCGTGACGATTTGCACCAACCTTATCCCATCTCTCCTTTGGGAATGACCACCATTCAGAAACATCACTCCTGGGGTTATCATGTAGCCGCTGAGGAAACAAAATTACCTCCCTCTAAGGGAGGTCATGTGAAGATTTACAAGGGGAGAGTCTTTTTAGGTTTTGAAGGGATTACGGATACCGAGGAGATTGGAAGAAGGGCGGTAGAATTTGGAAGACTTCTTGAATATTGTAGAAAAAACTGGGATGAATATTATTACCGTCATATCGAGGAGGTAACCCAAGGCCTTCAATTTATGGCCAGCGTCAATGACGGTATGTCTGATTATGATTTGCATAATGCCCTAAGAAGAAGCGAGGAGATTAATAAGAGGAACTGGGAAATTCATTTCACGCTTATGTATTTGGCGGACGCCCTCTATTTCGAGTTCGAAAGCTTCTGCAAAGAACATGGACTGGAGGAGAAAGATTTTACTTTAATGCTCAAAGGTCTTGAAACCATGGCAACGAAAACAGATCTTTCGCTCTGGGAACTGACGAAATTGGCTGAGGATTTGGAGATAAGCGAAACCATTCTCCAGAAAGATCCAAAATCGGTTTTAGCAGAGTTGGAGAAGAATCCCAAAGCCACGAAATGGTTAGAGGCCTTTTATAAATTTTTGGACACCTATGGCCATCGAATCACAGCTGCCCACCTCGATTTGATCTTCCCAACATGGATTGAGGATCCAACGCCTGTGATCGATACCATTCGAACCTACATTCCAAAGGTGAGACAGGGATGGGATTACAGGGTCGAACGGGAGAAAATGCTAAGAGAGGGGCAGGAGGCTGTGGACCGTTTTATGGAAAAGATTGATGAGGAAGAAAAGACTCAATTTAAACAACTCCTTAAGATAGGAAGGAAAGTTTATCATTTTCAGGAAGATCATGGTTTTTACATTGATGGTGCCTCAACTGCAAGGCTACACGATGTAGCCATGATTTGTGGAAGAAGGT
>JBBIRM010000256.1:0-2973 GCA_037441765.1 Deltaproteobacteria bacterium | reverse complement strand
ACAAATCCTGTCAAGTATTTTTTTTATCAAATTTGATAAATTTATTTTCAAAAAAGTTAACAAAGAAATTCCTATCTAAAAGGAGGCAATCTCGATTCTGTATCAAATTGCAAATTATCCATTTGTTGGTTGCAATAAAATATTAGATTTTAGGAATCAGATCATAAAAGGAAATTTTTTCTGGAAAAAGGTCAATTAAGAGATTTTAAATAAATGGAATTACCCCTATACCTTGTATTAATAAAAAACTTATGTTAGAAATTGAAAAATTGCTAAGGAGAGATTGATGCGGTCAGACAGGATGAAGAAGGGGATTGAAAGGGCGCCACATAGGTCTCTTTTTAAGGCCCTTGGGCTTACAGATAAAGAAATCAGCCAACCCATGATCGGTATTGCCAATTCAGCCAATGAGGTAATTCCGGGACATCTCCATCTTCACCAAATCTCAATCGCTGTAAAATCAGGTATAAGGATGGCTGGGGGAACTCCTCTCGAATTCTTCACTATAGGTGTATGTGACGGAATTGTTATGGGGCATGAGGGTATGAAATATTCTCTAAGTTCAAGGGAATTAATTGCTGATTCAATAGAATCGATGGCCATGGCCTATCCATTTGATGGGCTTGTCCTAATTCCAAACTGTGATAAGATCATCCCCGGCATGTTAATGGCGGCTGCACGTCTCGATATTCCAGCTATCCTTATAAGCGGTGGACCCATGTTATCAGGTGAGTTTAAAGGGAAAGAGATAGATTTTATCACGGTCTATGAATCCATCGGGAAAGTGAAATTGGGAGAGTTGACCCCTGATGATTTAAAGGGTATAGAACAATGTGCCTGTCCAGGGGTTGGCTCCTGTGCAGGAATGTTTACAGCTAATTCGATGAACTGCCTCTCCGAGGCCTTAGGTATTGCCCTACCGTATAATGGGACTATTCCGGCTGTCTTTGCCGATAGGATAAGACTGGCAAAAGAGGCAGGTATAAAAATTATGGAATTGATTAAAAAGGATATTCGACCTTCCAAAATCCTGACAACAGGGGCGTTCGAAAATGCTATTGTGGTGGATATGGCATTTGGAGGATCGACCAATACCTCCCTTCATCTCCCTGCCATTGCGAGAGAGATTGGAATTGAACTCCCTCTTAAAATCTTTAATGAATTGAGTGATAGGACGCCACATCTCTGCAATATGTCTCCCGGGGGCCCACACCACCTTCAGGATCTCCATAGGGCAGGAGGAATCCCCTCGCTCATGAAGGAACTTTCAAAAAAAGGGTTAATTCATAAAAATTTAATAACTGTCACAGGAAGAACAGTCGGAGAAATTATAAGAAATAAAGAAATACTTGATATGGAAGTAATACGCCCTGTAGAAAAACCATACCACCCTGAGGGGGGACTTGTTGTTCTATTTGGAAATCTGGCCCCTGATGGTGCGGTGGTAAAACGTTCCGCTGTCGATCCCTCGATGCTCAAACATCGTGGCCCTGCCAGAGTCTTTGATTCTGAAGAGTCAGCAATGAAAGCAATCCTCAATCAGAAGATTAAAAAGGGTGAAGTTGTGGTCATACGCTATGAAGGGCCCAAAGGTGGACCAGGGATGAGGGAGATGCTCGGACCAACCTCTGCCATCGTTGGTGTTGGAATGGATCGGGAAGTAGCTTTACTTACAGATGGCCGTTTTTCAGGAGGATCAAGAGGTGCGGCCATAGGTCACATCTCACCAGAGGCCGCATCAGGCGGACCGATTGCCATTGTTCAGGATGGAGATCCAATTGATATCGACATCCCTGAAAAGAGACTCAATCTACTCATCCCTGAGGAAGAGATAAAAAGGAGGCTCTCTCGTTGGAAGCCGGTGGGGAAAAAACTTAGTGGCTATCTAAAAAGATATGCGATGCTTGTTAAATCAGCTTCTACGGGAGCTATATTGGAGGAATAGGAGAAAGGGGATTAAGAATAATCTTCCTTTTTTATTCTCATCATTTCGAGTTTCTTCCTGAAAGAGAGAGACCTTAATCTTTTTCTCTCTTTCATTCTTAATTGATTAAATATCTTCCAAAATTCTTTGGAGTCTTTATCCAGAGGAGTCTCTTCATCAGAAAACCTCTCTACAATTTTTTTTAATTTTCCAATATCCGCAAGTTCTAAAAGATCATGAATTACCATTCTATCTTTCAAACGAAAAGCCATGAGAAGCAAAGTGATCAAATATTCTATCGTTAGAACTTTAGTAGGGATATGATTTACTCGAATCCTTTTCCCCTTTCTAACTGCTTCATTAATAAGAGGGTGGAGTGAACCAGGTATAAAGTGAACAGGAATATCATCAATTATCACATGACTTCCCTTTATCTTAAAACCTGAATTTTTAATAAATGAACGAAAATTAAAAAAATCATGTGATGAGTTTACACTTATAAAAATATCAATGTCAATGGTCTTGATAGAGAGTTCTGAAAAAGCCCTGAATTGACTGGGGAGGTAGGGTTCCAAACCCTTCGAATGCGGACATTAAGATGTTAAATTGCTTACAATCGCTTAAGAGAAAAACATGCACTTTCAGGGTATTAATCAATGGTGCCATTTTATTATTGGTATCCGCTCGAAGGCTTTTCCACCCCACCTCCCCAGTCTATAAGATTCGATTTAAATACTTTTTCAGAGACCTCTGATAGGTTCAAGATAATAAGCGACAGCATGAGCACCACCAATGGTATAATCTTTAATAACTCCCCTCTTTTTTAATCTATTTAACCTGTTTATAACTTTTTCTTCCATTTTTATCACTTTAAATAGTTATTAATTTTCAATAATGAAAAGAGCATATCCACAAAGAATAATATCATAAAAAAAATAAAAAGGTAAGTTAATAAATTGGAGGCAGAGAAAGGAAAGCTAAAACTCTTAAATTTTTTGGAGGCGGCAACCGGATTTGAACCGGTGAATAACGGTTTTGCAGACCGTCGC
>JBBIRM010000255.1:0-2975 GCA_037441765.1 Deltaproteobacteria bacterium | reverse complement strand
CAGTTAAACTTGTCTATACAAGGAGCGAAACCTTCATCGCAACCCCTAAACGTCACCCCTTTTTGATGAAGTTGAGAGTGGGGGCTAAAAAAGATGGAACCCTTTTGGCATTGGAGTTTGATCTCACTGCAGATGGAGGGGCCTATAAATCTTTCAGCAATAGTGTTGTTCAAAGAGCCCTGATTCATTCACAAGGACCCTATCATTTTCCAAATGCCAAGGTCTATGGGAAAGCGGTTTATACCAATACTACATTTAAGGGGGCCATGAGGGGGTTTGGTGTCCCGCAAGTTGCTTTTGCAATCGAGTCAGTCCTCGACGAGTTGGCGAGGGAATTGAAGATAGATCCATTAGCACTGAGAATGAAAAATGGTTTTGTTGAAGGAGATAAGACTATCTGCGGCCAGGTATTAGATCACCCTATTGGATTTAAAAAATGCATGGAGGTTTTAAAACCACTTTATGAGAAGGCACTCGAAGAGGCCAAGGAGAATACCACTCCTGAAATCAAAAGGGGCGTAGGCCTGGCAGGGGTGTGGTTTGGCCCAGGACGGAGTGCTCCAGATCAATCTGAGGCATGGGCAGAACTCTTACCTGATGATACATTACAGGTTTGGATCGGATCTTCGGACATGGGCCAAGGTGCTGAGACAATGTTCTGGCAGATTGCCTCGGAGACTATGGGATTTCCTCTTGAAAGGGTTAAAGTTTTTACTACCGATACAGAGGTCACACCAGATGGAAACTTCACTGCTGGAAGCCGACAAACTTATGTTTCAGGCCGAGCAGTTCAGATGGCTGTGGAAGAGCTAAAAAAGGCTATGGATGAAAACGGGGTGAAGACCTATAGCGAAATGAAGGCGAAGGACATACCAACCCTTTATAAAGCAGTAAATAAACCTATCACATCAAGACCCGATCCTAAAACAGGTCAGGGCATCCCATGGGAAACCTACTCCTTTGGAATTCAGATGGCTGAAGTGGCAGTCGAAATAAAGACAGGAATTGTAAAGGTGCTTAAAATCACCTCTGTTCATGATTTTGGCACTGTCATCAATATTCAAAATGTAGAAGGCCAACTTCATGGAGGGATCTCAATGGGTCTTGGTTATGCCCTCATGGAGGAATTCGTCTACCCCGAGACCGTAAGTTTTGCCAACCTGAAGATCCCGAGAGCAATAGATATGCCTGAGATGGAGGTTAAGACCGTAAACATTCCAAGGAAGAAGGGACCGTTTGGTGCCTCGGGAATGGCTGAGTATGCAGATGTTCCTACTGCGCCAGCCATCGCCAATGCAATTGAACATGCCTGTGGAGTTCGAATTAGGGACCTACCCATCACACCTGAGAAGGTGAAAAAAAATCTTGTGGAAATTTTCCCTTGAATTTTTGAAGTGTCGAAGGAATCACGACCTATGAAAATAACCTTACTATGGTTTTAAAAGCATGTTTGCAATAACTAAATGCTGGATCTCAGAGGTTCCCTCATAAACCCTCATTGACCGAATCTCTCGGTAAAGCCTTTCCACCCGATACCCCTTCATCACTCCGTATCCACCATGGATCTGAAGGGCCTGGTCAATTATGCGCTGGGCCGCTTCCGTGGCATAGAGTTTAGCCATGGAGGATTCCATCGTGATTCTCTCTCCTCCATGGTCATGGAGATAACCTGCTCTATAGACCAAGGCACGAGCTGCAGTCAACTCAGTGGCCATATCCGCCAATTTGAACTGAATGGCTTGAAATTCAGAAATCTTCTTACCAAATTGAGATCGACTACGTGCGTAGCGAATTGCCTCATCAAGGGCTGCTTGGGCCATTCCAACGGCACCCGCTCCAACTGTAGAGCGAAAAAAATCAAGGTTTTTAAGTGCAATCTTAAACCCTCCATTTAATTCTCCAATCAAATTGCTCTTAGGAACCTTACAATTTTCAAATACAGGTGCTCCAATAGGATGTGCTGAAACCAGGTTTAATCTTTTCCCTGGATCAAATCCATGATATCCTTTTTCAACAACGAGAGCAGAGATCCCTTTGGCTCCCTTCTCTTTGTCTGTCTTGACCATCACCATGTAGATATCTGCATCGGGAGCAAGGGAGATGAAGATCTTCTTGCCTGTAACAATGAAATAATCACCACTGAGAATGGCCAATGTCTCTATTGCAGACACATCTGACCCTGCGTTGGGTTCGGTCAAAGCAAAGGTGAAGATCTTCTCCCCGCCGGCGATCCATGGACAATACTTGGCCTTCTGTTCCTTATCCCCTGCCATGATAATGGGATAACTTCCAAGCCCTTGCATCACAAAGATTAACTCTGCATGAGGGCAGTGCCTGGCGAGTTGTTCCCTCACAATACAAACAGAAACGAGGGAAGGCATCTCAGTTGAATTCCCGTATTCCTTTGTGACAAGGAGTTTGAAAAGCCCGGCTTTAGCAAGAACCTCTACAACCTCTCTGGAAAGAATATTCGTTTCTCCTAAGGACTCCTCAATGGGTTTAAGCCTCTGCTCGCAGAGTTCTATTACTCTTTTTTTTAGCTCTCTCTGGTCTTCGTTAAAAAGAAAGTCCATAAATTCTTATTCCTCATTTAGAAGCAACCATCTTTTTAAACTCAGATGGTCTTAACTACTTCTTTCTCCATCTCGCTCGGTTTGGGTCCTTTAATGCCATTTCTAAAATCCCTCCTTCCCCATACTTGTTCAGTTTTACTCCTCCTGACAGCCTTGGGAAGGTCTTCATCAGGCATAACTCATCGGGAAGTTTATTCTTTGAGATTCTCTCTGAAAGGAAATCGCGTATCTCTTTCAGTGTAATGGTCTCCCCTTCTTTCGGAATCACACATGCACAGATCGACTCACCAAGGACGGGGTTGGGCGTGCCCACTACCACTGCTTCAGATATCTTTGGATGTTTCTGGAGTTCCTCCTCAACATCATGAGGAATGATCTTTAATCCCCCTCGGTTGATTTGAT
>JBBIRM010000254.1:0-2980 GCA_037441765.1 Deltaproteobacteria bacterium | reverse complement strand
TTTTGTCTTGAAATTTGGCCCTTTCTTTTTTATCTATAGGCATCCCTGACGAAAATCTCTCTTTTAAGGGGTTTCTAAACCTTCCATCCTTGGCCAAGCGATAGTCTAAATGGGGGCCTGTAGAAAGCCCTGTTGAACCCACATAACCAATCATCTGTTTCTGTTTGACCCAAATCCCTTTCTTAATACCTTTGGCAAAATTAGAGAGGTGACCATAATAAGTCATATATACGTTTCTATGTTTGAGGATTATCTGTTTTCCGAACCCTCCATTCCATCCACATTGAACTACTTTCCCATCCCCCACAGCCCATACAGGGGTCCCTACAGGTGCTGCATAATCTACCCCATGGTGGGGAAAGACTCCTCCAAGAATAGGGTGCCTTCTTGCCTGGCTGAATCTTGAACTGATCCTTGTAAACTTCAGCGGGGCTTTCAAAAAGGCCTTGCGAAGGGAAATCCCTTCCTCATTGTAATAATCTCCTTTATAATATATTCCACGAATCGTCCGATCTTTTCGTTGATACTCAACAGCGTGGATCATCCCGTACTGAAGGAATTGTTCTCCTTTGTAAACCTTCTCAACGACCACTTTAAATCGGTCTCCCTGCCTGACATCTTTATAAAAATCAATCTCCCAGGCCAAAACTTCAGCAAATGCAAGTGTCAATCCATCCTCTTCACCCAAAGATTCCATGGCTTCAAATAGAGAAGATTTAATCTCTCCCGAAACCTTAACCAGGTAGAAGTCTAAGGGAATTTTCTTTTTCTGAACGAAATAGCCATCAGTCCCTTTCTCAATCTCGTAAACCTCTGTGGGGCCAGCCTCATAGATAAATTTAACCATCTCACCCTTCTCGTCTGTGAGGAGACGGTAAGTTGTTCCTTTTATCTTTTTGAAATTTACGTAGGGTTTCATTTTTGAAATGATCAATTCTATCCATTTAATGGGGATGTTCTTCTGGACCAAGGATTTAAAGAGAGTTTCTCTTTTTTTGATATCTCCTTCGATTGTTTGAGGCTTCCCTTCATCTGATTTGGGAACAAGGGGTTGAGGCTCCGTCAGAGGAGGAGGGATGGATCGAGAGGGAAGCAAGATGAAATAAATGAGCAGAATGATCCCTGTAAGCAAAACTCCAGAAATAAGAAACCGCCTCCTCTTTCTCCTCTTTGCCTCATGGGGACGAAATTTTAAACGATCCAATTTTTTCGATTCAAAATACTTCATCATCAGGTTTTTGCTTTTTATACAACTCCTCTCAACAATTCAGCCGCATACTCAGGAGGAGTGGGGTTGACAAAGAAACCTGTTCCCCATTCAAATCCTTCCCTTAATCCAATCCTCAAGCGGGTTTCAATGTGCCAATGGTATTCCATTCTATGGAATCGACTTCGAACCGGAGAGGTATGAAATGTCAAACTATATGGCGGATCGGAAAGGAGTTTGTAAAACCGAACAAAAAGGGATTGCAAAGCAACGGAGAGATCTCCCATCTCTTCTTCAGTGATTTGATCAAAGTCAGGGGAGTGGTTTTTAGGAATGATCCAGACCTCGAAAGGATATCGGGAGGCAAAGGGTGAATAAACAAGGAAATGAACACTCTCCAGAACGATCCTCTTTTTCGTGGAAATTTCCTCTTTGATCATATCACAGAAGATGCACCGCTCTCTCCTCTGGTAGTAATCCAATACTCCCCAGATCTCCTCATCAATTCTTCTGGGAATCACCGGCATGGCGATCACATGGGAGTGGGGATGGCGATTGAATACTCCTGGATAATTCTTCAATATAAGAAACTGCTCAAACCGTTGATCCTTCTTCAGGTCGATAAACCTCTCCCGATAAGCAAGAAGAATCCTCTCAATCTCCACAGCGTCCATGGTCGCCAGGCTCTGTTGATGGATCGGGCTCTCCACTACAATCTCGTGTGCACCAATTGCCTCCATCACATCGTACATCCCTTCGGGTCTTCGGTCAAAATCTCCTTCGATATGAAAAAAAGGAAATTTATTTGGGACTACCCGGACCAACCACTCCCCCTTCTCTCCCCTCATGGCAAAGGTCTCCTGAGGGGTCATTGCCTCATTCCCCGGGCAGAAGGGACATTCTCCTTCCTGTTCTTGAAATCGGTAGGGCGGTTTAAAGTGGAGATAATCCGAGGGCCCTTTTGGATGATCGGTTGTGGTCACCACCCACATCCTCGTTACAGGTTCCCTTCTCAATTCTGACATTGTCTTCTCCTATGAGAGGAGGGATTGGTATACATAGGGTCTTCCTCGGTGAGGAACTTCTTTCCCCCTCTTTGTGGTTTTCTCCACTCTCACCACCAACCGTTTCTTATAAAGGTTAAGGAGCCTTGTCCCACTCGTGTTCATCCCTATGCCTTCCACATCCGAGAGTTCCCTTAGCGTTAATTGTCTTTTTTTCATTATCTGGTTTAAGGTACGGGTCAAATAGTTGTTAAGCGACCCGATGATTTGCCAACCTCCAGGGCCAGTGGTCAAGACTGCCAATCTTTTCCGTTCTAATGCGACAGAGATATTTTCAGCCTGAGAAGGGCTTAACCCCTTTAAAAGGATGAACTTCTCTCCATATTCGCCACTCCACAATCGAGATATGATTTTGGCAATTACCTCGTCAGCCCAAGAAAAATCGATAGGCCCTATTCCTGAAAAATCAAGAATCACACGCTCTACCCCCTCCTTCCCTCCCAAAAACCTTTCAATGGCCTCTCGAATGCGTATTCCTCGTATACGCCCGGTCATTTCTCTGGACCCATTTTTCAGTAGCCCGTTTGTCAACTTTTTAAGAGAGAGGGTATGGGTCTTCATTTTTTCAATTAATTCAGTTGAATTAATTTAAATCAAAATCTCTAAGGTTTGTCAAGTCAAATTATGAGAATTATGTAACCCCTCACTTAAAGGGGGAATTATATGAATCGGGTAGGGATATCTCCGAAAATCTTATATAGCGGGTCGG
>JBBIRM010000253.1:0-3075 GCA_037441765.1 Deltaproteobacteria bacterium | reverse complement strand
TTCAGGGAAAGTGGTCTTAAAATGGATTGTCGATGTTTTTTGAAAAAGAAATAATGTGATCCATTCTGCCTGTATTGAACATGGTTATACTTCGAAAGAAGTTGGTCTTTTTCTTGGTCTTCATTATATAACCATAAGTAACATTATCAAAAAATATGATAAAAAAAACCTAATAATAAAAGACTTTACTCATAATTATGATCGGCATTCCTCCACTTACTTAGAATTATATTCTCCAGAAGTTTTTAGAATTTTTATAGAAGATGGATTGCTGAATCTCTGGACCAAATTTCCAGCTCTCAACCATGGCCACACCTCTTTTGAGGAAGTCTGTACCGAGTGGATAATCTGTCCCAAAAAGAATCCTCTCTTGACCAAATGTGGCAAGGCCACATTCTATTGGAGGTTTTTGCCAATAAGGTGGAGCAGTATCGAAGTAAAAATGTTCAAGCCTCGATTCAAAATCCATTGGTTTACCACCATGTTGAATATAACTCCCGAGGATGCGGTCTTTCATGGCAAAGAAAGTCCCACCCATATGTGGGATAAGGAATCTAAGATTAGGATATTCTGCAAGCAGGTCACTCTGTAAAAGCCTGAGACAGGCAAGAGTTATACTTACGGGTCTACCAAATGTCCTGGCAAGATCATATCCACGAAACATCTCATGCTCAGGTGGAAGATTTGCTGGATGAATTGCTATGGGAATCTCAAGCTCGTTAGCCTTTTTGAAAAAAGGTCTAAGTTCTTTGGCGTCTATCGAAAGACCCTTTCTGAGAGAATGGGTTGGGATAGAGACCCCTTTTAACCCAAGATATTTGATAGAACGCTCTAATTCCTCAACACATCCCTCATCCTCTGGAGGAACGGAGGCAAGACCTATAAAACGATCAGGATGCTTTTTCGTAAAATCTGAAATCTCATTATTAAACTCACGGCTAAGTTCGACAGTCAACCACTCAATCAATCCGTTCCCATTAAGAATAGCTACATCAACACCTGCTTCATCCATAGCTCTTAGCCTGCTTTCAGTCGAATAGAATTCCTCCCTGAATCCTGGCTGAATGAGAAAACCATGACGCCAAATATTGTATCTATCCGGGAGATGTTCAATCAAATCCTCTTTCCAGAGAAACTTCTCCGGATTAAGTATAAAAGATTTTGGCACCCAATGCTGATGTGAATCTATGATCATTGTCAATCTCCTTAAATTTAAATTTTTGTTAATAGGGTTATTAGCATTTTAAAGTTATTAAAGTCAACCCAAAGAAAAATTATTTCGCCCCCTATCCCTTACTCCCTCCTGCCTACAGGAACAAACTGGGGCGAGGGGATTGCAGTCTGGAGCCCAAGTGAGACCAATTTGACTTATGAGAAAAGTTATATTAATAAAGAATTGAAAATCTTGTGAGTATTATAAAAAACTGTAAGGAGATGATGAAATGGAAAAGAGGATGGTTAGGTTTTTAAACATATCACTTCTTGTAAGTCTTGCATTGACCTTGAGTTTCCTTCCATGTAGAGAATCTTATGGAGTCAAGGGAGATTTTCCTAAAAAAGAGGTAACCATAGTAGTCAATTATGGCCCTGGTGGAGCAAGAGATGTCCTTGCCCGGGGTATAGGGAAGACGATGAGTAAATATCTGGAGGTCCCTGTTGTTGTAATGAATATAGTGGGCGCAGGTGGTATTCGTGGATTAATAAGTCTATATAATTCCCCCCCTGATGGATATTCTATAGGAATAGGCATGGCTCCTGAAATCCTCAATCAGATATTGGAAAAACAAGATTATGATATCAAAAAGTTTGTCTATCTCGGTAGGGTTCAGGCCTCTCCAATCTTCCTTGTCGTAAAATCAGACTCCCCTTTCCATTCCATAAAAGACTTCAAAACCTTTGGTAAAACCGTCAGACATAGCACATTTAGTATAACGTCAAATACCACTGTCGTACCAATCATTATTGCAAATAGAGAAGGATGGTCTTTATCTATTGTGGGAGGCTACAAAGGAGCAGCCGATGCAACACTTGCCCTCATTCGTGGAGAAGTTGAATTTGCAGGAGTAACACAAAGTTCTGGTAATCCTTTTTTTAAGGCAAAACAAATAAGACCTATACTAACAGTGGATCAAAGACGTTCTCCAGCCTTCCCTGATATACCTACAGTTGGAGAAGTAGGACATTCAGACTTAGATTGTTTGGCAGGTAATGTTTGGTTAATGGCTCCACCTGGAGTTCCAAAAGATCGGATCAAGATCCTGGAAGATGCACTTATGAAAACCGTTAAAGACCCTGAATTTTTAGAATGGTCAAAGGGAGCCGGGGTGGACCCCGCTTGGTTGAGCGGAGAAGAAACAACCAGATTGGTTTTTAACCTTTTCGGCCTTTTAGAAAGGTATAAAGGAGATATTCAAAAACATATCAAATAATAAAAAGGCTCAAAAGGTGATGGAGAGAAGAGATGAAATCACAGCCCTCTGCTGGATTATTATTGGCCTTATTATTTCCATATGGTCTTCTACCTTTCCCTTTGGCAGATGGGATCAAATAGGCCCGGCAATCCTTCCATTTGCGAGTGGTCTAATCCTCATTTTACTTGGAACAATCCTTTTCCTCCAGGCAAGAAAAAGGGAAAAAGAGAAAAAGGTAGAGAACATAATTCCCCTCATACTACGGGGAAAACCCTTAAAAAGGGTCATATGGAGTGCAGGAGGAATGTTTTTATCAGCCCTATTATTTCAGTTCGTTGGGTATCTCCTAACAACCTTTCTCTTATCAATTTCACTAATTCGTATCAATGAACCCCAAAATTGGCGGAAAGACTTGTTTTATAGTTTTGTCTTTACATTGGGCTCATATATACTCTTTAAAGTTCTTCTTAAAACTTCTCTGCCCATTGGCCTTTTAGGCTTCTAAATAGACATGGAGACAATAAACTATATAATTTTAGGTTTCAATACCGTTTTTACCCCTCACAATCTTCTATCGTGCTTCATTGGTGTATCTATTGGGACATTGATAGGTATACTCCCAGGGATTGGACCTGTTGCAACGATGGCTATCCTTTTACCTGTG
>JBBIRM010000252.1:0-3082 GCA_037441765.1 Deltaproteobacteria bacterium | reverse complement strand
CGATCCATATAATCCCCTCCTTAAGTGAGGAATTACGACTTTAAGCGAGGCCCTCAGCACTTTCTATTTGGATTTGACATCTTTAAGGCCATCGATTAATCTGAAAATATCTTTTATAGTGGAGGTGAAGAATGAGAAGGGTTTCATATAAGAAAGCAGGGGTTGATATTGAAAAGGCAAACCTTTTTATACAAATGATTAAACCCATGGTCGAGTCGACCTTTCGTCCTGAGGTCTTAACTAAACTGGGTGGCTTTGCAGGATGTGTCTCACTCAACCTTGAACGCTACAAAAGACCAATCCTGGTCTCTTCAACCGATGGGGTTGGGACAAAACTTAAGATCGCCTTCCTGATGGACCGTCACGATACGGTTGGAATTGATCTGGTTGCCATGTGCTTAAATGATATCGTGGTCAGTGGAGCAAAACCCCTTTTTCTTCTTGATTACTTGGCCACCTCCCATCTCGACCCCGAGAAGGCCAGAGAGGTTATTTCAGGTGTTGTGAAAGGATGTCGTGAGGGTGATTGTTCCCTGATCGGAGGTGAGACCGCAGAAATGCCAGGGTTTTATAAAAAAGGAGAATACGACTTAGCAGGGTTTGCGGTTGGAATTGTTGAGGACACTCAGATGATCGATGGGTCCACCATTACAGTCGGCGACAAGTTGGTAGGACTTGCTTCGAGCGGGCTTCATAGCAATGGATTTTCTCTGGCGAGAAAGGTGCTCCTTCATATTCATAAAATGGATTTAAGAAAGAGAGTGGATGAACTTGGAGAGGTCTTGGGGGAAGAACTTTTAAAGCCAACTAAAATTTATGTCAAAACAATTCTCAATCTCGTTAAAGATTTTCATATTGGAGGGATTGCACATATCACAGGTGGAGGTATCCAAGAGAACCTTCCCAGGGTGATCCCCAGAGGATGTAAAGCCATTGTGAGAAAAGGGTCTTGGGATATACCTCCTATCTTTTCATTTTTGAAACAGAAGGGAAATATTTCAGAGGAAGAGATGCTTCGAACCTTTAATAATGGAATTGGGATGATCCTTGTGGTTAGACCCAAAGAAGTTGAGGATTTGATGGGGAGGCTTAACATCCTCGGTGAAAAGGCATTTCTCATTGGAGAAATTGGCAAAAGCGAGAAAGAAGAGGATAAAATTGAGTTTTTTTGATCAAATATTATTTAATCCCCCATCATCCCCCTTAATTTAAGAGGGAAATAAAAGGTGAGATGAAACAAAAAGCAAACGAAGATGAGATTATCATATTGGGTTCAGGCCTGGGTGGTTTGATTGCAGGAACTTTACTTTCAATAAAAAATCGTTCTGTTCTGCTTCTCATAGAGAAAGGGTTCAAACCCTATTTTGAAAAAGGAGGATATCGGTTTATTCCTTTTTCGAATCTGTCTGAGAAAAATTTAAATTTTCAACTTATCCAGAACGTTGCAAAAAGATTGGGCCTTCCCCCATTTAGTGAAATAAAAGGGCGAGGGATGGATAAGGAGAAAAAGAAAAGAATTTCTTTCCAGGTGATTCTTCCTAAATCAAGAATAGACCTTTATCAGGATTGGGCCCTTTTTGAGAGAGAACTGAGAAGGGAGTTTCCGAAAGAAATTTTTGAGATCGAAAAATTTTATGAGGAGATGTCTCAAATTAAAAATTCCCTGAAGAGTTCTAAAACTGATGCTCCTCCTTATATCCCTCCCCCGATGCGAGTGAGATCGTTTATGAAAAAAAGGTTCTATTTTGAGCATTTACACTTTTCCAGAGAATTTAAAAAATTTCTTCAACTCCAATTGGTCTCATATGGGAATTTCCATTCAGATTGGTTTCCAATCTCTTTTCTGGCCTTTTATCTTTTAAATGTCGAAACAGATGGATCTTTTAAACAAATTGATTTAGAAATCTTTAAGAATCTTATCCTTGAGAAGTTTCTTCATTCAGGTGGCAGGGTAGAAGAGATTGAGAGGGTGGATGGGATAGAGATGGGTTGGAGGAGGGGGGTGAACCTTTCTTTGGACGAGGGGAAGAAGAGGCTTCATTCTGATATTCTCATTCTAAATTCTCCACTGCACCATCTTTCGCCCCTTCTTGGAAAAAAGAGAAAGAAGATCTCGAAATTTGAGAGGAAAATTCAACCCCGCTATCTCCAGGTCCCCATTTTTTTGGGGGTTCAAGAAAAAGTTATCCCTGTTGGGATGGAGGACCTTTCAATTTCTTTATTGAATATAGAAAAATCTTTTGAAAAAGGGAATCTCCTATATATCTTCTTAAGCCCTAAGGGAGATGAATCGATGGCCCCTGAGGGGAAAAGGGCAGTTACAATTGAAGGTTTTATGCCATTTGAGAAATGGGATCATGGGTTGTTTTTTGAGTTCAAAGAAGGGGTATTAAGCCATTTGAAACGACTCATCCCGTTTCTTGAAGACAATATTGAATTTATCGATTGGGGATGGGCCCTTGAACAGGTGCAGAGGTGGTCCTATACTCACTACATCTATGAATCACCCGATGATTTTAATTGGGGTGATGGAGTGGTTCCTGCCCGAATATCAGAAAATCTATATTTCACTGGGAAAGAAAATTTTCCATATCTTGGGCTGGATGGAGAAGTTTTAAGTGGATTGAAGACAGGGGAGGAGATTTTGAAACGATCTCATTAGTTTTTATTAGTTTTGTAATTGGAAGATTCCTCAACATCATAATCTTCATAATACATCATATCATAATATTTATCTGTAACTTTTTTCCTCTCATCCTCAGGGAGAAAAAGATCCTTCTCTAAATCTTCCATCCATTTTTCAAAGGTCATTAGGTTGTCTCCTAAATCATTAGAAATGCAACTTTTTTGCCAGTTTGAAATTGAGTTGATAAAAATTAACATAACATATTGAAATTAGTAAGGAATTAATTCAATTTTAGGAGATATTTCTTTACTTTTATTTTTTTAAAAATTGCCCAAAAATGTCACTCCACTTAAAAAACTCCCTTAATCCCCCTTTGCCAAAGGGGAAGCTATCTCCTCTAAGAGACTGTGTCATAATTAGGGGTGGGAAAAAATTTTTGGCTCAACACAGAATTTT
>JBBIRM010000251.1:0-3085 GCA_037441765.1 Deltaproteobacteria bacterium | reverse complement strand
ATTTGCCTTTAAACATGTCCTATTTTCCATGATCACTTTCAGGAGAAGAACCATTTAGTTTATTGGAAAATTAGCATTTTGAATTTTTTTTGGATTTCGATATTCGGGTTTTGGATTTTGGTTTAAATTATACTGGAATTCTGCCCACCGCCGCATTGGGATTTCATCTTTAATCCCAACAGAAAGAAGCCCCAGTCTTAGGAAGAAACTACCAGAGAGTAGGGCTATACCGGAAGCGAAGACTAACAGCCAATTGCCCTGATAAAAAATAATA
Organism: Deltaproteobacteria bacterium; assembly: GCA_037441765.1. GTDB lineage: Bacteria > Desulfobacterota > BSN033 > BSN033 > UBA1163 > JBBIRM01. The sequence goes on along the minus strand of JBBIRM010000251.1, from coordinate 2,811 downwards.
ATAATTATGAGGATGAAAGGACATATAAGGCCTAAAAAGATGTCCACTCCCCAGAAGATAAACCTCTTCTCACCGAATAAAAGGAGATGTACAGAATCTCTTCCTTTTTCTGAAATCTTGTACCTATTAGATAGAAAAAGGTAAAGGACAATCCCTTCGATCACAATCAAACTTAGTATTGCATACATCAAAGGTTTCGACTCTACTAAATCATTGAAAATTATATTGGCTCCCAGAGTAGTAAGAATGATGGCCATTAGCCCTGTAGAGAGGCCAGATATAAGAAAGAGAATAGGGAGGAAAGAGGTATTCCATAAAGGAATCGATTTCGTTGCCTTTAAGAGAATGCCTGTGTAAATCAATGTTGCGAGGGCAGATCCAAAGGCAATAATTTGCAAGAAAGACCATAGAGAGAAACCTCCATGGAGCCATTCAAAGGGGAAGATAGATTTGGCTAAAAAAAATAGTCCAGAAATAATAAAAAGGGAAAGGATAATAAATCCTCGTGCCACCCATGATGTTCTCGGGTTCAAACAAGCATAGAGAAACCTCCTTTTGATACCAAGATCTAAGATGAGAAAGGGAGCAGCAATGGCGACAAGAATTGGTCCCCAGAGGATGGCTGCTTTAGCAAGATCAAAAGGAAGATTCAAAATTGGGATTTGGATAAGCTCTGAAGGATTAAGCCACCATTGAATGATTGTGCCAATGATGAAGGATCCTGCTCCCATTCCAGCCAAAAAGAGATAAATGGCAATCTCCCATTTCCATATCCTCTGAGGCCTTATAAATTTCTTTTGGAAAATAGGGACCGGTTCCATTTTTCAACTCCGGAGGAACAGCCCCGAAATAAAATTTCGGTCTTACCGCTTCCATCCTAATTTAAAAATTTGAGATAATCAAGTTGACCATTCTATATTTTCTGTATTACGGTTGAGAATTAGTTCTTTATAGTGAACAAATATTTTGGGTCCCCTTCCGCAGGAGTGAACGCAATTGTAAAAATATTAATTCCGTTGGTATTAATATAAAATAAAGTTGACAAAAATCAATAGATTTGTTAAACAAAATTTGAATGTTCAATATGGTGAACAAATAAAGAGATGTCCTATTCTGCCCCCTCTGTTAAAAAAGCATTTAAGATCTTACACCTTCTTGCCGACTCCTCCACAGGCCTTGGTCTCAGTGAGATCGCCAAACGATTAAAGATCGGAAAGAGCACGGTCCATGGAATTACCTCTGCTCTGGAGGAGTTGGGGGTTTTGGTAAGAGACCCTTTTCATAAAAAATTTAGCTTGGGATATACCCTTTTAGAGTTAAGCAGAAAGAGTTACAGGAAATTTGAATTAAGAGATATTTCCAGACCCCTTATGGAGGGATTGATGGAGAAGGTTGGAGAGACTGTATTCCTTGGGATTATGAATGGAGATCACATTACGATTTTAGATGTTGTCGAATCCAATCGGGAGATGAAGATCACTTCACCTCCTGGAACAAGGCTCCCTTTACTTGCTGCGGCCACCGGGAAAGTTTTTCTCAGCCTATTTGAAGAGAGAAGGGCGAAGGAGATTATTCAAAGGATGGGGTTAAAAAAGTATACCCCAAAATCGATTACCGATCCAAAGAAGTTCTTAAGAGAAGTGGAGGAGACAAAAAAGAGAGGCTATGCTATCGATGATGAGGAATATATGAATGGGGTCAGAGCGGTTTCTGCTCCCCTTCAAATTCCCTCTCTCCCCCCTTCCGCCATCTGGGTGGTTGGGTTTGCTTCGAGTCTCGATGAGCAAAAAATGGAAGAGGTCATCTCAGAGATTCGGAAGACCGCACAAGAGATCAGTCACTCCATGAAGGATCATATCAGGTGAAATGGGAAAGATATCATACCATCTGGGTGGTCATGATCTTTGGATGGGTGACCAATTATATGGTCCGTTCAAGTCTTTCTCCACTTCTTATTCCCATTCTCCAGGAATTTAAACTCACCTATGCGGAGGCTGGGATATTAGCCACTGCATTCTTTTATGCCTACACTCTTATGCAACTTCCGGCAGGCCACTTAGGTGATCGCCTTGGAAGAAAAACCGTCCTAATTTTATGCACTGCCTGGTGGGGTTTGATGTCCTTGCTCACAGGCCTGGCCCATTCCTTTGTCTCCCTTTTTGTCTTTAGGTTTTTGACAGGCATTGGAGAAGGAGCCTATTTTAGCAATGACCGTCCCATTATTTCTGCCTATACCCCAGAGAAAAAGAGGGGATTGGGACAAGGTATTTCATTCATCGGGTTAGGAATCGGGATGTTTATTGGAATCTCACTTGCGGGATGGATTTCTGAGAGATGGGGTTGGCGGTCTGTCTTTATCCTTTTTGCCTTTCCTTCTTTTCTGGCCTCCTTTTTAATTTATCGTCTCATTGATGAACCTCCGAAATACGAACCCCAAAAACTGGAAGGAAGAAAGATACCCTATTCAATAATTTTTAAGAGACGGGATCTCTGGTTGCTCTATCTGGGAGGAATTCCTGGAATCTATGCCTTATGGGTCATAGGGGCGTGGGCTCCTGCGATATTTAAGGAGATAGGGATAAAAAGCCTTGCCCAATCATCTTTCTATTCGAGCCTTTTGGGAATCTCTGCCATCCCAGGGCTTTCTGTAACAGGATGGATTAGTGACCGAATGGCCAGGAAGGGAATGGGGAGGAAAGGTCTTATTGCCATTGAATTCTTTTTGATATCCTTTTGTATGTTCATGTTAGGATTTGGATTGAGGGCGAAGATGAACTTTTATCTTTTTATTTTCATCTTTTTCATGGCCGG
>JBBIRM010000250.1:0-3093 GCA_037441765.1 Deltaproteobacteria bacterium | reverse complement strand
ACCTCGACTATCAAATCGATTTCCAATCCCGTGACGAGATGGGAGAGTTAGCGCAGTCTTTTAATAAGATGACCAAACAGTTGAAGGCTGCCAATGAAGCAAATCAAGAGTGGGCTGCCACATTGGAAAGGAAGGTCAAAGAGAAGAGTGAGGAGTTAAAAAAGGCTCAAGCCCACATGATCCTGGTTGAAAAGATAGCCTCTCTTGGAAAACTTTCAGCCGTGGTCGCACATGAAATTAATAATCCCTTGTCAGGGATTTTAACATATGCCAGTCTTTGCCTAAAAATGGCTCAGAACCAAGTCCTATCTTCAGAAGAGATCAAATCTCTTATTAAATATTTGAATGTGATCAAAGAGGAGACCCGCCGTTGTGGGGATACAGTTAAGAATCTATTGGTCTTTGCTAAAAAGGACTTTGGAAAATGGAGTGAAGAGAGCCTACATAAAATTATCAGGAATAGTATCCAACTGGTTAAACACAATATGGAAATCAAAGAGTTAGAACTTATTGAGGAATTTACGGATGGAGATGATATCATCTTCTGTGATTCAAGTGGCATCCAGCACATCTTTGTTGCTTTATTTATTAATGCCATTGAGGCGATGTCAAAAGGAGGGAAGTTAAAGGTAAAAACGGTTCTTCAAAATGGAGGAAAGGAATTTCAGATTACGGTTTCTGACACCGGCTGTGGGATTCCTGAAACGGTTCTTCCCCACATCTTTGAGCCTTTCTTTTCCACCAAAGAGTCCAGTGGATTAGGTTTGGCTGTGGTTTACAATATTATCCAACAGCATGAGGGAAAGATAGAGGTAGAATCCAAACCCAATGAAGGAACAAGGTTTACCATTCATCTTCCAAGAAGGCCATTACGTAATAGAGGAGAATCCGGGGTGACTCAAAACTTGATTTAGAGAGAAGGGGAGAAATAGGATGGATCCAAAAGGTATTGGGATATTGATTGTGGATGATGAGTTTTCAGTAAGGGATTCTTTGTTCAATTGGTTTAAAGTCGAAGGTTACAGAGTCGATACTGCTGAAAATGGGATGGAGGCATTGAAGAAGCTCCAGGAAAACTCCTGGGATATAGTCCTTCTGGATATTAAGATGCCAGGAATGGATGGCATGGAAGTTCAAAGGCAAATCAAAAAGATTGATAGTTCTATTATTGTGATTATCATAACCGCTTATGCTACAGTGGACACGGCTGTCGAAGCAATGAAAGAGGGGGCATTTGATTATATTTCTAAACCGATTGACCCTGACAAACTCTCCATCTTGGTCCGTAACGCAGTCAACCAGAGAAGACTTCTGGCTGAAAATATTCAACTCCGCCAAAAGGTGGAAGAACTTTCCTTACAGGATGAAATTATTGGTGAAAGTCCACAGATCAGAAAGATTATGGAGATGGTGGAAAATGTTGCCCAGACCGATGCCACCGTTTTGATTAGGGGAGAAAGTGGAACTGGAAAGGAACTGATTGCTCAGGCCATTCATATCAAAAGTAACCGGAGGTATTTCCCAATTATTTCTATAAATTGTGGGGGTCTTTCTGAGGGTCTTCTTGAAAGTGAACTGTTTGGCCATGAAAAGGGAGCCTTTACAGGGGCTCAATATAAACGGAAGGGGAAATTAGAGATGGCCAATGGGGGGACCATTTTCTTTGACGAAGTGGGCAACATTCCCCTAAAGATGCAAATGGATCTTTTAAGGGTGATTGAGACGAAACAGTTTACTCCCCTTGGGAGCAACAAACTCATTCATGTTGATTTTCGAGTGATCGCAGCGACCAATACCGATTTGGAACAGGCGGTGGCTGAAAAAAGATTTCGAGAGGATTTCTATTATCGCCTCAATGTCTTTTCTATCCAAGTTCCTCCCCTTCGAGAGAGGGTTCAAGATATACCTTTGCTTGCCAACTATTTCTTAAAAAGGTATGCACGTTCAATGAATAAAAATGTGACTGAAATTTCTCCGGAGGCCATGAAGATTCTTACCCAATATGAGTGGCCTGGTAATATTCGCGAATTGAGAAATACGATCGAAAGGGCCTTGGTGGTTGTCGGAAAGAAAAATCGAATAGAACCTGAGGATATCAATCTCCCACGTATCTCCAGACAAGAGTATCAAGAGGCGACTTCCCTGGAGGAATTGGAAAGGCTTCATATCCAACGCATCTTGGAGCAAACCAACTGGAATATTACCAGGGCTGCAGAGATATTAAAAATCGATCGAGTCACCCTTTATAACAAGATTAAAAAATATAATTTACAGCGTTAGCCACCGATTCATGCCATATATTGATATTGTCCCTATCGGCGAAATAGAGGATCGCTTAATCTTAACCCTCCAGCCTCATCTCTCTCAAACTTTTAAGATGAAAACCCGAATTAGACATCGCGATTTTGATCTTTCCTCAGTCTATGATTCGATACGAAATCAGTATAATTCGAGGGGACTCCTTATCCAGTTAATTAATGATGTTCCACCCGAAACCTCGAAGGTTCTTGGAATCACGGAATTCGATTTGTTCATCCCCATCTTTACCTTTCTTTTTGGTGAGGCCCAGTTAAACGGGGTAGGGGCTTTGGTCTCGATTCATAGACTTCAAAATGAATTTTATGGCATCCCTGGGGATATAGAGTTGCTGAAAAATCGTCTTCTCAAAGAATCCATTCATGAATTAGGTCATACCTTTGGTCTCATCCACTGCTTTACCTTGAGGTGCGTGATGAATACCTCTACCTACGTCGAGGAGATTGACCAGAAATCTGCTCGTTTCTGTAGCCATTGTGAACAGACACTTCTCAATGGGTTAAACATAAAGAACCTTTAACTCCCATCCTCGATCGCATGGTGGAAAACCTCCCTCCTTTATCTACCTTCCCAGTATTTAAAGGACTTTTTAAGATGTCAAAAGGAGACTTCTGAAAAAATATTTAAAACGAGTTTTATAGACTGGGGAGGTGGGGTTGAGAGACTGTGTCGTAATTCTAAATAAGAAATGAAAACAAATGAGGCAAGGGACAAGCCCTTGCCCTACGTTTTAGATTCGTTTAATTTCTCGTAGGGCAAGCCCTTGTGGCTTGCCAA
>JBBIRM010000249.1:0-3118 GCA_037441765.1 Deltaproteobacteria bacterium | reverse complement strand
TAAGGAGATTCTCATGAACATAGAAGGACAATCACTTCCCATTATAATCGTTGGTCATGTAGACCATGGAAAGAGCACACTGATTGGAAGGCTTCTCTACGATACTGGCTCGCTACCTCCAGATAAATATTTAGAGATTAAAAAAAGTTCTGAATCGCTGGGCCGAGACCTTGAGTTTGCCTTTGTCATGGACTGCCTTGAAGAGGAAAGGTCAAGAGGAATTACCATTGATACCACTCAGACCTTCTTTAAAACATCTAAAAGGAGGTATGTAATCATAGATGCGCCAGGCCATAGAGAATTTCTAAAAAATATGATTACTGGAACAAGCCAGGCAGAGGCTGCCCTATTGATCATCGACGCCTCAGAAGGAATTCGCGATCAGACCAGACGCCATGCCTATCTCTTAGGGATGTTGGGATTAAAACAGGTTTGCGTCGTCTTAAACAAGATCGATCTCCTCAATTACTCCGAGGAGAAATTCATTGAATTGAAAGGGGAGGTGATTGATTTCTTAAATAGATTAAGTATTTCTCCAAAATTTGTCCTGCCAATCTCTGCCATCCATGGAGATAATGTGGCTATCCATTCAGAAAAGACCCCCTGGTATAAGGGCCCAACCGTCTTAGAGGCTTTGGATACATTTGAAGAGTTAAAGGTTGAGGAAAAACCCCTTCGGTTTCCAATCCAGGATGTCTATTTGATCGATGGAAAGAAGATACTTTTAGGAAGGATCGAGGCAGGTAAGACCGCCGTTGGGGATTCACTCTTTCTCCTTCCTGAAAAAAAGAAGGTTATTGTCAAAAAGATTGAAAAATTCTTAGAAAAGGCCACCGAAGCACGATATGAGGAATCGGTAGGGATCTCTCTAAAAGGAAGACATCGTGTGGAAAGAGGCCATATCCTTGCAGGTGACCTCTCGTCTTTGGTTTCCGACAAACTCCGGGGAAACCTCTTCTGGATGGACAATACTCACTATTCTCTTGAAGAACCCCTTCTCTTTAGGTGTGTGACTCAGGAGGTCCCATGCAGGATTAAGAGGATTTATAGAAAATTTGATCCTGCCTCAATGGAGATGATGGAAGAGGATTCCCGAACCATCGAGGAAGCAGAGGTGGCAGAGGTCCTGATCCACCTTGAGAAAAAAGTGGTCTCTGACCCCTTCAACTTCATCCCAGAGATGGGAAGGTTTGTCCTCGAAAGAAACGGAAGACCTGTAGCAGGTGGAATTATAACTCAATAAAAAGCCCCTCCCAAAAAGAGGAGGGGCTTTTTGGATATGGGTAAAAAAGTTAACTTGTGCCAAATCTTTTAGTTTGTCAGGTAATTAAGATCATAAATCGTACTTCCTATTATATCGCATATCACCCAGTACCTTCCAGAGCCAGCAGGAGGTGTATAGGTTTTTATGAGTTTATTCCCTTTGTAAAGATAGGCCTTGATTTTGGAATCATCCCAGTTCATACTGTTATTACCAGTCCACCAATCATCCACGTAAAACATATACTTTCCTCCTGATAAATTTTTGCTTATCCTGATTGACTCTGCATACCATCCGAGATTTCCGTCTCCCAACCACTCATCACTATCCCAGAAATGTTTCATATAGGGAGAGGTATTTAGGTCACCAGAATATGCAACTGTCCATGGCCCAATAATAAAAAGAAGATTTCCATCCTGATCATAGACATTTGAGAACAAATCATAATTAGTACCTGTATAACCAGGTTCCCATGTAACTACAACCCAGTAATTGGGTTTTTGAGGTGGAACAGGAATATTACCCGAATAACTCCATAAACAGGGGTCAATTGGAATAGTAACTGGCAACCCATTTTGGTCTAATGGTGAGTATTTTATATATTTCGATTTTATAATTGACAAATTAGTATCACCTATATCCGCCAATACATTAAAGAGACCATAACCATCATGAGCCTTTATATCAGGACCAAAATATGTCAATTCTCCCCAATAGGGTACATAGTCAATTCCAGTTGTTGTTGAACCTTGTTGTGTGGTTACTTTTGCCCCTGCCAGTGGCAAACCAGTTTCAGCATCAAAGGCATAACCCCAAATTGCACCTTTATTGTTACAAAATTCATAATATTGTTCTTCAAGAATATGAAGAACATCAAGTCTCTGGAATGTAGAGCCATCATTGGGCCAGCAGGTGCCATTCCTGTTTAGGGGGTCCAATGTAGAACTCTCCATGATGAGGAGATTTCCAATCTGCTCATTTGTAAGGGATGGATACTTCTCCCAGGCTAAAGCAGCTGCCCCCGAAACAAATGAAGCTGCCATAGAGGTCCCACTCCATTCATCAAAACCAGAACCATAGATATACGGGCGAACGGTTGAAAGGATGTAAACCCCGGGAGCAGTAATGGAAACCCATGTTCCATAATTTGAAAAGGAAGCCCTACAGTGGTTTTTGCCATGAGCAGCAACTGCAAGAACCCTCCCAGGATAAGTTGTAGAATATCCTGCAGGGTATACTCTCGAACTACTATTGTCATTTCCAGCAGCCGCAACCAACAACTTCCCCCTCTCCATTACCGCCTCATACACAGCATCCTCTAAAGTCGTTGACGGAGATGAAAAACCAAAACTCATATTGATTACCTTTACTGAGCCATTACTTGCCGCACTATAAATCCCTAAAGCAATATCATAATCATTCCCAATACCATTGGAATCCAACACCTTTATCGCAAGAATCTTGGCATTCCAGGAAACCCCGGTAATCTCATAACCATTATTTGCATTTGCCGCAATAATCCCTGCTACATGCGTCCCATGCCCGTTATCGTCCATCGGATCATTATCAGCATTGACAAAGTCCTTGCCATTTGTAACCTTCTTCAATAAATCAGGATGTGTATAATCAACCCCCGTATCTAATACTGCCACTGTAACCCCTCCAGAGGATGAAGAAGGCGCATTTATCCAGTTGGCAGAAATATCATAATATCCCCATTGATCCCACAATAGCCCATCACTCCCCTGGGATAGGATACCCGAAACAACACCATTTGGGACCCTCTCCCCAAATGCCTTTCCAATCATATTGGGCTCCACATACCTTATTACATTTTTAAAAAGAGGATCTTCCCTA
>JBBIRM010000248.1:0-3127 GCA_037441765.1 Deltaproteobacteria bacterium | reverse complement strand
GTTCCCCCAGCCTCTTCAGGCTTCTTTTTGATTGTAGCGGCTTCTTGTTTAGAAACCCCCTCTATCACCGGCTTGGGGACACCCTCAACCAGTTCTTTGGCCTCTTTCAATCCCAGTCCTGTCAACTCCCTCACCACTTTAATCACCTGTATCTTCTTGTCACCGAAACCAGTCAGAATAACATCAAATTCCGTCTTCTCTTCAGCAGGGGCGACCTCTGCCCCAGGAGCCGCCCCAGGAACGGGCATTGCAGCTACTGAAATGGGTGCAGCTGCTTTAATCCCTAATTTTTCCTCAAGGACTTTAACCAAATCACGTGCTTCCAGCAAGGTGAGATTACTAATCTCTTCTGCAATTCTCTGAACATCTGCCATTGGAAAACCTCCTATTTTAAAAAATTTGATCGTAGAAGGTAGAAGGTTGAAAAGGGTTTTAAATTCATCGTTCCTCTCGATTTTCTACTCTCTACATTCTGCTTAAGATATTCCACTTTCCGATTTAGAAAGTTGATCTACACGAGATTGAATCACCCCAAGCACTTGCTGAAGGATAACCATCATGGCTCCTGCAATCTGCCCTCCTGGTGCTTGAATCCCCCCCAAGATTTGAGCAAAAAGAATATTTCGTGGAGGAAGGCTGGCCAGGGCCTTTATCTCTTCTGTGTTTACCACCTTCCCCTGGACGAGACCCACTTTAATCTCGAGGGCAGGCTGGGTCTTAACGAATTCAGTTAAAATCTTGACTAAATGGGCTGGATCTCCATAGGAGATAGCAAGTGCTGTAGGACCTTCAAAATATGGGTGCAGTTTTTCAAGATCCGTTCCCTTTGAGGCCATTTTTATCAGGGTATTTTTGACAACCCGGTAATAAATCTTTTCTTCTCTCAAACGACGCCTCAGTTGGTTCATCTGTTCAACGTTGAGACCCCTGTAATGAGTGAGAACGACAGCCTGGTACCCCTCTATTTTTTTATTCAATTCTGAAACAACCAGTTCCTTCTCTCTCCGATTCAATTACTAAAACCTCCTCCCTTGAATTATGACTTCAACACATTCCGAACATCGAGAGGATCAATTTTAATCCCCGGCCCCATCGTTGTGGATAGGGCAATGCTTTTTAAATAAATTCCTTTGCTCGTCGGAGGCTTGGCACGAATTATCACTTCGAGCAAGGCTTTGACATTTTCTAAAAGTCTTTCAAACCCGAAAGAGACTTTTCCAATAGGGACATGAACCACCCCTGCCTTCTCTACTTTGAATTCCACCTTTCCTGCCTTAATTTCCTTGATCGCCTTCTCCAAATCGAAAGTAACGGTTCCTACTTTGGGATTAGGCATCAAACCTCTGGGGCCTAAAATCTTTCCAAGTTTACTCACTGAGCCCATCATGTCAGGGGTAGCGATCGCCTTATCAAATTCGAGCCATCCCTTTGAGATTTTTTCTATCAATTCTTCTCCACCCACGTAATCCGCACCTGCCTCCAAGGCCTCCTTCTCCTTCTGCCCCTTTGCAAAGACAAGCACTCTCACCTTCTTCCCTGTCCCATTAGGAAGGACAACAGTTCCCCGAACCATCTGGTCTGCTTTCTTGGGGTCAACCCCAAGGCGGATAGCAATGTCTACACCTTCATCAAATTTGGCTCGGCTCGTCTCCAAAGCAAGTTTAATGCCCTCTTCCAAGGGATATCTCTTATTACGATCGACTTTACTTTTAACCTCTAAATACTTTTTCCCTCGATGTCCCATTTTCTCTTCTCACACGATCTCCAGTCCCATGCTTCGAGCAGTTCCCTCGATGGTCCTTATTGCCGCATCTAAATCCGTGGCATTGAGATCTTTAAACTTTATCTGTGCAATCTCCCGGACTTGCTCTTTCGTAACCTTCCCTACTTTGGTTCGGTTGGGCTCCCCCGAACCTTTAACAATTTTTGCTGCCTTTTTAAGAAGAACTGAAGCAGGTGGCGTCTTGGTCACAAAGGTGAATGAGCGATCAGAAAAGATAGTGATCACCACAGGAATGATCATCCCCTCCTGCCCTTGGGTCCGTGCGTTAAAGGCCTTGCAGAACTCCATAATGTTTACTCCATGTTGCCCAAGTGCAGGACCCACAGGAGGTGACGGGTTTGCCTGTCCTGCCTGAATTTGAAGTTTTACCATCGCCACTACTTTTTTTGCCATACTGCACTCTCCTCAGCCAACGGCCTCAATTCTTCTCCACCTGAATGAAATCCAATTCAACGGGGGTTGCCCTTCCAAAGATAGAAACCAACACCTTCAACTTCCTCTTCTCTGGTTTGATTTCTTCGATGGTACCAATAAAGTTGACAAAAGGCCCATCAATGACTCTTACACTATCCCCTATATTAAAAGAGACCTTAGGTTTTGCCTTCGATACCCCCTCTTTCATCTGGGAGAGGATCTCCTCGACCTCCTCTTCAGAAATTGGAATAGGTTTTGTTCCATCTCCAGCAAATCCTGTAATCTTTGGTGTACCCCTCACTATGTGCCAGGTCTCTTCGTTCAATTCCATCTTTACTAATAGGTAGCCAGGAAAGATTTTCCGTTGCGAAGTTTTCTTCTTTCCTTTTACCAATTCCACCACAGTCTCCGTGGGGACCAATACTTCAGAGATCAAATCTTTCTTTCCGAGGTTTTTAATACGCTCCTCTAAATTCTGTTTTGCTCTGTTCTCAAAACCTGAGTAAGTATGAACGACATACCATTGATGAGCCATAAATCGCCACCATTTTATTGAAAGCGGATTAATCTCTATCTTATCAACTCGTAGCCCTCTTCAATAACTCTTTAATAAGGGTGGAGAGGCCTGAATCAACAATGCCTAAAAAAATTGCAATAATAAACACAGCGACCAATACGACCGCAGTTCCTGTAAGGGTATCTTTTCTTGAAGGCCAGGTTACCTTTTTCAATTCTGTTTTGACCTCTCTTAGAAACTGTTTGGCCTTTTCAAATTTTTCTTTTATTGAAAACATCCTCCCTCCTACTTGCGTATGGCCAAGGAGATTCAGAAAAAAAGAAGATTTCAGTTGGTGGAAACCAACGGAATTTATAAATGGCAGGCCAGGAGGGATTCGAACCCCCATCACCCGGATTTGGAGTCCGGTGCTC
>JBBIRM010000247.1:0-3187 GCA_037441765.1 Deltaproteobacteria bacterium | reverse complement strand
CACATGCGGCTTCGTCCTCTCAAACTTCGGCTTAGACATGGCTCAAACCCTCCTTTTGGTTTTGGGGTTGTCCTCAGACAACCCTTCTCATATCGGCAAGGATCTCTTCGCTCACATTAGGTGGAACAGGGCTGTAATGAGAAAATTGCAGAGTAAAGGTTGCCCTTCCTTGCGTGAGAGATCGAAGATCCGTGGCATAGCCAAACATATGGGAAAGAGGAACTTCCCCTATGATTAGATTAGTTCCTCCCCGATACTCCATCTTTGTGGCCTTCCCTCTTCTTGAATTCAGATCACTCAAGACCTGACCCATAAACTCTTCTGGAGTGATGATTTCAATGGACATCATCGGTTCAAGAAGAATGGGATTTGCTTTTCTGGCTCCCTCCTTAAATCCAATGGAGGCAGCTAATTTAAAGGCCATTTCAGAAGAGTCGACCTCATGGAAGGAGCCATCCACCAAAGCAACCTTCACATCAACCATTGGGAAACCCGCGACAATCCCTTTCTCCATGGCCTCTTGTATTCCCTTTTCAATAGCAGGTATGTATTCCCGAGGAATCACCCCTCCAACGATCTTATTAATAAACTCAAAACCCTTCCCCGGAAGATTGGGTTCGAGGGTTAACCAGACATGGCCATACTGGCCCCTTCCTCCTGATTGGCGAATAAACCTGCCTTCTGCCTTAACAGATTTAGTAATGGTCTCGCGATAGGCTACCTGGGGTCTTCCAACATTGACCTCGAGATTAAATTCCCTTAAAAGCCTATCAACAATAATTTCGAGATGTAGTTCACCCATGCCAGAAAGAATGGTCTGTCCAGTCTCCTCATCCAGTTTTACTTTAAAAGAAGGGTCTTCAAGGGCCAACTTATGGAGGGATGTCCATAATTTTTCGAGATCCGCCTTGCTCTTGGGCTCTATGGCAATCGAAATTACTGGTTCAGGAAATTGGATGGATTCAAGAATGATGGGCTTTTTTTCACTGCAGATGGTATCACCGGTGGTGGTATATTTTAGACCGACCGCTGCAAAGATATCTCCCGCAGAAACCTCTTTTATCTCTTCCCGTTTGTTGGCATGCATTCTTAGAAGACGGCCAATCTTCTCCCGTTTTCCTTTAATAGGATTATATACGAAATCCCCTGATTTGAGTGAACCTGAATAGATCCGGAAAAAGGTGAGCTGTCCAGTATAAGGATCGTTCATAATTTTGAATGCTAAAGCAGAGAGAGGATATCCATTATTGGCTGAAAAGGTTAACCCTTCACCTTTTAGGTCTACTCCTCTTACAAGGGGGATATCCAAAGGAGATGGTAAGTAGTCGATGATGGCATCGAGTAAAGGTTGAACTCCCTTGTTGCGGAATGCAGCGCCACAGAGCACAGGAGTTCCTTTTTGTTGGAGGGCAGTCTGCCGGAGGGCCTGCTTGATTTCCTGTTCAGAAATCTCCTTTCCATCAATAAACTTCTCCATGATGTAATCATTCAGTTCTGCCAATTTTTCGATAAGATGAGTCCTCGCCCGAATGGCCTCTTTCAGGTAACTGTCCGGGATATCGATCATCTCAAATTTAGTACCAAGGCTATAAGGATCATAAATGATTGCCTTCATGGAAACGAGATCGATGACCCCCTGAAAATCCTCTTCTCTTCCAATAGGGAGTTGAATGGGCAAGGGCGTCGTCTTTAGACGATCTACCATCATCTGAAGACATCCTTCAAAGTCAGCACCTGGCCGATCCATCTTATTGATGAAAGCGATTCTTGGAATTCCAAACTTATTGGCCTGTTTCCAAACCGTCTCGGATTGGGGTTCAACACCTCCTACTGAGCAGAAGATCGCTACTGCACCGTCCAAAACTCTCAGAGATCGCTCCACTTCTATTGTAAAGTCAACATGTCCTGGGGTATCAATGATGTTGATCCGGTGGCCTTTCCAGAAGCAAGTGGTCGCAGCAGAGGTTATCGTAATCCCCCTCTCCTTCTCCTGTTCCATCCAGTCCATTATGGCAGATCCCTCATCCACCTCTCCCATCCGATAAGTGACACCTGTATAGTAAAGGATTCTTTCCGTAGTGGTCGTCTTTCCGGCATCGATGTGGGCCATCATGCCAATATTTCTTGTTCTCTCTTTTAAATCTAAATTTGACACAATAGACCTCAAATTAAATTAAGAAATAATTGATCAAAGAAATTTTGGAAAATCAAAAATTTTTCTCTTTTATACCTAAACCCTGTATTCCAATATTTCGCATCTCTTTACCAGCGGTAATGGGCAAACGCCTTATTGGCCTCTGCCATTTTATGAGTATCCTCTCTCTTTTTAATTGCACCCCCCCGGTTATTAGCAGCGTCGATTAGTTCTGCCGAAAGTTTCTCTTCCATAGTCTTTTCAGGACGTTGTTTTGCATAACTGATGAGCCATCGTATCGCTAAAGAGGTCTTCCTCTCAGGTCTTACCTCTACGGGTACCTGATATGTGGCGCCCCCAACCCTTCTGGGCCTTACCTCAATTAAAGGTTTGACATTTTCCACAGCCTGTTGAAAAATCTTGAGAGGCTCCGAATGGACCTTCTCTCTAATAATGTTTAAGGCCTGGTAGAAGATACGTTCTGCCACACTCTTTTTTCCCCGGCGCATGAGTCCATTGATAAATTTTGCAACGAGCTTATCGTGATATTTTGGATCAGGTAATATTCCTCTTTTTCTCACTTCCCTTTTTCTGGGCATGATAGCTCCTTGGCTTATTTAAATTGAATATTAAGAGAAGCCTATTTGGGTTTCTTCGCCCCGTATTTGGATCGGCCTTGTTTCCGGTCTTGGACACCTACGGAATCCAAGGTGCCCCGAATAATATGATACCTGACTCCTGGCAGGTCTTTTACCCTTCCACCCCGAATGAGGACCACTGAATGTTCTTGGAGGTTATGGCCAATCCCTGGTATATAGGTGGTCACTTCAATCCCATTGGTTAACCGTACTCGAGCCACTTTTCTGAGGGCAGAATTGGGTTTTTTGGGAGTGGTGGTATAAACCCGAATACAGACCCCCCTTTTTTGTGGTGACCCGGTAAGGGCAGGGGCAGAGGTTTTACTCTTTACTGGCCTTCTTCCAATTCTAACAAGTTGGTTGATCGTTGGCATAGGTCATCTTCATAAAATTAATTATTTCAATAGGTTAAAAA
>JBBIRM010000246.1:0-3202 GCA_037441765.1 Deltaproteobacteria bacterium | reverse complement strand
TATAATAGAATCCGCTTTTGATATAAACCGTCATTTTCAGAGATTTACAGGAAATTCATTTATCACAATCTCTGGTGGTATTGCAGTGAATCACGAAAAATACCCTGTTTATCAGTATGCAAGGGATGCAAACAAGGCAGAAGATATCGCAAAAAGTGCTGGTAAAGACACGATAACTTTTTTTAATGATTTAGCCTTCAAGTGGGGTGATGCAGAAAGGGTTATGGAGAAGGTAAAGCTATTTTTGAGATTTCTTAATAAACGTAATGGTGACCATTTCGAAGTAGATAAGGAGAGTCTACCCAAAACATTCTTTTACAGGCTTCTTGCCCTTTCAAGAAGATTTAACGAAGAAGGAGTTCTTGTACTTCCCAAAGCTGCTTATCTGCTGTCTCGTGTAAAGGTCAATGAGATTAATATTGAAGATAGTTTGAAGATAAAGGAGGCGATTATGAACACTAATAAAATTGAATGGAAAATCACTGAGGCTGCAACATTATGGACACTGATGCTCATGAGGAAGGGAGGTGAGTAAATATGCCAGATTTTAGACAGAGATATGGACAACCGCAACATGGAAAACAAGGAGGCGAGCAAAGAGAATCCCCTGTGTCTGAAATAAAACAAAAACTTCAACCTTATAAATCGACTGGTCTAAAAAATTTACCTGCTGATGAATTAGTGAATATAGCTGATAAAATGGGTAAATTCCTTGAATATCTCGATCTTAAAACGACACAAGTGAGGAGATTCTTAGACGGTGTGAGGAAGATCGATGCGTTGTCCGACAAAGGGAAAAAGTTTAATAAAGATTCGGTTATTCTTTTAAAGCCAAAACTTGCTTATGCAGCTGGAAGGGATAAAGAAAGGATAGGGCCTCTGATGGATGTATTGGAACCAGCTATTACCGCAGGAGCAAAAACCTATGAAGATTTCAAAAGACTTGTAGCCTTAATAGAAGGAATTATGGCTTATCACAAATACTATGGGGGTAAAGAAACTTAGAAGGGAGGTTTAGATATGGCTACAGAAAGACCACTTTTAGGCAAAATAAAGATTTCTGGAACACTTGAATGTCTCACAGGTATCCACATTGGAGCATCAAAGGAAAACATGGAGATAGGTGCAATTGACCTACCAGTTGTTAGAGACCCCATTACACGAGAACCTTACATTCCTGGGAGCTCGTTAAAGGGAAAAATGAGATCCTTACTTGAAAAGGCGCTCACTATTTCACCTAATAGAGAAATTGGCAGAGATGTGAAAATACATGTTTGCGATGATGCAACAAAAGCTATAGAATGTCCTGTCTGTAGAGTCTTCGGTTCTACAGGCAAAGATGGGGGCAAAAACTTTCCAGCTCGATTGATTGTGCGCGATTTGAAGCTGACTGATGGAAGTCGTGAAGAACTCGCTAATATAGATACAGGTCTTCAATATACAGAATGGAAATTTGAGAATGCAATAGACAGGATTACCTCAGCAGCTAACCCTCGGCAAATTGAAAGAGTCCCACGAGGTGCAGAGTTCATTTTTGAACTTATCTACAATGTAGAAGATACCTCACAGGTAGATCAAGACCTTAAGAACGTCAAACTTGCAATGGATTTGATAGAGATGGATGCCCTTGGGGGTCATGGTTCACGTGGATATGGTAAAGTAAAGTTTAAAATAGGTGAAATTGAAGGGGAAAAAGGAAAAGGCATTGTAGGCAAAACGATGGACGGATTCCGTGGTGATAGTTCTGCAATGAAAGAGGTAAATTCCTTTGATGATATATCTGAGATCACGAAATTGTTCAACAATAAATGACTGGAGGAAAATTAATGGATGTTTACATATATAAACTAAAGTTCAAGGGGCCTACGCATTTTGGTGAAACAGGTATTGACCTTGAGAATGTAAATGAGAGGGTCAATTCAGACACTCTTTTTTCTGCCCTCATAAATGCAATGTGTGTTATTTCTCCAAAGGAGAAAGTGACTGAATTTGTTAACAGATTCAAAGAACACCCCCCTTTTCTTATAAGTTCCCTTTTTCTATATAGAGACGACATATGTTTTTTCCCACGTCCAAAGGATGACCCTAATATACCTCCAGAAATCAAAAAGGAAAAAGGGAAAGAGATTAAAAAGATCAAATGGCTTGATGCAGTAGGTTTTTGGAAGTGGATATCGGGCATTTCTTTATGTGAGGGTGACTTAAACTTATTTGAATCACTCCAAAAAGAATATAAGGATGCTTTTGAGGTAGAGATAAGACCAAGAGTATCCCTTGATAGGATCACACAGACCAGCAATATCTACCATTGTGGTTATGTTCATTTTAGAGATAAGGCAGGGCTCTATGGGTTCGTTTTGCTCGATGATCTTTCCACGATTAAGTTATTTAGAAAATTATTAACCGTACTTGGTGAAACGGGACTTGGTGGCGAAAAGACATATGGCTGTGGATTATTTGAGTTAATCAGTATAGAAAAGGTTTCAGGCGTATTTAATGAAATCTTTTTTCATGATTTTAATATGTATACGCTTCTTTCTCTTTATCATCCCTCCGAGCAGGAGATGGTAGATATAGATAATGCTTTTATTGCCTATGATATTGCGAGAGAGAAGGGCTGGATCACCAGTGGTAGGTACCCTCTTCCATTAAAGAGAAAATCAATTGGGTTCTTTACGGAGGGAAGCGTTCTAAGCAAAAAACCAGAAGGTTGCCTTGTTGATGTGACACCGGAAGGTGCCCCACACGATAAATTAAACCATAGTGTTTATCGGTATGGTTATGCATTTTCAGCACCTATTAGGAGGTAGTAATGGGTATCTTTGAAAAGAAGAGGATGAAGCTTACTGTTAAATCACCCATCCACATTGGAAGTGTAGACCAAAGGATCACTCCTTTTGAGTATTTCCGACTTGGACCACATGTATATCAAATCTCGGAAGAAAGATTAGCTCTATACCTTCAGAAAAGAAACCTCATAGACCTTTATGTTAGTGCAGTAAAAATGGAGGGACACAGGTTCAGGTTACTGGACTTTTTCAAAGGAAAAGGGATTACAATAAAAGAGGATGATTTGATCCCGTTAAGCAAATCGAAGACCAAAATCATTGGGGACGTCTCACGGTTACAGGAATACAGACCTTTTATTACGGACGGATTCGGGAAAACATACATCCCGGGTACATCAATAGAAGGCGTTATT
>JBBIRM010000245.1:0-3203 GCA_037441765.1 Deltaproteobacteria bacterium | reverse complement strand
TTGCTGACCAGGTTAAGCAGGACCTGCTGCACCTGATTTTCATCAGCCATAATCAGAATGTCTTCGTCAGGGACAGAGATCTTCATCTCTATATCCTCCTCACCTTTAAATTCTTCACTATACTGTCTTCTTGTCTTTCCCATAGACACAACGCCTCCTGCTTTTTATAATCCCTTATCTCCTCCAACCACTCATCAATCTCCTCCTTTCAAAATCTCCATTGGTTGGCAATTTTCACAGAGGCGATTTTTTATATCTTCCAATCAATCTTTCAAGTTTTTCTCCAAATCGTGGATTAATCCGTTTGAGGTTAGGATAAATATCTTTTGTTTCATGTTCTTTTCCGATACTTAAATATGCAAGCGCCAGATTAAACATTGCTTCTGCATCATTTGGATTTTCCTTTAAAAGTCTCTTGTATAGTTTTATGGCTACTTCGCTCGTTTTTTTGTTTCAGATGTTGGATAATATATAGGGATTTCCTCTATATGAAGCTTCTTAAAAAATTCTCTTGCCTTTGAAAGATACCTTTTTATCTGTGTTTCGGGGTACTTAGCCTGAGAAGAATACTTGACTTTTGCAACTTTCTCAATTGCCTTATTAAGGGAAAGGCCCTTTTGTCTAAAAATCAATCTATCATCTTCGTCCGTATCAAATAACCTGTGAAGATTTACTTGTTGAAATATATCTAAAGAGTCCCTGTAGCTCTTCTTCCTGTGTCCGATTTTAAATCCTTCTAGGGCCTCGTTTAACTCCTTTGATGAACCAGATTGGTTTGAATCCCTTATAATGTTTACGAACTCATCAAGGATCTAGTCAAAATGATAGCACCCATACCGGCTGGCCTTAAGCAGCATAGGATAGGCTCTTATCAGGCCAAATAGCTTTCTTCCATCTATTCTTCCATCACTTGTTACTTCATTTTTCAGTTTCTGGCTTATTTCCATGAATGTTTCATCAAGCTTCTTTTCCTCAAATAGACCAGGGAAGTAATCGAGCATAAAAAGCAGGCATTCATAATCTCCCCTTGCCTCGGATTTAATTCGCTCAATTAATCCCTCATATTCCTCAGTAGACAGCAGCATTATAAATTCCAGTTGCATAATGAATCCCTCCTCTTGTGATGGAGACACGAAGGGGGCCTCCCTTTTTGTCTCTTTTTGCCATAAAGCATTTATGATTTCATATTTCCGGAAGCATTTGTTTTTTCAAAAATTTTACCATGATGAAACAAAAATCAACAGTAACATGAAATTTTGGCTTGACCAGGAGGATATCCAAAAAGAGATGGGTGTTTCACGGATCACACTGTGGCGCTGGAGAAGGAAGGGAAAGGTTCCTTTCCTTAAAGTGGGAAGGGAGATCTTCTATCCTGCATCTGCAGTTTTGAAGATTTTAAAAAACAAAGGGAGGAATAACTATGGAGTTTAGATCCATCCTTGAATCCGTAAAGAGGTGGCTTTTCGTTTCTGATGAGGAAGTGTTGCTCGTGACAGGGGCCTATATTGCCAACCTCTTAGATGGACCCCCGGTATGGCTCATGATGGTTGGGCCCCCCAGTTCAGGAAAAACTGATCTTATTTTATTGTTCATAAATTGTCCAAATGCATGTTTCTTATCAAAAATTACGCCAAAAACTTTACTATCAGGTCATGAAAGAGCAGAAGGGGGGCTTCTGTCCAGAGTACCTAATCCTGTGATTTTCATTTTAAAGGATTTTGGAACTATTCAGAGTTTACCCTCCTCCTCACGAAACGAAATCTTAGCTCAATTTCGGGAGATGTATGATGGTAGGATTTCAATGGCCTGGGGTGTCGTGAAAGGGCCTGTGGAGTGGAATGGAAAGGCAGGCGTTCTTGCAGCAGGAACACAGGCTGTTGAGGAAGACAAGGATTTAAATACTGTTTTAGGTGAGCGGTTTCTTTACTTCCATATCAAGGGAGAAGACAGGGATCCCCAGGCTATAATTAGGAACATTTCAGCCCAATCACCTGCAGAAAGGGAGCGCCTTAAAATAGAGACTCAGATGCAGGTAAGCAAGTTCATGGAAAAGATTCTTAGAAAAAAAGGATTCTTAGAAAAAAGAGCTCCATCTATGTCTCACCAGATGTTCAAAGAAAACTAGAAGCACTTGTGAAACTAGCATGCAAGCTTAAAACCCCCATAATAAGGGATAGCAGAACCAGAGAGGTAACCGATATATATGAACCGGAATTACCCACAAGGCTTTACATTTCTCTAATTCAGCTTGGGAAGGGAATCGCTTTGGTGCAAGGTAAAGAAGAAGTGGACCAAGAGATCTACTCTATTCTTTATCGTGTTTGCTTAGATTCCTGCCCTCGAATGAGGGTTAAGAGCCTCGGGATGCTTTTTGAAAATTGTATTCTTGAAGAGATCAGGATAGGCCTTGGGGGTATTTCTGAAGCCACAGTAAGAAGGCTCCTGGAAGATCTGGAGCTTTCACGTCTTGTTACAAAAGAGCCAGCAAAAGAGCAAGCAGGAAAAAAGAAAGGGCGGCCTATTTACATTTATCAGCTCTCTTCACAATGTAGAAAGCTTTTAGAGGAGGCAAACCCTCATGCTTCGATTACCGCTTCTTTTACCTCCCAGTAAAGGCTGTGTAGTGCTTCTAAGAAGCAAAAAGTCTCGTCCGTACATCAGCAAGGGCTGCCTGGTGATCCCCTTCAATTCCCCGAAGAAATATCGCTTCTGGGATGGGGGTCAATCTGTTCTTGAAACCCTTAAAGAGCTCAATGCACCTGAATGGGTTATTGAAAAATATTCCTGGTGGGAAAAGTGCAGGAAAAACAATGAGTTAGAGGAAGAAAGGAATAAATTTCCGAAAAAATAAAAAGGAAGGGATATAGGGTATTATTTTTCGGAAAAAAATTCATTTTAGGGTGTAAGTGCCTGAAATTATTAGTAATTTTGACTTCTGAAAGTAAGACTAAGGAGGTAAAGGTATGACGAAAAAGGAGCTACTTAACCTTGTAGATCACCTGCAAGCAACTCTACAAAGGGTGAAGGCAAAAATAGAGAAAGCCCTGGAAGAGACAGGGGCAAATTGTCCTCTCTTCATCTCAACTGATGCTAAAGAGAAGGGGATCAAGGCAGGAAAATCTGTGAGGCACTCCAGAGAAAAGGGCGAGTAATGCTTGAACTTGTTGACATAAAGACCCTTTCAGAGATGCTTAAGATTAAAC
>JBBIRM010000244.1:0-3279 GCA_037441765.1 Deltaproteobacteria bacterium | reverse complement strand
TGTCATTTCCACCCTATAATAGGCCATTTCACTACGATACTCAAGAAAAATCACTCGTTATCGCTGGATTAAGGTGAAAAATTAATTAGGAAGACCCTTACCATGTCACCAGATGAACAAAAGAAAGAAATTGAGGCCGCAGGGGAAATTCCTATCTTTAGTTACAATCAAACTGATTTTGTCAAAGACCGTGTAGCGGTTGAGGTTCAATTTGGTAAATACCCATTTGTAGCATATGACCTTTTTGTAAAACATCTTGCTTTCTATGTGGGGGACTATATTGATGTTGGTGTTGAAATTCTACCAATGAAATCTCTCCAATCCCACATGAGTTCAGGTGTTCCATACTATGAGGGTGAATTCTACAACATTGTTAGACAAGGTAGGGGAGTCCCTGCGGTCCCTTTGGTCATCATTGGAATTGCACCATAGATAAAGTCAAAATACGTATCATTAATAAAATTTGTTTTACGGTCACAAAGAGATAAATTTCTTGAGATCTCTGGAAAAGTATTTAAAACGAGTTTTATAGACTGGGGAGGTGGGGTGAAAAAGCCTTCGAGCGGATACCTTTATCAGTTTGGCACTATTGATTAATTCCCTGAAAATGTTTGTTTTTCTCTTAAACGATTGTTAGCAAATTAACTTCTCAGTGCCCGCATTCGAAGGGTTTGGAATCCTACCTCCCCAGTCTTTCTATGACTTTTTCAGTTCTCTCTTCTTTCAATATCGACAATTATCCTTCTAATAGACATTCCAAGACTGACGATGATTTGAATTGATTTCACAATTCTCCAATATTTACCCTCTTAGAAAGGTAAAGACTTTTTTAACAGGGTTTATCCATAAAACATATCCCGTTGGTTAAGACTGGAGTTCTTCTTTGGCGATCTTTTCAAAATAGGCCAAACTGGAGGGATTTACGATGGCATCCCTGTTTAACACTGGCCTGTTATTGATGATATTAAACACAGCACTTTCTACTTTCTTCAGATTGAAGGTGTAAGGGATATCGGGTACTGCAATGATTTTTGCTGGGACATGTCTTGGCGATGCTTGGGTGTGGAGGAGTTTTCTGATTTTTTCCTTTAAGGCATCGGAGAATTCGTATCCTGTTTTTAGTTTTACAAAAAGAATAATTCGTTGATCCCCCTTCCAGTATTGCCCCACGACACAACTGTCAGCAATCTCCTCTACCTTTTCGACAACATTATAGATCTCAGCAGGGCCAATTCTAACCCCGGAGGGTTTTAAGACAGAATCTGATCGACCAAGTGCCGTCATCCCCCCTGTCTCACTGTGGTGAATTACATAATCCCCATGGCGCCAAATATTTGGATAATGGCTGAAATAAGTCTCCATAAATTTTGAACCATCTGGGTCATTCCAGAAATAGAGGGGAACTGATGGAAAAGGTTTCTCACAGACCAGTTCTCCAGGCCGATCGAATACAGGCTTGCCCCTCTCATCATAAACCCTTGTTGCAAATCCCAGAGCAGGGCCTGACATCTCGCCAGCAAATACAGGTTGTATGGGGGTCCCTTCAATCAATCCAGCCTGTGCATCTGTACCACCAAGACCGGAATTGAAATAGAGGTCATCCTTAATCGCCTCATAAACATATTCGAACCCCTCTTTTGGAAGGATGGAACCGCTTTGAAAGATCCCTTTTAGCGAGGATAAGTCAAATAATTCCTTTGGCTTTATACCCTGTTCCTTACAACCAAGGATAAAGCCAGCTCCGCATCCCAAGAAGGAGACCCTTTCATCCTGAATGATCTTCCAGATGGCTCCATGGTCGGGATAAAAAGGGTTCCCATCATATAAAATCAGTGTGCACCCAGTGGCTAATGCGCTTACCTGAACATTCCAAACCATCCATGTGGGGGTTGCAATGAAAAAGGCGCGATCGTTATTTGTTAAATCGAAGTGAAGAATATGTGTTTTTAGATGAACCATAAGGGTGCCTGCCAGTCCATGAACGATACATTTGGGTTTACCTGTTGCCCCTGAAGAAAATAGAATCACATGGGGATGGTCGGAAGGAAGCTTTTCAAATCGGACCTCAAGCCCCTTCTCCTGAGATATAAGATCAGCGTAATAGATTGAGTGAGGTATGGAACGAATATCAGGTCTTTCTTTCAAATAAGGAATCATCACCACTTTTTTTAGGGAAGGAATGTTCCGAGATACCTTTTCTACAGCGGATAGTGTGTCAAATTCCTTTCCTTTAAAGAAGTAACCGTCAGAGGTAAAAAGCACTTTTGGTTCAATTTGTGCTAAGCGATCGATGGCTGCATCAGGGCCGAGCTCTAACCCACAGGAGGCCCATATCGCGCCAATACTTGAAGTGGCAAGCATAGCAACAATCCCCTCCATTAAGTTTGGCAGATACGCTGCTACACGATCCCCTTTCTTAACCCCAATTTTTCTCAAAGAATTTCCTAAAGAGGCCACCTGGTTGTAAAGTTCGGCCCAACTCATTTTGCCTCTTTTCTTATTTTCGCCTATAAATATAAAAGCATTTCGTTCATCTCTTCTTCTGAGTATATTCTCTGCATAGTTTAGCTCTGCCCCCACAAACCATTTTGCACCTGGAAATTTTGAAAGGTCGTCTACCACCTTTTCATATTTTTTAGAGGCCCTTACTTCGCAAAAATCCCAAACCGCTGCCCAAAAATTGGGTATATCCTCTATAGACCAGTCATAAAGGGATTGATAGGTAGATAAATTTTTTCCAAATCGTTGGTTTACGAACTGAATGAACCTGGTCACATTTGCATTCTTTTTCTTCTCTTCAGTTGGAGAATAAAGCAACTTTCCCATTTTTCCTCCTTTGTTTTAGAAACGATTGGATTTAAGAAATTCTTATTTGGATCATCAGCGGGATAAGTTGGAAATTTTTAATATTATCGGTGAAAAAATCTGGAGCGGGCAACGGGGATCGAACCCGCGACCCTCGGCTTGGGAAGCCGATGCTCTACCATCTGAGCTATGCCCGCCCCTCAGTTGTTTAAGATAAGAGAAAGGAAAGGGAGTTGTCAAGGTTTTTTATTGAGACCTTTGAAAAAGTCATGGAAAGACTGTGGAATTAGGGTTCAAAACCCTTTTCCACCCCACATCCCCAGTCTAAAAATCTTTTTTAAATACTTTTTCAGAGATCTCGTAACACCTCACTCATCTTGGGAGTCGGGTAGGGATGTCGAAGAAAATCTTATAGCGGGACCCTTAGATTGCTCCCTTAATACAGAATCCCTTGAGTATTGAAAAGGCTACCAT
>JBBIRM010000243.1:0-3304 GCA_037441765.1 Deltaproteobacteria bacterium | reverse complement strand
CGGTCTATAGGGCCTTATTAATTAGATTGATGATGACCTCTATCGAACCTTTAATCAATGGCATCCTCTTGGGTGGTCTTTATGCAGTGATCGGGATTGGTCTGTCTCTTGTCTTTGGCATCATGAGGCAGGTCAATCTGGCTCATGGTGAACTGATGATACTTGCCAGTTATCTTAGCCTTGTATTCCTTCAACTTTTGGGGATTCATCCCCTGGCAACCTTTCTGTTTGTTATCCCAACCATTTTCATATTAGGTTATCTGGTTCAGGCTTTTCTTTTTAATCGGGTCCTGGAGAAAGGGATGGAGTCCTATCTCATGATCTCTTTTGGACTCTCCATCATCTTGCAGAACTTAATGCTTCTTATCTTTACACCTGATGCTCGAACATTACAGACCAGTTTAGCCATCAAGAGCCTTAAGGTTTTTGACCTTTTTAATGTTCCGGTTATCCTTCTTGTGGATTTTGTGACAGGACTTATTGTATTGGGTTTACTCCACTTCGTCATGAAAAAGACATATCTCGGATGGGCAATTCGAGCAGCCTCAGACGATTTAACCGCGGCAAGATTGATGGGGATTAATCCAAAAAAGGTTTATGCATTAGCGATGGGTATAGCGGTGATTACTGCGGCAATCTCAGGGGTGCTGGTTGGGATGACCTTTACCTTTTATCCCCACTCAGGGACTCAATATCTGATCATTGCCTTTGGAGTGGTCATCATTGGAGGTTTGGGAAGTCTTCCAGGGACTTTTTTGGGAGGTTTGATTCTCGGCGTTTCACAGTTGCTTGGAGGGCGGATCATTGGTCCTGGACTTCAACTTTTAAGTGGTTACATCATCCTGCTTATTGTCTTGACTATAAAACCTCAAGGGATATTGGGAAGAAAGTAATTTTTCTATGTCGTCCAATCAAATTCGTATGCTTGTTATGGCTCTGTGTTTGGTAGCCCTCGTGACCCTTCCCTTTTGGGCTTCACGTTATATGGTGGTCATCTTTTTACTGATGTGCCTCCACACTGCCCTTGCCTCCATGTGGAACCTTCTGGCGGGGTATTCGGGTTTAATCTCACTAGGTCAGCAGATGTTTATTGGAATGGGTGGATATTCCTTAGCAGTTCTTTCCATGTATCATGGGCTCCCCATCTTTTTAAGTATCTTCTTGGGAGGAGCGATCTCCTTTCTCCTCGCTATGCTCATATCCATTCCTGTCTTCAGGATGAAAGGGGTTTATTTTGCCATTGGAACATGGATCATTGCAGAGGCCTTGGGGATCTGTTTCAGCAATTGGGGATATGTGAGATATGGGATGGGTCTCTTCATTCAACCTGCTTACAAACTCTCCATTTCCACGATTTATTATGCTGGGCTGGTCATATGCATTGGTTCCATTTTTATCACCTATCTTCTCCTTCGTTCAAATTTAGGCCTTGCCCTAATGGCAATAAGGGATGACGATGTGGCATCCGAGGCCATAGGGGTCAATATCTTTCGTTGCAAATTTATTTGTTTTTTATTGAGCGCATTTATCACAGGCGTGACCTCAGGGGTTTTATATTTAAATACTATCTTTATTCAACCCTTTGAAGCCTTTGGGATTGGGTGGACGGTTAAGCTCCTTTTTATCGTCATCATTGGAGGCCTGGGAACGGTGGCAGGGCCTATTGTGGGGTCAGTCGTTTTCATCATTTTACAACAATATCTTTCTGAATATGTAGGGTTTAACCTGATCATCTTGGGGGCGATTACCATTCTGGTCATTTTTTTTACCCCCAAAGGGATTGTAGGGACATTTCAGGAGAAAATGGGGTTTGAAATTCTTCCGATCCGGCGTCAGTAATACGAAGAAGGGTCTATCCAAAAAATTTTTGTGGAGGTAGGGAAAAGGATGTATATTAAAAGATTTGAGGAGATTAATAAAGATATGTTTCAGGATTGCGGTGGGAAGGCAGCCCACTTAGGGGAACTCACCCAATTGAGGCTAAATGTTCCAAAAGGGTTTAACATTATTGGAGATGCCTTTTCTTACCACCTAATGAAAAATAAACTTGCAGATCAGATAAGAGAGATTGCAGGGAAAATTTATTACGAGAATTTTCAAGACCTGGAGGAGAAAACAGAAAAGATTCGAACATTGATCGTAAATGCCCCTATGCCTGAAGAGGTGGAACAGGAGATCATAGAGCAATACGAGAGGCTTTCGGGGGACAAAAAGGAAAACCCCTTTGTGGCTGTCCGTTCCTCAGTGGCAGTGAAGGATTCATCCATCTCGTCTTTCCCAGGGATGATGGATACATTTCATTATATTCGAGGGGCAAAGAATGTTACAAAAAAGGTGAGTGAGTGCTGGGCTTCTGTTTGGTCAAGCCGGGCAACCTTTTCCCGTCATACCAAGGGAATAGACCATTTCAAAGCAATCATTGCCCCAACGGTTCAACTGATGGTCAATTCTGAAGTGGCTGGGGTGCTTTTTACCCTCAATCCAATTAATGGATCCAAGGACGATATCGTGATTGAGGCCAATTGGGGTTTGGGAGAGACTGCAGTTTCTGGAAAAAGCATAAATGATCTTTTCATAATCAATAAAGACCCTTTCCGAATTAAAGATCGAAAGATTGGAAGAAAACATCAGACCTTTATGCAGGATAAAGAAGGCGGAGCCAGGTGGGTTAAGGTTGAGCCAGATAAAGTAACAAAACCCACCATCACGGATTCTCAGATCGAGGAGCTATGCAAACTTGGAATCTTTATTGAGGAGCATTACGGATGTCCTCAAGACATCGAGTGGGCTTACGAAAAAGGAAGGCTCTATGTCCTCCAGGCTCGAAAGGCCAAGATGCCAGGAGAGTAGATGATAGGAAGGGGGTGGATAATAAGGAATAGAGGAAAAGGTTGTAGGAAGGTAAGTTAATTTTTTCATCTCTATGTTTGGGAAAATAATTTCAAAAAAAATTTAAGGAAAAAGGAGGATGATTTTTTTATGGCACAGAGGGTGGTGGATGTTCATTGTCATTGGTATCCTAAGGAATATATGGACTACCTTATTTCCAGGGGTTCTGCTAATTCTCCATATTGTATTCACGATGGGGGGACCCATTATAGGATGTGGTATAAAAATGTTTGTGTAGCTCATATTGATCGGGCTGGTCATTATGACCTTAAGGCACGGATAGAGGATCTGGACAAGGCAGGTCTGGATACTCAACTGTTGACCGTCACTATTCCTGGCCCAGAATCTCTGGAAAGAGATAAAGGGATCTATTGGGCCAAAAAGCTTAATGATGCCCTTGCCAAAGCTGCTCAGG
>JBBIRM010000242.1:0-3311 GCA_037441765.1 Deltaproteobacteria bacterium | reverse complement strand
GGAATTGCCAGGGAGGGTTCCCCAATCCCTAAGCTCTCTTCCTTTTATGGAAAGACCTATCAAGGATTTCAAGACCCAGAATTCATCTCATATGATCGGTTACTTCGAGACCATCTGGTTCAAAGAATCCATAGGATTTTTGGGATCAGATTGGATCCAAAGACCTACTCTGGGTTTGATCTTCTTGAGATCGAGGGTCTTTTTAAATGTAAAAAGAGCACAGAACCTTTTGATCTTTTTATAAAGATGTTTCCCAAATACCCATAGCCCTCTTTCAGGCAGATCTTTTTTGAACCTCTTCCTTGGCCTTGGCTATGGCCTCATCCTCTCTTTTAACATCTTCTAAGGTCTTAGGCTTCATCTTGTCAGGCATGGGCTCCAATCCATATTTCCATTTTAAAAATTGAGTCCCTGTCTGTGGAAAGAGGGCGCAGATCAAGGTATCGCATATATCTCTGGCCAGAGTCTTTGTCTCCTCTTTTGCCTTTTCCATCTCTGGTTCAATCAAATCCGCAGGTCTACATGTAATTGGCTCCTTACCTCTCTTATACCCCTTCAAAACTAACTTTTTAATCTCATCCGAGATGGGGACAGGTGGCCTTCCATAGAGGCCATACACATAATCCTGTGTCTCCTTTGAAACCATCTTATATCGACCAAAGAGGACATTTAAAACTGCCTGGACCCCAACAATCTGAGAGGTTGGAGTTACAAGAGGGGGGTACCCTAAGTCTTTTCTGGTTTGAGGAAGTTCGGCATATACCTCATCGATTCGATGGAGGGCCTTCTGTTGTTTGAGTTGGCTGATCATATTTGAAATCATTCCTCCAGGGATCTGGTGCCTGAGGACGCTGGTATCGATCACCGCCATCTTGGTAGTGTCTAAAAAGTCACGATATTTTGGGGCAATCGTCTCGAGATATTCTCCCAATTTGAGAATTTTGGATAGATCGAGTTTTGGATCCCAAGGGGTTCCTTCCAGTGCAACCAGAATCGGTTCCACAGCAGGCTGTGAGGAGCGTAGGGCAAATGGGGCCAGGGCGGTATCAATGACATCCACCCCGGCTTCAATGGCCTTAAGGTAGGTCATTGATCCCATTCCACTGGTGTAATGGGTATGAAGTTGTATAGGTATCTGAATGGTCTTCTTCAGGGCCTTCACCAATTCATAGGCATCATATGGAGCAAGCAATCCGGCCATATCCTTAATGCATAATGAATCGGCTCCCATATCCTCAAGGATTTTTGCTTTCTCTAAATAGTAGTTTAGATTGTAAACTGGTCCTCCCATCCTTCTTTCTGTTAAGGAATAACAGATCGTTCCCTGAATATGTTTCCCACAACGCTTGATCACCTTAAAGGCAGTTTCAAAATTTCGCTCGTCATTGACCGCATCGAAACAGCGAAAGATGTCAATCCCTACCTCTGCAGATTTTTCAACGAAGGCCTCTACCACATCGTCTGGATGGTTTCGATAGGCCACTAAATTCTGTCCCCTGAGAAGCATCTGGAAGGGGGTCTTTGGCATTAACTTCTTCAGTACCTTTACTCTCTCCCATGGATCTTCACCCAAAAATCGATGGCAGACATCGAAGGTTGCACCTCCCCACATCTCGACAGAATGGAATCCAACACTATCCAGTTCCTGAGCAATGGGTATCATATCCTCGGTCCTCATTCGGGTTGCCAGTGAAGATTGATGTCCATCTCGTAAGGTGGTATCCGTGATTTTAATTGGCTTTTTTGGAAGTTTTTCCATTTCTTCCATCTCATTTCCTCCTATTGTCCCAAACCCATCACCCAAAATGGTTTTCTGATTTTACCCTTGCGATAAGATGTATAAATCTGTTAACATAATGGAGAATTTTTTTCAAACATAAACGAAATTAAGTTTTTAATTTTCAAGAGAGTTATGAAAAAGTATTTAGAAAAGAATTTTTAGGCTGGGGAGGTGGGCTGAAAAAGCACTCGTTCGAGGGGCTTGAAAACATATCTCCCGAGTCTTTCAAGGACTTTTCAGAAGTCTCGTAATGCCTCACTGAAGCGGGGAATTATATGAATCGGGCAGGGATATCTCCGAAAATCTTATATAGCGGGTCGGTTAATAGAATGTCTGAAGAAAGGGATTTCATCTAAGGATATGGAAGCCTTTTCAATACTCAAGGGATTCTGTAGTCAGGGAGCACTCTAAGGTTTCCGCTATAAGATTTTCTCCCGACATCCCTACCCGATTTCCCGGATTTGTGAGGTGTTATGGGATTTCTGAAAAAGTTCTTAAAAGACTGGGGAGGTAGGGTTCCAAACCATTCGAATGAGGCCTTTTCACCCCACCTCCCCAGGCTAAAAGGGGACAAACACTCTAATTCATACAAACCTTGACACAAGAAGCCCATGAGGAAGGATATAAAAGACTTAATCCGATTGAATCGGAGGAAAAGAAAGGATAGTGTTTCCTTACATCTAATTGAGGTGGAAGAGGTCTCTGGCCAATTTTTTTCCTGTGACTGTTTTAAATTCTTTTTCGATGATTTCTTTTAATTTTTCCGGATCGTTTGCAAGCCCACTTTCTTCCAAATTGACCAGCCAATCTGCCTCATAAAGGATTTGAAAATTGAGCGTCTCTCTTTCTCTGGGATGGTGATGATGTCCTATAATATCACAGATCTCATTGATGATCGGTTTCTGAACATTCAATTTAATCAGGATTTCTTCTGCAGTTACTTTTCCCAATCTTTCTTGATCCTCCGCAGATGCAGATCCATATTTCTCCTCTGCCTCTTTAATCCCTATATCATGGAGATAGGCGGATCCGAGAATCACGAGGGGATTTCCACCCTCTATCTTTAATATCTCTTCTGCATATTGGGCCACCTTAAGAGCGTGGTTGATGCGCTTCGTATCAGAACCGAAATACCTTCTCATTTCATAATCAATCCTCTCCCTCAGCCGTCTATTCTTCTCCTCTTTTGTCTTGGCCTTCATCTCCTCTGGCAATCCTTCGATACAAGAATCCCCATAAGGGCACCACTCTGCACATCCAAAATTAATCCTCGGGTTAATAATCTCATGCCCGCAACGGCATCTCCTCTTAACATCAAATTTAAAAAACTCTACGTGATAGCCGCATTTGGGACAAGATATTTCAAAGACATCATCAGGCTTCCAAAACATCGGGTCTTGACCGGGGCATCTCATCTTAGGGCCTCCTTTCTTATTTTAATTTTAATTCCCCATGAAGGTTTTTGCTTTGACTTAAGTCAAATTTCCATAGAATCCAATGAACCCGGTTAGCCCTCTTTAATAGCTGCGCA
>JBBIRM010000241.1:0-3314 GCA_037441765.1 Deltaproteobacteria bacterium | reverse complement strand
TCAAGTAGATTCCAAAAATGATCTCTTAAATTACGAATTCCTTCATCATCTACATATTTTCTTGCAATTTCACAGGCCTTCCCGAGCCCAACAATTAAAAGGACATTTTCAGTTCCTGCCCTTCTGCCTGATTCATGACCTGCACCGTGGATGAGGGGTTCGATGTTTGTTCCCTCACGGATATATAAAGCGCCTACCCCTTTAGGGGCATAGAGTTTATGACCGGCGATGGATAATAGATCGACCCCTAACTTATCTATTTTGGTCTTAATCTTCCCAACCGATTGAGCCGCATCCGTGTGAAAAAGGATGCCATATTTTTTTGCGATCTTTGAGATCTCTTCAATCGGTTGTATTGTTCCCACTTCATTATTGGCATGCATCACGCTAATGAGAATTGTCTTTGAAGTAATGGCTTTCTCAATTTCTCCAAAATCTACTCTCCCATATTGATCCACACCAATATATGTGACTTCTGCTCCAATCTTTTCAAGAAACCTGCAAGGATTAATAACTGCAGGGTGCTCAATCTGAGTGGTGATGATATGATTACCTTTCTCTCTTAATGCAAAGAAAACCCCTTTAATAGCATGGTTATTGGATTCGCTACCCCCACTTGTAAAGATGATCTCAGTGGGCTTGCATCCGAGAAGATCCGCAACCTGTTTGCGGGCATTCTCTATTGCTTCTTTAGCCGGAATACCTGCCCAGTGAAGGCTTGATGGATTACCAAAATGTTTTGATAAGAAAGGCCTCATTGCCTCCACCACTTCAGGTGCAATTGGTGTGCTGGCATTAAAATCGAGGTAAATCTGATGGATTTTCATAAAATGATCCCTCTAATAATTTGTTTTAAAAGTTAGGGCTTTTTGTGGGCAGGCCTCGATGCAGAGGCCGCATTTCAGGCAATCCCATTCCGGGATAACGACAGCCTCCTCGTTTTCGGGCCGATATTGCCACCGCTTGATCTGTATGGGACAGACTGTATCGCACTTTTTACACTCGTTACATCTGGAGTCAATCGTCAGAGGGTATTTTCCTCTTCCCAGCCAATTCCCCATCGTCCCTACAGGACAATAGGTGCACCAATTCCTGTGATGGGTTGGAATTCCAAGAACAATTCCAACTACGGTGGTCACACTCAGCATCATCACAAAGACTCGGCCCATGCCGTCAATGCTTGGCCATAGGCGTGGAATCTGGGTAAATAAGACTGTCATTAAAATTAACATGATGAGAATTCTAAAAACTGTGCTACGAAAGAAAAGTGGAATCTTTCTCTTTAAACTGATTCTACTTAGGAGAAGATCCCATGAACTACCCCTTGGACATAACCAGTCACACCAGTATCTTCCCTTAAAAAGAGCAATCCCTATCCCTGCCATCATACATAGAGGAAGAAGACATCCCAGAATAGGATAATACCATCCTCCGATGACAGCAAGTGGTAACACCCACCAGAGCAGAAGTTGACGAAATTTTCGTTTTTTTATTGCATTTGTTAAAGTACTCATTATATTCACCTCCAGTTTAGGAATTTTTTGAACTTTGCTTTCAATGATAAATTAGCAGGGACTTCTAACATTTTTTGTATCATATCGATTATATGACTCTTTTTAAAATCTTCCTGTGAAAGGTATATTCGAAAATCTTTATCTATGAGGACATGATAAGGAACTGAACCTGTCCCAAACTTCTTAAATACCTCTCCTTCAGGATCAACAACCACCGGATAGGTCAGTTTATATTGAGAAGTCCAAAATGATGTCTGCTCACTATTTTCTTTGACTCCGACAGCAAAAACCTTCAATCCCTTATCTCTAAATCTCTGCCAGATCTCTTTTTCAATAGCAGGAGCCTCCTGCTGACATCTTATTCAGAGGGCTTTCCAGAAGACCAAAAATATTGGACTTCCCTTAAAATTTGAAAGGGAGATAGCATTGTCAATAGGGAAATCTTCAGCTTCTTGCCCTATTTTAAGTCTATATATTTGTTCATCAAAGATTTTCATTTAATAACCTCACTATTTTATTACCAATTCTGTTTCAAGCGGGATTGTGTTGACCAGACAATAGACTCCTGGGCACCTTTCGTTAGCTAATTTTTCAATTTCTTTTAGTTGTTCTTCTTTTGCATCGCTTTTCACGGTAGCAGTAACTTTGACCTTTTCTATAATGGGATTATTTGTAAGTCCCAGGGTCTTACTAAGATCCACCAAATTCTCTGCAGAAACTTTGAGCTCTTGAATCTTAATTCCCATGATTGTTGCTATTGACATAAATGTCCCAGATAAACAGGCAGCCAGACCAAAAAGACAATATTGAATAGGGTCAGGAGCCAATCCCTCTCCTCCCATAAATGGGGCAAAGTCTGCCTGAAGGATTGTTTCACCTCGTGGATGCTGGGTCTTAGTTTCAATTTGAGGTTTTCCTTCATCGAAATTCCATGAACATTCAACTCTTTTGCTCTTTTTGGCCTTTGATAGGTCCTTTTTAACCTCCTCCACGAAAATCTTTAGTCCTTCCAGATTTATGTGATTCATGGGCATTCCTCCTTTAATCCCCCAATCCCCTTTAAGTAAAGGGGAATAAGGGAGAATTTATATTATTTAATGCGTCTAAGGCTGGCAACCATCTTCCCCTTTTCCTGGAGTTGTTCCAAAAGAACCTCTCTCATCAAATCGCAGGCCTGAATTATCTTGGGATTCGAGATGCGGTAATAAATATTGACTCCCTCCCGCCTCGATAGAACAACTCCCTTAGATTTTAAGATAGCCATGTGTTGAGAAAGATTCGCCTTGCTTAGGCCAATTTTCTCAATCAACTCGCTCGCGGTCATCTCTTTATCCCTCAATGTGTTTAGAATCTCTAACCTTTTGGCATTCGAAAAAACCTTACATACATCGGCATGAAGTTCAAAAATCTTTTCCATAACTTCCCCCCTTTAAATTTAATTTGTTTAGATTTTATTTAGTTAATATTTTTCTAAACTATAATATAGTGAAACAGTTTTGTCAAGTGTTTTTTAAGACCTCTGAAAAAATCAATGAATTTTCCCCTCACCCATTCCCTCTCCCCAAAGGGGGAAGGATTAAAAATACCTCGTAGGTGGTTATTAACTTCACCTGCAAGATGTTTTCGAAAAGGCAATCTCATTCAGGCTTTTTTGAAATACTCACTCAGTTTAGGTAATATTTAAAAGACCCTAAACTTTTAAGGCAGGAAGGGATATGGTGAAGGTTGAACCCTTATTGGGCTCACTATCAACTTCGATCTTTCCAGCGTGGGCATGGACAATCCACTGTGCGATACTTA
>JBBIRM010000240.1:0-3320 GCA_037441765.1 Deltaproteobacteria bacterium | reverse complement strand
CAATCCACCTCCGGCCGAGTTTCTCGGCAACTGCTAAAGTTGTTCCAGAACCGCAAAAGAAATCTGCGACAAGGTTACCTTCATTAGAAGAGGCTTTAATAATTCTTTCAAGTAGTGCCTCTGGTTTTTGAGTTGCATAATCAAGCCTTTCTGCCGATGTTGGAATCTGTTGAAAGGACATAATATCATCCCATACATCGCCAATGGGTTTACCTTTTTTTTAATATTTCATCCAAATATCGTTTTCCACCTCGACCGTCAAAATAACGTCTTCCATTCTCATCAATTTTATTAAATCTCGCAATATATTCGGGTCGATGTTCTGTTGTTTGCTTATTAAAAATCATCGTTGACCCTTTTGAATAAAAAAGAATCGTGTCGTGACCTCTAATCCAATTTTCGGCAATTGTTTTAAACCCGGAAAGGACACGAATGTCCCAAATTATTTCTCTTTGGAAATGGGCATTTCCAAATATTTCGTCCATGATGCTTCTTAAGTAACTATTCATTCTCCAATCACAATGCACATAAATGCTTCCTGTCTCAGACAGGAGTTCGCGCATTAACACCAGCCTTTCAAACATCATATGTAGATAAGAATCGGTTCCTCGCCCCCATGTATCTCGATAAGCTTTCTCTTCAATAATTGAATGTTCTTTTGTCCACTCTAAATCACTTTCTCCTATTTGAGTATTAAATCTAAAGTCCGCTCCTGTTGCAAATGGTGGATCAATATAAATAAGGTCAATTTTGCCTGCGAATTTTTCGAGAAGGGAACTCATCACCAAAAGGTTAGTGCCCCAGATAAGTTTGTTTTTCCAGCCTTCTTCGAAGGTATCACCTTCTTTTGCCTGCCAGATATCAAAAAGAGAGGCCTGCTTTGGTTTTTTAGCCGCTTCACGTGTGGCCCGTGTCTCGTTTATGGTCTCGATGACTTGAAAAGGAAGGTTCACCCGCTCCACTTCTTTGCGACTCCCATCCTCATTATACTTACCCGGCCACACCAACTCCGTTTTAATAATTTCAATCTTCGCCATAATGTTTTTCTCTCCTCCTCACACTAATCCTCTCCTACCAGAGGAGAGTAGGATGCGCATTGTCTTTCTTCTATAAACTTCATCTCCAATCTTCTACGCTCCGCCTCTATTTCCCGCTTCAGAATCTCTGGATCTGGCAACTGAAGTTTGTAACGAGAGGCAAAGATTTTATTAGACAATCTTCCAAGGGCATACCGGGCTACCGCTTCATCCTTTTCCGAACAAAGGATGAGGCCAACAGGATCACCCTCACCCTCCATCTTCTCATTTTCCAGAAGGTAATTGAGATAGAGGTTCATCTGGCCTGCATCGGCATGGGTAAATTTACCCACCTTGAGGTCAATGGCTATAAGACAGCGAAGTCCACGATGATAGAAGAGAAGATCAAGGTAGTAAGATTCGCTACCGATTTGGAGCCGTTTCTGACGGGCGACAAATGTGAACCCATAGCCGAGTTCAAGAAGAAAATCGGCTAAATGTTGAATAAGGGCATTTTCAAGGTCTCGTTCTGAAATTGGCTCTGGAAGGCCGAGGAATTCAAGGACATAAGGGTCTTTTATTGCTTCCTCTGCTGTAACACGATCCTTAGTGCTTTCTGCCTTTTTAAGGGCCTCCCCTTTCTTTTTAGAAAGGGCAACTCTTTCATAGAGCATAGAATTTATCTGCCGGTCGAGTTGACGAACTGACCACCCAGCCCTTCGTGCCTCTTCCTCATAAAAGTCTCGCTTTTCTTGCTCATCCAGAGATAGCAAGCGAACATAGTGGCTCCACGAGAGTGGAAATTTCCCAGACAGTGTCTGGGAAATTTCATTTCGAGATGTTGAAGTTATAATAACCGGGTAAAAGTCAGACATTGTCTGGCTTTTCTTAGTCGGGGGTGAAACTGGTGATTTCCCAGGCAGCGTCTGGGAAATCCGTTCTCGGTAATACAGGTAGAAGAGTCGCATCAGCCGAAGGTTTTCCTCGGAATAACCTCGGCCGAACCGAGCAATAAGGTCCTGTGAGAGTCGCTTTAGTAGTGTTTCTCCATATGCTGCTCGATAAGAACCTTTCTGCTCGAACGCAATAATCCTCCTCCCTATCTGCCAATAAGTCACAGTGAGGATGGTATTAATGGAACGGGCTGCTGTATGCCTAGCCTGTTCTAACAATTGACTGATTTTAGTCAAGAGTCCCTTGTAGTCTCGCTCTTTCCTAGTTTTCGACGTTATCTTTTCAAAATTCTTCTCCATGCTTCTCTCCACTAATTTTATTAACTTTTTCTCTACCACAATATACCCGCAGGTCGCATTCCTTGCAGACTTTAGGCTCAGGAGGCTTTTGGATTGAAAAGTCTTTATTTTTAATTTGTGATACCACTTTATCAAAATGTGCTCCAGCTTCTTCAACAACCTTACGTTCATAAGGGAAAATCATAAGGGCATCCTCTTTTTTAGGTTCGGTTGTCCACCTATGGCCGCACGGCAGTAATCGAAAAGAATCTTAGGATCTTCTAATGAAATCTTTTCAGGCTCAATTTTTGCGATGCCCAGATCACTCTGACTCTTAGGCTGGAGATAGAGGGTAGCAGCTTCCCTGATGAACTTTATGGCCAGAGGGGCAACCTCGCCAATTCCCGGGATCTTTTTTAGCTCTTCGATAGGTGCATCGAGAACTCCACGAAAGGAACCAAATCTCTTTATTGCCTCTTTAGCAGTAATTTTAACGTCTCTTCGGGGAATCGCTAAAGTGAGAAGGAGTTCCACCGTTTCATAATCCTGGAATGAAGAGAGTCCTGCTTTTTTAAACCGCTCACGGAGACGTTTTCTGTGACCGAGATAATGAGGCTTTATGGATTCGGATTCCATTTAACCCCCTATATATTAGGTTGATAATTAAAAGAAATTGGGAGTTTTTTTAAAGAGCGATTTTTCAATGAAAGACCTTATTCGTTAATCAGCAATAAAGAAAAAAACTCTGGATATACCTGCTATATTCATTAACGACGGATTGACAAAGGTTGAAGATACTCATTTGATAATTCCATATTAGGTTAAGAAAAATTAATTTATAAGAATTTTATCAAATTGGGAGAAAAAATCAATTGAAAATTGTTATTAATGAGAGCATTAAATAAATGACATCTGCTGGTCTGAACCCCTCACCCTAACCCTCAATGCATTGGGGAGATGGGATAGTGAGGGGAATAATTGTAAAAAATTAATACAACAGCGACAAATTAATTAGTGAGGTCTCTGAAAAAGTATTACCTAAATTGAGCGATTCTTTTAAAAGAAACCTGTA
>JBBIRM010000239.1:2236-3358 GCA_037441765.1 Deltaproteobacteria bacterium | reverse complement strand
AAATTTTTTGGAGGGAAAAATTTACGATCTCCCGTTCCCTTCCCACATCTTACAAAGATCATAATACTCACACTCCTTGCATATGAAGGATGGCCTTGGGAAAAAGAATCCGGAGTTGATCCCTCTTAATACTTCTTTTGCGATATAAAAGAGTCGCTCGTAGTCTCTTTTTTCTCGCGATGTCTCAAGGATAACCATCTTTGGCGTTCTTGCCTTGACGAAATTGACGATTTTTAACATCTGAGGCTCCTTTCCAAAGAGAACATTGTAAGCATAGCTGTAAGTGGTCAGTTGAAGGTAATCATTCAAGCTTCCAGGATCCATTGAACGGCTTGAGGTCTTAAACTCAACCACCACATCATCCGCCTCAATCAGGTCTATGATCCCCTCAAGCTGGATATCCATCTCCTCTCCAGTTGAAGGATTTATGAAGGGGACATGAAAAGGGACCTCAGCTCCTTTGATCTCATTTAGAGGTGAATGAAAGTAGATACCAAGCATCTCCTTTCCGGTTAATAGAAGTTTCATCTCATCCTCTCCGTCCTTGAACTGAATCTTAGTATCAACCTTCTGACTGAACCAATCGGTTTCAAAGATTTTTAAGAGTCTCTCAAGGGAAACCTCTTTCTTCTTCAATCTCTCTTTATGAAACCACTCGATCGCTGAGTGCATGACACTACCAAAGGCAAGGCCTGAGGGTTTAAAAGGCTTTGGAATCTGATCGACATATTGATACCGATACTTAAGGCTGCACTGAATATAGAGATTGATCTGACTGGCACTTAAATGTTCAATCATTCCTCATCACCTCCTCTCGATTCTCTAAGGAGGCGGTCAATAGCTTGGCTTGCCTCAAGTTTTGTCACCTCTTTCAAAGAATTTACATGAAAGAGTTTTTTTAGGTACTCATGGGCCTCTTCTCCTTCCTTTCCCTTATCTGCCAGGATTCTGAAAAGATACCTTTTCTGGGCATCGGTCATAAGGGCATCCTGGGCTAAGGGGTTTTCGTTTGTTTTCGGACTTGGCTGATTCTTACCTGACTCCTTTTGCCCATCTTCAAGGGCCTTTTCCACGACCAGAAAACTAAGAATCAATCCGCCATTCCTATCCCTGACCTCAATA
>JBBIRM010000239.1:0-2213 GCA_037441765.1 Deltaproteobacteria bacterium | reverse complement strand
TTTGGTTTTTAAAGAACTGATTTGAGCGTACTGCTCCCATAAACCCAAACAAGGAGGGAGAATTTTATTAATTGGGCAATTTTTACTGAGATTTTAAAGGAATATTGGGGAAAAATAGAAATAAAAAGCCAAACCAGTATAGGTTGGCATGAAATTAAACCCCTTTTTAAAGAACTCTTTGGGTTAGCCTTTGGTTGCGGTTTTTTCTTTATATTCTATTGGGATAGCCCTTTCCAGTTTTCTTGTAATAGGATTTACTTTGAACCCCAAAAGCTCCAACGTGGTATAACCGATAAAAGATTTCTCGCCCTCTCCAATGGTGACAAAGACAGGTCTTCTCACCCCTTCTATTTCTATTTCAATAAGGGTGAGCTTTCTTTTTATTACCCTTCCATCACCTAATTCAATTTCAGTTTCGTATTTAGCTTCAAGCCCTAACTCGGCAGTTATAGCTTGAGGGATCTTACTGAAGGTAGCTCCGGTGTCTACAATAGCTTCTAAATCTACTACCTGCCCATCGACTCCATAAATCTTAAAATGGATTCGTGTCTCTCCCATCTATTTACCTCCTTCCAGCGTTTAGGCTTATAGAGCCAACATCAATCCCGTAAACTCTGATAAGCTTCCATATCCAGACAGAATGAGCGAAGCCGGTAAATCGTCAATGATAAATGCTTCTTGCTTAATTATACCCAATACCCAAATTACTTGCCTCCCTTTTTATCAATTTTTAATGAGACAAATTAACTTTCGCCAGTTTTAAATTTGAGGATTCCTTTATTTTCGTTTCTTTTTTTCTATCTTCAATCTTGCTTCCGCATTGGTTACACTCATGGCGTAGAAGCGGCCCTGGATGTCCAATCTTTTGGCCTTTCGTCCCAGGATGTTCTATCCAGCTAAAGACCTCAGTCATTTCAGTATTACAATTAGGACATTTCATCTTTTTCCCATTAAATTATATGGAAATTTGAGAACTGGGTCAAGTTTCAGTTTCCTTCAGTTGAAACAAGATCAAAGCTCAATAAAAGGAGGGAGAACTTGCCTTTAGAGACAAAGCCTCCGGTCTTTTTTGCCTCTTTTGATTAAGTAGTATGGAGTAATTGCCATGTTATTTCATCCTAAGAAGGAAAAAAATCCAGTGACCCACTTTGCCATCACCGACTACCGAGATATTCGGAAGAGATTTGGGATTAAGGAGAAAAACAGAAGAGGACATATGTATATTATTGGAAAGACAGGGACAGGGAAAACCACGCTAATTGAGAATATGGCCATTTCGGATATCAAGATGGGAAATGGTTTGGCAGTAATTGACCCTCATGGAGACCTCGCAGAAGATCTCCTCAATTTCATTCCAAAAAGAAGGATAAAGGAGACTGTCTATTTCAATCCTTCGGATTTGGATTTTCCTATTGCATTTAATACTCTTGAGAAGGTTGATCGTGATCATCAACAACTGGTGGTCTCTGGATTGATCTCGATTTTTAAGAAGATATGGTTTGAATTCTGGGGACCGAGAACTGAGCATATTCTGAGGAATGCCATTTTGGCTCTTCTCGATTATCCAGGAAGTACGCTTTTGGACCTTCCCTTGATGTTGGTGGATAAGGATTTTAGAAGAAGGGTTTTGGAAAAGACAAGCAATCCTCAGGTTAAGGACTTCTGGTTTACCGAGTTTGAAAAATACTCAGCCTATTTTCGATCAGAGGCTATTGCCCCAATTCAAAACAAGATAGGCCAGTTCTTATCCGTTCCTTTGATTCGAAACATTGTGGGTCAGCCTCAAAGCACTTTTGATCTAAGGAAGATAATGAATGAGGGAAAGATTTTTATTGTTAATCTCTCAAAAGGAAGAATTGGTGAAGATAACTGCGCTCTTCTTGGAGCAATGATTGTCACAAAGATACAATTGGTTGCTTTGAGCCGAAGTAATGTTTCAGAGGAAAAGAGAAGATCTTTCTATCTCTATGTCGATGAGATTCACAACTTCCTTACCCAGAGCTTTGCCGATGCCTTATCAGAGGCAAGAAAATACGGCCTCCACCTGATCCTGACCCATCAATATATTGAACAACTTGATGAGAGGATTAGATCGGCAATTTTTGGAAACGTTGGTACACTAATTTCCTTCAGAGTTGGGGTAACGGATGCCCAATTTTTAGAAAATGAATTCAGCCCTGTTTTCGATCATACAGACCTTGTTAATCTTCCTA
>JBBIRM010000238.1:0-3413 GCA_037441765.1 Deltaproteobacteria bacterium | reverse complement strand
GTAATGTTTTCAGCGAAAGATCCAGAACCCGCAGAGATTCCTGTCTCCTGACAAAGCTTTTGTACACTCTCTATCGCCAAAAGGCTAACCTCCTTTTCCGTTCCGGCATGAGAATCGCCTACCAAGCCCACTCCCTTTTGAAGAAATCCTTTCTCAATATTTTCCTTTGGGTCTCCCCTTCTCTTGCTTAAACACACCCCAACCACTCTACCGTTCATTTAAGAACCCTCGCTGATAGCCTTCTCAGGGCATTCCTCAATGCAGGTTCCACAGTCCACACAGGCCTCTTGATCCACTACTGCCTTTCCGCTCTCCACTTTGATTGCCTCAACCGGACAGCCCTCCTCACATGTCCCACACCCTGTACATTTCTCAATATCAACAATGACAGCCATTTTCTCCCTCCTTTTTAATTTTTAATTTTTTATATTCACCAATAATTCCATTGGCACAATAAATTCCACCAAAGAATAAAATTGATCCCGCAACGAAAAAAAGCCACATGAAGACCCCCAGTCCCATAAAAATAATGGCAAGTAAAGAGACCAAGTAACCAATAACTGGATAAAGGATGGCAAACCTCCGGGGTTGTTTTCGGACGGGTCCCCAATCAAATTCAATAACTCCATGTTTAAAATGCTTCTGAATTTCTTCAAATATTTTTTGATCCATCCAGTTTAACTATCCTTTTATTTTTTTAACGGCTTGCTCTGCAGCGATTAAAATCGGATCCAAAGGAGCTGAGAAAGGGGGAGCATAGGCGAAATCGAGCCTTGCGATTTCATCAATTGTCATCTTTTGATGAAGGGTTACTGCTAATGCATTAATTCTTCTTGCCACACCCTCTCTGCCTGCCATCTGTGCTCCCAAGAGCCTCCCATTTCTCCTATCAAAAATCAATTTTATTAACATTCTTTCTGAGCCGGGCATATAGCCAACTTTTGACTCAGCCTCAATGATCTGAGAATCTACATCAAAACCGTATCGTTTTGCCACATGAGTCCCTAAACCCGTGAAGGCTACCTCCAGTTCAAATACCTTGAAAACAGCCGAGCCTACTACTCCATAAAA
The DNA here is from genome assembly GCA_037441765.1 of Deltaproteobacteria bacterium. GTDB lineage: Bacteria > Desulfobacterota > BSN033 > BSN033 > UBA1163 > JBBIRM01. The sequence goes on along the minus strand of JBBIRM010000238.1, from coordinate 2,342 downwards.
AGTAGCATTTCCACCCGCTGCATTTTCTCCCGCCACCCGGCCCTGTTTATTAGCAATATCCCCCAAAGGAGTGTAAACCCAATCCTCACTCACCAGATTGAAGACTTCACAACAATCTCCAGCAGCATAAATATTTTCTATATTTGTTCTTTGAGCACCATCTGTTCTAATAGCCCCTGCCTTCCCAATATCAATACCCGCCTCTTTGGCTATTTCTACATTTGGTATAACACCAATGGCCATTAGAACCATATCCGTTGGAAACTTACCTTTGTTTGTCTCAATAGAGGAAACCTCATTCTTACCGTTCAGGTTAAAAGCTACTGGTTCATGGTTTGCCTGAAAATTCACCCCATTCTCCTCTAACTCCTTTAATATCCTTTCTGAGATTTCCCTTTCGAGATTACCTGCAGGCAAATCCCTTCGGCAAAAAAGGTAGGTCTCAAGACCCCTCAGTCGAAATGCCTCACACATCTCAAGACCAATAAATCCACCACCAATGACAGAAACTTGTTTCGGCTTTTTTTCATCAACATAGTTTCTGATACGGATCCCATCATGGAGGTCTTTAAGAGTGAAGATGTTACTGGCATCACTTCCAGGTATGTTCAGCCTTCTGGAACGAGCACCAGTGGCAATGATTAGTTTATCATAGGAAAGACATTCCGTTTCGGATTTTGATAAATTTAGAACCTCGATCTTCTTCTCCTCTGGATCAATCTTTGTGACGCGGTGTTCCGTCAGGACATCGATATTCTGCATCTCCTTAAATTGTCGAGGGGTCCGAACTACTAATTTCTTTTGATCTTTTACTACATCGCCGATGTAGTATGGAGTCTCTCAAGACCCATAAGAGATAAACTGCCCCTGTTCAAACATAGTCACTTCAAGATCAGGATTGACTCGTTTCGCCCTTGCCGCTGCGCTCGGTCCTGCTGCTGAGCCACCAATGATGAGGAGTTTCTCTTTCTTTTCCATCTTCTTTTCTCCTTAAAGTCAACCTTTAACTTTAGAGGCTTTCTGACAGGCCTCAAAAATTCCAAATATGTGGATGGAGATATTATCCATTTTAAAAACTTTTTCCTTGATCAATTCTGATTTTAAATTTTTTATACTCCCACATGTAAAATCCATAATCTTCCCACAACGTTGACAGATCAGATGACCATGATCTTTTTTACGATAGGTGGGTTCATAATAATAGCAATTTTTTTTGATATCAAGCCTCTCGATGAGATGGAATTTTTCGAGAAGCTTTAGTGTTCGGTAAATAGTAGGTCGTGAAACCTTATTCCCTTTTCGGTTAATAGCAGAGTGTAGCTTCTCAGCATTAAAGTGGTCTTTACGTCCCTCAAGTTCTTTGAAGATAATTTCTCTCCCTCTTGTACTTTTAAAACCTTTAGGTCCTAAAACATCTTTGAATGAAAGGGTTTCTTTATTCATGTTTTGATACATGGCTCTTTTCCCTGAACCCAATCCCTTCCGCCATCATTCTTTGTCCTCAGGAGAAGATGAAATATTAAAAAGCCATCTCCGGCTTCCAGACCTTCCAGACCTTACCTACCAAGTCTGGCCCAGGTTTTAGGGTCGGTTTGCCTGGCTGCCATCCAGAAGGCATGACCTCTCCGGTGTTTCGCACATGCTGAAATGCTTTAATCTGTCGTAGCAGTTCTGAAACATTTCGGCCCACTGGAGGAGTAACAGTCTCCATGGCTTGAATCACTCCATCGGGGTCGATCAGAAAACGACCGCGAATGTCTACCCCACCATCTTCATCATACACTCCATAAACCTTTCCAATCCTACCCCCTGCATCTGAAAGCATCGGGAATGGCACTCCTCTTGCAACCATGTTAGACAGTTCTTCTTCCTGCCAAATCTTATGAGTAAAACGGCTGTCAGTGCTAATTGATAAAAACTCCACCCCAAGAGATTTAAATTCTTCATATCTGGCGGCAACTGCCGACAATTCAGTCGGTCAAACGAATGTGAAATCCCCCGGATAAAAACATACAACTACCCACTTCCCTTTATAGTCAGAGAGCTTAATATTTTTAAACCCTCCATCTACATAGGCACTGGCCTCAAAATCAGGTGCTGGTTTTCCAACTTGGGCAATCATTTTATACGCCTCCTCTCGTATTGGACTTGTTTGAATGGTCTCTGTAGGAGTTGACAAAATTGGTCCTTTGGCCGGTTTCACACATCCATCTTTTGCTTCTTCCATAAGGATTCTCTCCTTCCATTTAAAATTTTTAGAATTTGAATTTCAATCTCAATAAAATTATTAGGCTCAACACAGAATTTTGTGGTAGCTTTTCCATGGAGTAAATTGTGACATC
>JBBIRM010000237.1:0-3494 GCA_037441765.1 Deltaproteobacteria bacterium | reverse complement strand
TCAGCCATTTTAAAGCAAGAGATTCTTCCAAAATGGTTTAATAACCCAATCGCTCAATTGCCCGAAGGTTTTGAGTCCAATTTTTCTCCACGTTGACCCACAATTCGAGATAGACCTTTGCCTTTAAAAGTGCCTCGATCTCCTCTCTTGCCTTCTGTCCGATCTTTTTTAATTTCTGGCCACCCTTTCCAATAATGATTTTTTTTTGAGAGTCCCTTTCCACATGAATAATTGACTTAATCACAAAAAGATTTTTTTCGGGTTGTTCTTTAAATTCTTCGATGGTGACTGCCACGCAATAAGGGATCTCTTGATACGATTCCTGGATGACCTTCTCACGGATGATTTCAGATACCCAGAATCGTTCGGTTTGGTCTGTAAACATCTCTTCCGGGTAATAGGGTGGGGACTCGGGTAAGACTTTTAAAATTTCCTGAAGTAATTGGTCCACCCCTTCGCCTGTAACAGCAGAGATGGGAAGAATCTCTTGAAAGGGATGAAGGTTTCGATACTGATCGATGATTGGCAGGAGTCTCTCTTTCTTTATGAGATCGATCTTATTGATCACCAAAAAGGAGACACCTCGACTCCCTTTAAGGGAGTCAACCATCTTCCAATCCTCCTCAAGATGGTCGATAGAGGGTTCGATGAGAAAAAGAACCACGTCGGAATCGCGACCTGAAGCGATGGCAGTTCGAACCATTCTCTGGTTCAGTAGCGATCTTCCTTCATGAAAACCAGGGGTGTCGAGGAAAATGAATTGACCTCCCTCCACATTCTTAATACCTAAAATTCGATTTCGGGTAGTCTGGGGTTTTTCCGTAACAATGGCTATCTTTTCCCCTATGATCCGATTCAGAAGGGTAGATTTTCCAACATTGGGTCTTCCGAGGATGGAGATAAATCCTGATTTAAAGGCCATCCTTTCCCCCGCAATCCCAATTCGCCCACCAAAGAACCTGTATGGGAGGCCTGCCCAAGTAGCCAGGAAAGAGATTGTCAGTCTAAGGGATAAAAAAAGCCTGCCTTTTATAGGGCAGGGATATTTTGGGCTTTCCCTGAATGAGCTCAACCCTATCTTTTAGTCGAAGACTGTAAGGGCAATACAAGATCTAAAACTTCTTGAATATGATCAACTAAGACCAGATTCAACTCTTTCCGGATATAGTCAGGGATATCATCGAGGTTCTTCTCATTCTCTTTTGGCAGGATCACAGTCTTGACCCCAGCACTTCGGGCTGCCAAAATCTTCTCCTTGATCCCACCCACTGGTAAGACCCTTCCACTCAAGGTTAACTCTCCAGTCATGGCAATTTCGCGAGGTACGGGTTTCGATTTTAGAAGAGAAATCAAAGCAATGGCAATTGTAATACCTGCAGAGGGTCCTTCCTTAGGTGTTGACCCTGAGGGGATATGGATGTGTATGTCACATTCCTGATAGAAATCTTCAGGAACTTGGAGTGAGGAAACATTGGCCCGGATATAAGAGAGTGCAGCCTGAGCAGACTCCTTCATCACTTCACCAAGGGAACCTGTAAGGATTAGCCCCCTTTCCCCTTTCATCTTAGAGGCCTCGATAAAGAGGATATCGCCCCCATTCTCTGTCCAGGCCAATCCAGTGGCCACGCCAATTCTATCTTCGGCCTGAGCGACCTCACGGAAGAATTTTCTTGGCCCCAGGAATTCTGACACCGCATTCTCATCGATGACAACCTTTACAGAATCTCCCATCGCCACCCTTCTTGCGATTTTACGACAGATAGTGGCTATTTCTCTTTCTAAGTTCCTTACCCCTGATTCACGCGTATATTCTACAATGATCTTCCTGACCGCCTCTGGAGTAAAAGAGAGGGGATAATCCTTTAGCCCATTCTCTTCCTTCTGTCGAGGGATCAAGAATTGGAAGGCAATCTTTTCTTTCTCCTCTTCCGTGTATCCTGAGATAGGAATGACTTCCATTCGGTCCAGCAATGCAGGGGGGATAGTGGTAGTGGTATTGGCAGTTGTAATAAACAAAACCCTTGAAAGGTCAAAAGGGACATCAAGGTAATGATCGTTAAAAGAAAAATTCTGTTCAGGGTCCAGTGTTTCAAGGAGTGCGGAGGCGGGGTCTCCGCGAACATCTTGACCAAGTTTGTCTACCTCATCGAGCATGAACACAGGGTTAGATGTTTCCGCCCTTCTTATCTCCTGAATGATCCTGCCAGGGAGGGCACCCACATAAGTTCTTCGATGACCTCTTATTTCTGCCTCATCCCTAACCCCTCCAAGGGAGATACGAATAAATTTTCTTCCTAAGGCCCGGGCAATAGAGCGGCCCAAAGAAGTTTTTCCCACTCCAGGTGGACCGACAAAGCAGAGAATAGGGCCCTTCATAGGGTCCTTTAATTTTTTGACTGCTAAAAATTCCAAAATTCGATCCTTCACCTTTTCGAGGTCATAATGATCCTCATTAAGGATTGCCTGAGCACGCTTGAGATCGAGGTTATCCTCCGTCCATTTATTCCAAGGCATGCTGATAAGATAATCGATGTAAGTTCGGGAGACCGTATATTCCGCAGAAATTGGGTTCATTCGCTCTAACCGATAGATCTCTTTAAGGGCGATCTCCTCAACTTTAATGGGCATCCCTGCTGATTGAACCCTCTCACGGAGCTCATGGATTTCGGCGGAATATGGATCCTCATCGGAAACTTCTTTCTGTCCCCTCAGATGAGTTCGAGAAGAGGAGTCTTTATGAAGTCTTCCCATCTCCTTCATGGCCGAGGTCAATCCATTAGGTCGTATAGGGAGGTGATGGACCTCTTGGTTGAAGTAATGGAATACCTTCTTCAATCGCTCAATCGGGTCAACGGTTTCAAAGATTTCTTGTTGTTCTTTTAATCCGAGATGAAGTGTGATGGTAATCAGGTCTGCAAGTCGACCAGGGTTGTCAATTCGATCAAGCGTCTTGAGGATATCGTCTGCAAGGGGTCTTCCTGTTGAAAGTGAGAGTTTAAATAGCGTTCGGATACTTTGGACAAGAATCTCTATTAAAGGGTTCTTTTCTTGATGCTCATTGACCTCCTTAATCTCAGCCCTGAAATAGTTTTCCTCTGAAGTCGGATTCTGAAGAAAGACTCTCGAGAGCCCTTCCACAAAGAGTTTCATTCCTTTATTGGGTAACTTCACCAGCTGAATCACTTTGCAAACCGTGCCAATGGAAAGGAGGTCTTTAGGTTGAGGGTCTTTAAGATGAGGGTTGCGCTGCCCGACACACCCGATCAAATTATTTTCAACAACCACTTTATTTAAAATCGTTAGCGCCTCGCTGGATTGGAAGAAGAGAGGGACCACCACATAAGGAAAGATAACCGTGTCCTTGAGAGGGATAAAAAAAAGTCGTGGTGGGATTGTATAGGTCTCTGACTTATAAATATAATTCACTTCGGTCTTCCTTGTCGAATGGAAGTAAAAACTATTATACGAAAAACTAAAGATTTGTCAATGAAGAG
>JBBIRM010000236.1:0-3498 GCA_037441765.1 Deltaproteobacteria bacterium | reverse complement strand
TCCCCCATTTCCACGATTTCACCATTGTGGCCCCCTATTATTACGGAATTTCTGAGATCTCCCTAAATGGCTTGACAATAAAGAAGTATTTTTATATATTCATTCAAGGGATTGAAATGAGGTTAGAATATTTTTGGTGGCTTAAAGATTAAATTGGAAGGCCGTATCTGAAACCCGTTTCAGATAACGGCCTTTTTTATTGCCATTTCATTATATGAAATTTATTACTTGCAATTTAATTTTAAATATGTAAAATGGGTTAACCTCTAATCCCAACTGGAAATGGATTTATGGGGTTTTTTTCAAACCAAATGAAGGGCCAGCCCCTTAGGAAGGGAGGTGGTTTAGGAGGGATAAAAAATTAATGATAAAAAGTTGGAAGATTAAATTCTAAAAAAGGAGGGGATAGTTATGAAAAAATTGTCATTAATTTTAGCCATGATGATTACCATTCTACTAATGGGCTTATGGGTAAGCAGTTGGGCTCAACCCATTAAAATTGGAGCAGTGATTAACCTCACTGGCCCTGCTTCTACCTGGGGGAAATACCATGCCATGGGCCACAGGGACTATATCAATTATGTTAACGAGGTCAAGGGAGGGATTGCTGGAAGAAAGATCGATCTCGAAATTGTTGACCATGCCTATAAGGTCCCAGAGGGGGTAAAGTTTGTAAAGAAATTCTGTGAGGAGAAGAAGGATATGATTGCCACCTGGGACGCAGGGACTGGAATCCAGATCAAGCCAATTATTCAAGAATATAAGATCCCCACCATTAACTACTCCACCTATCAGGGAATTCTTAAACCTCCGATTGCCTATATGTATCTTCCCTTTGGAAGTTATATATTAGACTCCTATGTGGTTCTCGAATATATCAAGAACATCCATAAGGGAAAGGATGCACCCAAGGTGGGCCTTCTTACCTATAACAATGTTTATGGAAGATCCATTCATGATCCAAGCAAAGAATATGCCGCTAAAAATAACATTAATATTGTGAGCATTGAGGAATTCCCACCTGCAACAGTTGATTTGACCACTGAAATGCTTCGGTTAAAAGGAAAGGGAGCAGAATATATCTTCCTCCAGATCCTCCCTGCTGCTGTTATTACTGCCCTCAAGGCAGCCGATAAGATCGATTACAAAGTTCCTTTCTTTGGAACATGGACATCCACTGACCCTGATTTCTTCAAACTCGGTAAGGGGTTGATCCGGGATCGGCTCTTTATGCAGTTCTGCGGTGTCCTTCCTCAGGATAAGACCCCCGGGATTGAGATTCTCCAAAAACTCTGGGCCAGATACAAGACTGTAGATAAATTTGAGACCTCTTACTGGGAAGGGGTTGTCGTGGCGATGATCCAGGAGAGGGCAATTCACAGGGCCTCTGGATTGTTCAAGACGATCAACTCAGAGACAATCAATAAGGCCATGGAGACCTTCCAGAATGAGGACTTTGGAGGTCTTGTTCCTTACGTTACCTATACAAAAGACAACCACGAGGGTTCCTTTAAAGGAAGGATTGTAAAGATCAACGAAGATGCGACCTATGAACCCATGACCAATTTCTATGTCCCTGGTAAGGAGAAGGTTAAGGTATTGAAGACTCCGAAACTGTAGCGATTGGCATTTGACAGGAGAATAGATGAAGGCATTTCGAGGACAACCCAGTATCTTTACCTCTGCTCAGCCCGAGAATCGTCGGGCTGAGCTTGAGGTGAAGAATATATTTTTAAATTTTGGTGGGGTTATGGCCCTTCAGGATGTCAGTCTTACGGTGAATACAGGAGAATTCATCAGCATCATTGGGCCTAACGGGGCAGGAAAGACAAGCCTTCTCAACTGTATTACAGGTTATTATCATCCACAAAAAGGTCAGATCCTCTTCAATGGAGAAGACATAACAGGCCTTCATCCACATGAGATCACAAAGAGGGGGATTGGAAGAACCTATCAAAACATTGAACTCTTTCCAGGAATCACGGTACTGGCCAACATGCTTCTGGCTCGTCATCTTTACTGTAATTATGGGATTGGAAAGGCCTCTATCTTTTCTAAATCTGTTCAGAGGGAGGAGGTTCGTCACCGTCAAATCCTCGAAGAGTTGATCGATTTTCTTGAGATGCAGTCCATCCGTAAGAAGACTGTTGGCTCCCTTCCCTATGGAATGCGAAAGAGGGTTGAATTGGGTCGAGCCTTGGCCTTAGAGCCAAAACTATTGGTCCTGGATGAGCCCTTTGCAGGAATGACCCTTGAAGAAAAAGAGGACATGGTTCGGTTTTTACTGGAATTGAATTCGGCCTGGGGTCAGACGATCATTCTTGTAGAACATGACATGTCTGTTGTCATGAGCATCTCCCAGCGGATCATGGTTCTGAATTTCGGAGAGAAGATTGCGGAGGGCACTCCAGAGGAGATTCAAAGGCACCCAGAGGTGATCAAAGCCTATTTAGGTGATGCAACCAAATTTTGACGGAGTAATTGGAGAGTCGAAGTGGGTAAGATCGAGCGCTATAATCCGGAAGCACTTCCATCCTTAATGAACTATACCATCCCGCAGATTTTATCTAAGCAGGCCAAAGAGTTGGGATCAAGTAAAATTGCCATACGTGAAAAGATGTATGGAATATGGCTCTCCTATAATTGGCTGGATTACTATCAATATACAAAAAAGGTGGCCTTAGGGTTAAAGTCACTTGGTCTCCAGCGGGGTGAGAATATTGGAATTATCACCGATAACCATCCTGAGTGGTTATTCACGGAGATAGGGGCTCAGGCCTTAGGAGCAATTACCCTTAATCTCTTTACCTCCTCCATTGCAAAAGAGTTGGCAACGATGCTTGCCCGTATCCAGGCTGTCTTTGTCGTGGCTCAGGATCAGGAACAGGTCGATAAACTGCTCGAGATGAGAGAGCAACTGCCTCATGTCCGGAAGGTCATTTATATTGATCAAACAGGGATGAGAACCTACTTCCATAACCCTTGGTTAATGAGTTTCAAAGAACTGCTGGATCTCGGGGCGAAATTAGATCATGAACAACCCAACCTTTTTGAAGAAGAGGTTTGGAAGGGAAAACCGGATGAAGTCGCCCTCATGATCATGACCTCCGGGACAACAGGAATCCCTAAGTTGGCCATGATCTCTCATAGAAGTTTTACCGAGATTGCAAGAAAGTGGGTTGAAACTGCTCCAATTGGTCCAGGGGACAATTGGATCTCCATCACCCCCACAGCATGGATTGTAGATCAGATGTGGGGAATAGGGGTGTCTCCCCTTACCGGGATGACAATGAATTTCCCCGAAACCCTTGAGACCCAGGCAGAAGATTTTATAGAGATTGGCCCGGTCGTGGTTATTACTTCTTCAAGATTCTGGGAAGAACTGGCATCAAAGATCAGAGTGAAGATCGCTGATTCGGGCTGGGTGAAACGGAAACTTTTTAACTTAGGTGAAAAGATTGGAGTGAGGGTGGTTGACCATGTATCTAAAAAAGAACC
>JBBIRM010000235.1:0-3504 GCA_037441765.1 Deltaproteobacteria bacterium | reverse complement strand
GATGGCTTTGAGATATTCCATTCTGGCTCGTGGACTGATGACAATCCTCCTTTCTATGAAGGATTGTCTGGTAACATAAATTATGAGTCAACAATACCTTTCCCTTCATCAATTGAGTAACATTTAATATGAGTCAATTTGGGAATTGGATTTTGGATGGGCATTTTAATTTCGTCTATCTTATTTTTTATATTTAATTGTGTTATTCTAACATAGAGGAAGCTTTTGAAAGAAAGTCAAAAGAAAGGTGAATATGACCAAGGGCAAATCATCATTGGCTAGGGTTGGGGCGATCCTAATTGGCATTTCAATCTTTTTCTCAAATGGTTTCGTCCAAGGGACAGGAGACTGGAGGATTTATGGCGTTACTAAGTATTTTATTCTCTTTTATGATCCACACAGTATAAGCCATCCTTCCAGAAACATCGTTAGGTTATGGATTAAATCGGTTTCTAAATGCAATGATACAGAGGATTGGGCAATTAAGAGCCATCCTAATTGTGCAAATGTTGAATGGACATACGTCTTAACATTAACAGAGATAGATTGTTCAATGAAGCAGGATCGTGATATCAAATCGGTCGGCTATAGCAAAGAAGGAGGACTGGTTGAGTCTTTATCTGATGAAACTATGCAATGGAGTGATATTGTCTCAGAATCTTATATTGATATTCTCCATAAGATTTTATGTCCATGAATAGATGAGAACAGATGTTATGGAATCCTAAGGGATTGATCTCTATATTCTATTACAGGGTTTTATTTCAACTTGGGTTCTTCCATAAAAATTAACATTGACATAAGGATTTAACATCATTAAACTGTTTCGAAATTAAAAGGAGGATTTATAAAGATGGAATACAAAACTCTTCTTTTTGATGTCAGAAATCATATCGCCACCCTGACCATCAACCGTCCTGAGGCGGCAAACGCGATCAATCTTGAGTTTTCAAAGGATCTTTTCAATGCAATCCTTCAGTGTGACGATGACCCAGAGATTCGCGCCGTAGTGATCACAGGAAGAGGAGATCTTTTCTGTGCAGGTGGAGACTTGAAGGAATTTATTAACCAGGGTGCACATCTTCCCCATCATATTAAAGAGATTACCACTTATCTTCATGCAGCTATCTCACGAATGATTCGAATGGATGCACCGGTGATTGCAGCAGTAAATGGATTTGCAGTGGGAGCAGGGATGAGCATTGCCCTTGCATGTGACTTTGTCCTGGCGACGCCATCTGCTCGCTTCAGCGTTGCCTATACACGGGTTGGATTGACACCTGATGGAGGGATGTCCTATATTCTCCCACGGATCGTTGGCCTGAGAAGGGCCATTGAGTTGACTCTGACAAATCGGGTTCTTTCTGCGCAAGAGGCCTTTGAATGGGGATTGATCAATAAGGTGGTGGATGAGGGGGAGTTACTTGCTCAGGCAGAGTCCTTAGCCACTCAATTTGCCTCAGGGCCATTGATCTCTATGGGTATATCCAAGAGGCTTTTGCACATGGGATGGAATGAGACTCTGGAGACCCATATGGAGAATGAGAGTCAGTCGATTTCCCACGTCTCCAGGACCCTGGATGCCAAAGAGGGGATGACTGCATTTCTTGAAAAAAGGGTGCCAAAGTACAAAGGAACATGATTCAAAGACCAAAAAGTTTTTAAATTTTATACAAAAAGGAAGGTTAACCTATGCAGAGAGAAGTCATTAAAGCGAATATTGTCGTCTTTATCGCAAGTTTCTGTACCTTGGTCATAGAACTTGTGGCAGGAAGGATTATGGCTCCCTATGTAGGGGTTTCCCTTTACACCTGGACAAGCATTATCGGAGTGGTTCTTGCTGGCATTAGTATTGGAGCCTATTTAGGTGGGCGAATTGCTGACCGTTATCCCCGCTCCTCGACCCTTGGGTGGCTCCTCTTTCTTTCAGGATTGGGAGCCTTTTCCATATCGCCCCTGACCAATCTGGTCGGAAGTGCCCATTTTCAAACCAGTTTAATGATCCGTATACTTCTAATAACGACAATTATCTTCTTCATCCCCTCCTGTCTCCTTGGAATGATCTCACCTGTTGTAGTTAAATTAACTCTTAATAATTTAGAGAAGACTGGGAATGTCGTTGGAAAGATCTATGCCTTCTCCACCCTTGGCTCTATCGTTGGAACCTTTGCAACAGGGTTTTATCTGATCTCGTGGATGGGGACTCGACATATCCTTTTGAGCATGGGGATCATTCTCATCCTCTCCTCCTTTATTTTTGGTGGACTCCTAAGTAGGAAAAGGAGATTTGCTATCTTTCTTCTTCTCCTCTTTATCATCTTTATTATCCTCCCTATCACCGCACTTTATGTCTATGCAAGGTTCTATCCAGATGAGGTCTCTGTGTCTTCTCCAATTCAGTCATTAAGGCTCTCCTATGGATATGCCTTCAAACCACCTATCGATGATGAGACATACTTTTTTAAAGAGAGTGACTATTACACGATCAAGTTGAAAAGGAATATCAAGAGTGATCATGGAAATCCCCTGGAGTCTTTAGTCCTCGATCACCTTGTCCATTCTTATACAGACTTAAAGGACCCGCTTTACCTCGAATATGAATATATAAGAATCTATGAAGAGTTTGTAAGGTGGCATGCGAAAGATAAGAAATCATTTAAGGCCCTCTTTCTCGGAGGTGGTGGTTATACCTTCCCCCGCTTCATCGAGGCGAAATATCCAAAGGCAGAGATAGATGTTGTTGAGATTGACCCAGAGATTACCCGAGTGGTTAAAAAGTATCTTGGAATTTCAGAAACGACAAGGATTCGTTCCTTCAACGAGGATGGTCGGTGGTTTGTAATGAATTGTAAAGAGAACGGAAGTTACGATTTCATCTTCGGGGATGCCTTCAATGACCTCTCCATCCCCTATCATCTGACCACCAAAGAATTTGCCTCGGATCTTAAGAGACTTCTAAAACCTGATGGCCTTCTCCTTGCCAATGTGATTGATAGTTTCAAAGAGGGGGCCTTCATGCCTTCATATATACGTACGCTTGAAGAGGTATTCGGAAAGGGCTATGTCCACCTGGTAACCCTCACCTCCGATTATGACCACATTGGGATCAGCACCTGTGTGATCGTAGCCAGTTCAAAGAGACTGGATATCGATGATTTCGTCAGGGTGATTAAGAAAGGAAAGGGGAAGATCACTTCCCATGTGATGCCTCAGGAAGAACTCCAGAAATATCTAAGAGAACGTTATTCAGTTGTTCTAACGGATGATTATGTCCCTGTGGACAATCTAATTGCACCCATCTTCGAGGAAAGATTTGGCTATCAGAGACAGTAAAAAGAAGTATTCTTTCTGATCATATCCCCCAGCCTATTTAAAGCACTCAAATGAGATCTCTGAATAAGTATTTAAGAAAAGTTTTATAGACCAAGGGCTTTTTCAGAACTTTCTAAATGAGAGTTCTGAAAAAGTCATAGAAAGACTGGGGAGGTAGGGTTCCAAACCCTT
>JBBIRM010000234.1:0-3505 GCA_037441765.1 Deltaproteobacteria bacterium | reverse complement strand
ATCAACCATCATCTTGATCAACTCTTCAAATGTCACTTTTGGTTGCCATCCGAGAATCTTTTTTGCCTTTCGGGGATCACCTAAGAGGTAGTCCACTTCAGCGGGACGGAAAAATCTCTGATCAACAACCACATGTTCTTCCCAGTTTAATCCTAAATGACCAAATGCTATTTTTACCAGGTCTTTAACAGAATGAGAGATACCTGTTGCAATCACATAGTCATCGGGCTTATCCTGTTGAAGCATGAGCCACATGGCCTCCACATAATCCCCCGCAAATCCCCAATCCCTTCGGGCTTCAAGGTTTCCCAATCTCAATTCCTTCTGAAGACCCAATTTGATTTTTGCTGCCCCATGGGTAATTTTTCGGCTAACAAACTCAAGCCCCCTCCTGGGTGATTCATGATTGAATAGGATACCAGAACAACAGAACATCCCATAACTTTCCCGATAATTAACAGTAATCCAGTGAGCATAAACCTTCGCTACTCCATAGGGGCTCCTCGGGTAAAAAGGGGTGTTTTCATTTTGAGGGCTCTCTGTGATCTTGCCAAACATCTCACTCGAAGAGGCCTGATAGAAGCGAATTTTTGGATTTATTGTCCTTATAGATTCCAGAAGCCTTGTAACCCCCAGTGCAGTAAATTCCCCTGTCAAGACAGGTTGGTTCCAGGAGGTAGGGACAAAGGATTGGGCTGCAAGATTATAAACCTCATCCGGTTCTGAGATTCTAAGTGCCTCTAATAGAGAATTCTGGTCAAGAAGGTCTCCCTGGATCAGTTTGATTTTATCCTGGATATGGGAGATACGTTCATAATTAATGGTGCTCGATCTTCTCACCATTCCATAGACTTCATAGCCTTTTGCCAGGAGAAACTCGGCAAGGTATGAGCCATCCTGACCTGTAATTCCAGTAATTAATGCCCGCTTCATCTTATTTCCTGCTGGTAAAGGATGTTAGTTTTAAAGAATTCAGTCTTCTGTAATCTATATAGGGTCCCCAGAACCCATTTATCCACAGAACAAGCCAGTGGTTTTCTAAATAAGCAGATTATGAACTGAAATTTTAGAAAATATAACCAATTTCTTTAACCTTGTAAACATAATTTTAGGTTTATTAAAGTGTCTCACTCATCTGGAGGCAAAATTGGTAAAGTGGGGTTACCATTAAAGATATTAGAAGTAGGAATCCAGAATACCCGAGGTCTACTTTTTATTTCAAATAGTTATTGTAATTAGGCAAAGAATTGGATAATATACTATTAGACATTTTTTGAAAAAAACTGTTAAACTTGAAACTATATCCAAAAAGTTATTAAGAATTTGGGAATATGTTCAAGGGATTAATAAAATCCTTAGAAAATAAAGACTTAAACCCTTGAATCCTAAAATCCTCGAATCCTTTTTGGCAACGAAATTGGGGAACCAGTTTTTTTATAAAAAAATCTTTTGAATTCGTGCTCTTTCTTATAGAGAGCCTGAAAGATATATTGGAATAGGCGTATTGGGGGTAATCCTTGCCCTGCTGTTTGATAGCCTTACTGAGAGAAACATTAAGTTTTTTGCAAATGGCTTTTCTTTATACTTTTGTCTTTGCAATCTCAATTGACTTATCAACAAGACAAACCAGAACAACGAGATAAACGAGACAAACGAGATCATGATTCTTATCGTTGGTGGTGCAGGTTATATTGGTTCCCATGTCAATAAACTTCTAAGCCAGAGAGGACTTAAGACAATTGTTTTTGACAATCTGAGCAGGGGGCATCGGGAGTTTGTCAGGTGGGGGAAATTTTATGAGGGAGATCTCCTGGATATAGATCGACTCCGATCCTGTTTTGAAACTTATCGAATCGAATCGGTCATGCATTTCAGTGCCCTCGCCCTTGTTGAGGAGTCAATAATTTATCCTGAAAAATACTACAGGAATAATGTTGTAGGCACACTTAACCTCCTTGAGGTAATGCGGCAATTCGGCGTGAAATATTTCATCTTCTCCTCCTCCTGTGCAATCTATGGTATTCCAGAGGAGATACCCATTTCGGAAGAGCATCCCCGGAGGCCTATCAATCCCTATGGCAGGACTAAACTAATTATTGAAGATTTATTGAAGGATTTTGATAAGGCTTATGGTCTTAAGTATATTAATTTAAGGTATTTTAATGCTGCGGGTGCTGACCCGGAAGGTGAAATTGGGGAACTCCATAACCCTGAAACCCATCTCATTCCCCTTGTCATCTACGGAGCAAAAGGTATCAACAAGGAGGTAAAGATATTTGGGACTGATTATCCTACAAGAGATGGGACATGCATTAGAGACTACATCCATGTGATGGACCTGGCAGATGCCCATATCAGAGCACTTCAGTATCTTATGGATGAAAATAGAAGCGAATCTTTCAACCTTGGTAATGGGAATGGTTATTCTGTGAGGGAGGTTATCGAAACAGTCAGAAGAGTGACCGGAATGGATTTCAGAGTTGTGGAGGCTCAAAGAAGAGAGGGCGATCCTCCTGTCTTAATCAGTAATAGCCAGAGGGCCAAAGAGATACTTGGCTGGAGGCCTCAATATGAGAACCTGGAGAGGATTGTTGAGACAGCCTGGAGATGGTATCAGAGAGCAATTCCATTATAAAAAATCAAATAAAAAAACTGGACAGAGTCAATGGATTATGATTTTTGATACTTTAAATGAATTTTATAGAAAGATTATTGAACCTGAATTCAGAACGATTCGAAATAAACTCAGTGAGCATGATCAAAAGTTTAAGGATATTTTTGACCACTTCGATAAGATATATAGAATTAAAGAGGAATCATTGAACATTTCTCACTTTGAACCTGGGGCTTGAATATTGAACCCAACTTTGTGATTTATTTTTAATTAAAATAAGGGAGGTTTGATCGATTCCTGGTTATGGATTGGAGAAAAAACCAAAATGAAGGCTCTCATTCTTGCAGGTGGTTCGGGTACAAGACTCTGGCCTCTCAGTCGGAAGAACTATCCCAAGCAGTTTCTTAAACTGAATGGGGAGAAGTCCCTTCTTCGAGAGACGGTGGAACGTCTCCTGAGGGTGATTCCAATCGATGATATCATTGTTATCACGAACAAAGACTATAGATTTTATGTCCAATCAGAAATCGATGAGATCCGTCATGTTATACTGGAGCCTGTGAGTAAAAATACCGCACCAGCGATTGCACTTGGTATGAAATATTGTTTGGAAAAATTTGGATGCGATAAAGATGAAACGATCTTCATCTCTCCTTCAGATCATATTATTCGGCCCGAAGATCAATTTGGCAAATATTTCAAACTTGCCGAGGAGATAGCCAAGAAGGACTATCTCGTTACCTTCGGGATCAAACCAAATAGGCTTGAAACAGAGTATGGATACATAAAGACCAATAGGCAGAATGCATTAGGCAGTAAGAAGACGAACCAAAGAGGGTGCTGTCAACTTTTTTGTGTAAAATTCTTTTCAACCAACTTCTGAAAGAATGG
>JBBIRM010000233.1:0-3506 GCA_037441765.1 Deltaproteobacteria bacterium | reverse complement strand
TCTCTCCCTTCTCTGTAACCCCAATCACCACTAAAACAGAAACCATCTCCACACTACCATCAATCCTCATTGAAAAACAGACCCCATCCATAAAGAGATACTTGATTGATTCCTGGGATAAATCCCTCATCCTCCATTTCTCCACCGCATCGACTAACTCCTTGTTAGCACTGCTGATCTCCGAAGGAGAAAGCTTTCGGCCAATGAGCCGAGATGAGATCATGGAAAGTGAACGGGTGCTGACCCCTGTGAGAAACATCAAACATAGATCCTGGCGAAGATCATCCTCATACCTCTTACTTCGAGCAATAATCTGGGTCTTAAACTCCCCTTTTCTATCCCTGGGAACCTCTACCTCTACAGGACCAATCCCTTTAAGGGTAAAATTGCGATCGTAGGAGCCATTGCGATGATTGGGATCGTCTTGTCCTGTCCGCTCATAACGCTTACGACCCAGAAAGTGGGTAAGCTCCATATCCATCAGATTGGAGAGGTACTGCCCCACAGCCTCTCGGATATCCATTCGAATCATCTCAAAAAGCTTCTCCGGTTGTTGTTGAATTTCCTTGAAAAGGCTAACAACTTCTGGTACATTAATTTTTACTTTCATAGGCGCTTCTCCTTTCTTTTTAGTTTTTTTCTCAAATCCTATTTAAAGGAAAAGCGCCTTTATTTCAATCTCAGAATTTACACAAAATATTATATACTACCTCAGAATTTATAAAAAAAATTATAATATAAATTTAAAAAAGTCAAGTTTTTTTTATATTAGGTCTGAAAAAAAGGAGGTTTTTATAGGTGCTCTTCTTTTGAGGGCCAATAAAATACTAAATAACAGATTGAATGGCCTGATTTTCTGAATTAATCTCCTCCTTTTTTCTATCTCTCTTTTTTCTCCTTTCTCTTTATCTCACCCTGTCCAGTCTTCTCCTCATGAATCGCCTTTCGATTCTCAGAATTATTATAAAGAGAATCGTCAACTATTGACCGATGCTCCATCCCCCGCTCCCCGTCCAAAAGTGACTGATAGATTCTTATCAGATAAATTTCCCCATTGACAGGGTATAATAAATTTGTTAACTAATATTCTTAATTTTGTTGACAATTAATTATGATAATGGATTTTACCTATGCCTGGCAGGCATGAAGGAAGAAATATTTTTAAGGAGGAATAGAATGCTGATTGAAAAATTACGAATGTTAGTCCTTGCCTCCCTTATGGCTGCCCTTACGGCTATTGGGGCTTATATCCATGTACCGATTGGGCCCGTCCCGATTGTTCTCTCAACCCTATTTGTCATCTTGAGTGGTCTTCTCCTCGGTAGTCGCTGGGGATTTGTCAGCATGGGGCTCTATCTTTTTGTAGGTGCGATTGGTTTTCCAGTTTTTGCAGGGGGAAAAGGGGGATTGGCCCATTTCTTTGGCCCCACAGGAGGGTATCTTTTTGGCTATCTATTTTCAGCCTGGATAACAGGTCTAATTTCGAATCGCTCTCGTCAACTTCTAATTTGGGATATTTTCGCTGTTGTCATTGGTTCACTTCTCCTCTATGTTTTTGGGGTGCCTTGGCTAAAGATGGTTACACAGATGTCATGGAAGAAATCACTGATGGTGGGCGTGATCCCATTTCTTATTGGAGACGCAGTTAAAGCTGTGGTCGCTGTAATTCTTGCGAGGGCTACGAGACCCATTCTGAAAAGACAAACGAACATATTCACAATGGACAGTAGGAGGCTGTGTTAAGATTAATAACAATTATGATCCAAATTAAAAATCTTCATTACCATTATCCTGATGGCACCCATGCTCTAAAAGGTATCACTCTCAATATACAAAAAGGTGAGTTTCTTCTCATCTGCGGCCCCAATGGAAGTGGGAAAACAACGCTCATCCGTCTCATCGCCGGTCTGTTTAAACCTACTTCAGGATCCATCCATGTGGATGGCCTCAATAGTCTCGATGACTCAAAGCAAATTCGCACTCTAATGGGAATGGTCTTTCAGGACCCTGATAGTCAGATTGTTGGAGAAACAGTAGAGGAGGACGTTGCCTTTGGTCCTGAAAATCTTGGCCTCCCTAAAAAAGAGATTGATAAACGAGTGGATTGGGCACTTCAAGTGATGGGCCTAAAAAATCTATCAAAAAAACCTTGTTACTTGCTTTCAGGGGGAGAGAAAAGACGGCTTGCCATTGCAGGAATCCTTGCAATGAAACCTCAGGTTATTCTTTTCGATGAACCCTTTTCTTATTTAGACTATCCAGGAGTCCAAGAGGTTTTAAAACACTTGATATACCTCCATCGAGAGGGACACACCATAATTGTCACCACTCACGATGTGGAAAAGGTCATTGCTCACATAGACCGCATTGCCATCATCTACAACGGAGAACTCAAGGCAGTAGGTCCACCAGAAGAACTACTGACGAAACTTTCACCATTTGGTATCAGGCCTCCTTGTTATGCCCTTCTTGGAAAGGAAAAGATTTCATGGCTCGAATAGCCCTTCACTACCATCCTGTAGATTCCTGGCTTCACCGATGGGATGCCCGATGTAAAACCTCTGGGCTTATGATAATTACCCTCTCTCTAATCCAATTCAAAACTCCATTATTCTTATTTAATTCAGTAATGTTGATAGGGCTTTTCATTCTTTCTCAATTTCCTTTAAAACAATTCCTTCGTGAATTTAGGCTTTGGGCAATCCTCCTTTTTATTCTTTTCCTTTTTCAAACTCTATTCTCTTCAGGGGATCGAATATCTTTTCTCCCATGGCTTCCTATCAGTAAAGAGGGTCTTACTCTCGGTGGGATAACTGTCTGGCGACTCGGACTGATTCTCTGTTATGCAACTCTCTTCACCGCTATCACGAGACCCAGGGAACTCCAAGATGCCATTACCTGGTTTATTAAACCTTTTCCCTTTCTCTCTGAAAGAAGGATTGGATTGATGGTCTCTCTGACCATACGCTTCTTTTCAATCACTCTTGATGAGGCAGAAGAGATCCGTCTGGCCCATAAGGCAAGGTTGGGGGACAAGAATAAAAATCCTATTCGAATGGCAAAATTTCTTTCCATCCCTCTTCTTCGTCGTTCATTTTCACGTGCAGAGGATGTTACCTTAGCCCTTGCCGTAAGAGGTTATCGCGATGACCTCCCTGTCCAACTTAATAAAATACCTATTGGTCAGTGGATACCCCTGTTTGTGCTTTTGGGGATATTAATCTTGATCCGTTGGGTTCAATTTTAATAAAAAATATCCTATCCCGTACTATCCTAACTCGCATGGATAGACACCTCACTTCCCCGAAGAGAAGAGGATGCTGTCCCAATAAAAGACGAAAGAAGAATTGCCATAGGAATCAATTGAGCTATAATTATCACTATCCCTGAACTAAAGAGAAACCAAACACCTAAAAGCCCTACCCCCCCTCACTCCTCCCACAAAGGCAATCGCAACCGATCCTATTGAAATTGAAAGAACCCAGGTTAGCCCAATAATCGCCAGA
>JBBIRM010000232.1:0-3519 GCA_037441765.1 Deltaproteobacteria bacterium | reverse complement strand
ATGGTAAGAGCTTTCTATTTTCAATTAGAAAGGTGCAAAACTAGAGTTATTATTTTTCTCAGAGAATAAATGATGGAAGAGTCGCTCAGCCATTTCAAATTTGCCCAATTTAAGTTTTTACTAAGAGCATTGGGAAATATTGTCCTTCCCCCTTATAAGGGGTCAACCCTTAGAGGGGCCTTTGGGAATGCCTTTAAAAAAGTAGTCTGCATCACAAGACAAACAGCCTGTATAACTTGTTTATTAAAAAATAGATGTGTTTACTCCTATGTTTTTGAGACGCCACCTCCCCCTGACTCATCGAAGATGAAAAAGTATCCTTTTGCTCCACATCCTTTCGTGATCGTTCCCCCATTGGAGGAAAAAAGAAAATATGATACAGGCGAGACTCTTTGTTTTAAATTGGTATTAATTGGTAAGTCTATAGATTTTTTACCCTATTTTATCTATACCTTTGATGAGTTGGGCAAAAAGGGTATTGGAAAAGGCAGAGGAAGATATCAATTGGAGGAAGTAAAAACTTTTCTCCATGAAAAGGCGGAGGAGACCATCTACTCAAACAAGGATAAAGTTCTCCATAGTAACTTCAGAACGGTTCAAATTTCTGATTTCGCTTCCTTTCAAATTTCACCTCATACCTTGCATCTCAATTTTATTACCCCTATTCGGCTCAAATTTGATGAAAGATTAATTCCCACACTTGAGTTTCATATTCTCTTTAGAAACCTTCTCAGAAGAATTTCTCTTCTTTCCTATTTCCATTGTGATAAGGAACTCAATATTGATTTCAAAGGTTTGATTGAGAAATCGAAACGAGTAGAAGTAAAGAATTCAAACCTAAGATGGTTTGATTGGGAGCGGTATTCCAACCGACAGAAGACTTCGATGATGATGGGAGGACTTATTGGTTCTATCCTCTTTGGAGGAAATTTCAGTGAATTTCTTCCCTATATCTATCTCGGTGAATATATCCATGTTGGGAAAGGGACAAGTTTCGGTCTCGGTAAATATAAAATTTTAAATCTTGAATTTTGATTCAATTTTTAATAGGATTTTTGAAAACCTTTTGGAAAGGTTTCTTTGCTGGTAAGTTCTCTTCCCCAGATGTAAATTATTTAAAAAATCTACGAAGACAACAAATTACAGAAATATGGAGGACTTAGAAACTTATGTAAAAATCTACCAGAGCATATCAGGTATATTTTGGGCGAGGCTTAAATAAAGAGTTCCCTGAGACCTTAGTTTAGTAAGGTCATAGAATTTTTCTATGAGCGAGAAGACCTATCGCGAAGTTTTAATATTTGTGATCGGAACGACCCCCCAGATCATCACAGAAACTCTTTATGCCTTGACCCAAGAGCGCCAACCCCCTGTTTTACCTGAAGAAATTCATATTATTACCACAACAAATGGCAAACAAAAGATCCAGGATGAACTTATTACCAAGGGGAAACTTTTCAAATTTTTTAAAGAATACAGTCTTCCCGAGATACCCCTAAAAATGGATGATATCTATGTTATTAAGGGCGAAGATGGTGAACCTCTCGAAGATATCCGGTCAACCTCTCATAACGAGATTATTGGAGATTTTATAGCCAATTTCATAAGAGAGAAGGCTAAAGATCCTCATGTAAGGCTTCACTGTTCTCTGGCAGGGGGGCGTAAGACAATGTCCTTTTACCTTGGTTCGTCTCTTCAACTATTTGGGCGTCCCTGGGATAAACTCTATCATGTTCTTGTCAGTCCTGAATTTGAATCTCACCCCGATTTTTACTACAAGCCAAAAAAAGAGAGGGTTCTCGAACTAAGAAATCATAATGGAAAGTTGATTAAGAAAATAAATACCAGAGAGGCTAATATTTCACTGGCCGAACTTCCATTTATACGTCTGAGGGATAAGATTCCTCTTAATGGTATAGGTTTTCGAGAGCTTGTGAAGGAAGGGCAAAAAGAGATTGACATGGCATCCATTCAACCTCGTCTGAGGATTGATCTAAAAGAGAGGGTTGTCTGGATTGGAGAGACATCCATAGACATGGTTCCAATTCAATTAGTTATTTATACCTACTTGTTGAAGCAGAAGATAAATACATGTTTTGCACCCGATCGAAATTATTGTTTTGATTGTACCGATTGTTTTCTAACATTAGGAGAGATTTCAAAGAGGAAGGCTCTTGAGGAAATGTCTAAAGATTATAGTAAGATTTACGGCCCCTATTCAGGGCGATTAGAGGAATTTACAAAACATTGGGGTGAAAAAGGCGGGATCGATCAAGACACATTGAGACAGAATATCAGTAAGATTAACAATACACTCAGAGAGCATATCGAGGATAAAACCCTTCAATCTTACTATATAATTACGCCTATTGGTAAACACGGAAGCAAAAGATACGGAATAAAAATTGAAAAATCAAAAATTTTAATCGAATAGAGGTTAATCCTGAATTTTGAATTTTAAATTTTGAATTTGGTTTTATTAGATGAGGGAGAGACATTATGCTAAATGAAGAGACAATGAATTGGTTGATTAAAGTTTGTGATTTAGGTTGGATTGATATGGATGAGTATCATAGGAGAGAGTCAATGGTCATTGAGATTATGAAGATGTTGAATAGAATGATTGGTAAGGAGATGAAGGGGATGTTCTGAGTCACTAATTCACTTTTTACTAATTTCTTCAGGCCTTGTGGCCTGCTGACCTGATGAATAAGGGATTGCGACCCTCCGTTCAAAGGGGAAGGGATATTTTTGAAGAAATTAATAGAGGGGATAAGGTCATGAAAATAGAATGTTTCCTTGCCGAAGGGTGCGGATCAAGAGCCGATCTTGAAAAGAATATTCAGAAGGCTATTGAGGCTGAAGGTATTACAGCAGAGGTTTCCTTTCACGAGCTATCAAGCGAGGAGGCTGAGAGGAAAGGCATTGGTGGATCTCCCACGGTTTGGGTAGATGGGCATGATCTTGAACCAGGGGCGCCTCCCGCTGGCATATCTTGAAGGACCTATAGAGACGAAGCTGGACGCTTAGGAAACGTTCCATCTGTTGAGCTGATTCGTCAGGCCTTGCAGAGACAACGGAAATTTACATTGTGATCCAACTGTTAGAGGCTTTGCCAAGGCTCAGATTGACCATCCTGAATATCGACATATTTTTCGTCATTTGTCATGATATATGACGAAAATGGCAACAGAAAAAAAATTTATTAAACAACTCGGTCTACATCGAGCGGGTTCTGGATCTTCCTTCTCTTCTCGAGAAGAAATCTCATTTCCTATTTGGTCCCAGGCAGACTGGAAAAACTTCTCTTATTCGTCATTGCATGAAGGGTGTAAAGGTCTATGCCCTCCTTGACACCTCCATATATCTTGCCCTGAGTCAGAATTTAGGTCGAATCTCCCAAGAACTCCATCCAAGGGACAAAATCATTGTCATCGATGAAATTCAACGGTTGCCTATTCTCCTCCAGGGACACGGCAAGTTTTAGCCGATTAGGGTTATCCTTAAAAAGTTTTAAGA
>JBBIRM010000231.1:0-3524 GCA_037441765.1 Deltaproteobacteria bacterium | reverse complement strand
CCTAAGCGTTTTCGGTTCAAAATATTCAAAATCCAAAAGTCGCATCCCGACCTCCCTCAATTCTTTATAGTCTTCTTAGATCACTTTTGATGTTCTCTTCATATATTCCCTAATACTTTATTCTTGAAAGGTATTTATAAGAGAAGTAATGTTTATTTGCGTTTAACCATCTTAGTTGATTTTGATCTTGAGGAATATCTTGTTTCTTTATTCAGAATCCCGTTGAATAAAAAATCTATGAATCTTTGAGCTATACCTTCTATGGATATTCCCTGATCCTCTTTAAACCAACGATAACACCAGTTCACCATCCCAAATATGGCAAAGGCTAATACGGGGAGTGAATCTACGTTAATGATTTTCAACCTCTGTAAATTCTTTAACTGTTCAATATAAATATCGTATATCTGGCGGTGTTGTATATATATAATTTGCCTATATGTTTTGGATAAATGATTTTGTTCTTCAACATAAACTTTTATTCTATCCTTATTTCCCTTTATTGAGCAGATATGGACAAATAACATATTACGAAACCCTTCCAATGGGTCATCGAATTCGTTAATTGCATTCTTAATCTTATTAAGAAGGTCCTCACCAATAGAGTTAATAATATTGAACAGAAGGTCTTCCTTATTTTTGAAGTAATAGTAAATTGTGGCAATACTTAGATTAAGGGTGTTTGAAATATCCCTGATAGAAGTTTTTTCAGAAAATAGCTTAGCCGCTGTTTTAATGATATTTTCTTGGATAATAGGGTTTTTTTTCATTTATACTTAAACCACTTTCAAATTTTTGTTAAAAAATTTAACAAAATATATAAGGAAAAGCAATTTTTTTCTCAACAGAAGGAAAAATTTTATATCAATCCTTAAATTTTTAGAGATGAAAACGTTTTTTTAAAGAAACCATTTGTGGCTTCCCCTTTATTTTCAGGCCTTAATTTTCTTAATTCCTAATAGTTCCATGAATGCATCAATACGTTCAATCGTTCTGGTTTCATCAATGTCCCTTTCGTCCCCCATACTTCCTTCAAAACTTACGACTGGAAAACCTGCTTTAAGTAAATCGAGCCTATTGGTAGGGACGCCTAAGGAAGACCCTTCACAACCCCGGTTATAGTGAAGTATGACACCATTAACCTTCCATTGCTTTGCTATCGCTATCATCAGAGTACTCTTGTAGTTGAATCCATAGAAGTGAGCCCATTGTGGCCTGTAGAGATTCCATTCTGCCAAAAGATTGCATGCCTCTTCTCTTGTCTCTGGCCATTTATTTGGTATTTCCTTTGGTAAAAAGTTTCCTTCTTTGAGCTCAAACATCCCATCAATAGCAAATGTATATAGAGACCCAATTGGAACTGCTCCATAATTGTTTTCAAGATACCGCCACATCTTCAAAAAGTACCATGGTGGCTGACTATCTGTCAAAAGTCTACATTGTTCATTCTCTATGGCAGCGATCCCCCTCGCAACCCTATCCCTTACCTCTTCATATAATTCTTCATAGAAATCAGCGAATTCCTTGGAAGCTTTGTGAAGGATGAGCAGTACAAAAAGAGAGAACATTGTTTTTTCATCAAGAGGAGCAGGAATTGTCTGGTTTAAAAAACATATCTTTGCCCATGTATGTGTACTTTTAATAGTATATTTAACTGCATTTAAAAATTTTTCATCATCAAATTTTCTTCCCGTAACCTTTTCCAACCATTCAATACCATCTAACAGTTGGCCGGAAACATATTCAATTTTACTTCTTGTTAACTTTCCAAATGGAGGTGGAGGACCCACGCAGACATCAACTACATAAAGAGGGATTCCTCCTTCAAGTCTACTTACCTGTTGATACCATTTCCCGTGAGTGCAACAGATATGGCCTTGCCAAAGAAAATCAGGTTTAGGATATTTTCCTCCAAAGGCATATTCATTACATATCAATGAGCCTATATAGTTTCTGAAATAAGAACAAAGGTCCCTTGCATATCCTGCAGCCTCAGCTGCTTCAAGACATTTTTTAGAAAATTCTAAATTTACCGAAATAGAAGCACCATAAGGTTCTCCTGTTAATGGGTAAACATCTTCCCCTAATCCATCTGGTACTGCATCAAAACTCCAGCCACCACCAGCCCAACGTATCCCTCCTTTTTCATGGGCTTCAGCATAATTTTTATAATATTTTAACCTGAGTTCTTTTGCCTTCCCCCAACATTTTAGCGGTTCTGTGGGATATAGTCTTTGAGACATTTCATTCGCCGTCTTAATTTTCTTAATCTCCTGTAAATTTTGGGGATCTTTTCTGGAAGAAGGCGTCTATACCTTCTTTTTTATCATTGCTTAAACTTGTGATGGTCATTAGTGCAGATTCGAGAGCAAATCCATTCTCTAAATCTATCTCTATTCCTGAGTTAATGGCTTGAAGAGCTAACCTCATTGCAATTGGACTTTTACTCATTAGGGTTTGCGCTAATTTTTGGGATTCTTCCTTCAAACTTGCCTGTGGAACAACCTTATGAGCCAATCCCATCTCAAGAGCCTTTGAAGCATCTATCATTTCTCCGGTTGTGATATACCAAAGGGCTCTACTTTTCCCGATCAATCTCGGTAGCCTTTGAGTTCCACCAAATCCTGGAATTCCTCCCAATCCCAGCTCAGGAAATCCTAACCTTGCATTTTCAGACATGATTCTATGGCTGCAGGCAAGGGCAAGCTCAAAACCTCCGCCTAAGGCAAAACCATTGATGGCTGCAATTACAGGTTTTCCAACCTTTTCTATCTTATTAAAGACACTCTGACCTCTTTTTGAATAGGTGAGCGAATCTTTTAGGCCCAATTTTGATATCTCTTCTATATCTGCTCCTGCAACGAATGCCTTTTCACCCATCCCAGTTATTATCGCAACAAGTGTATGGTCATCTTTTTCGAAATTATCTATTGAAGACGAAATTTCTTCGAGGGTAGCTGAATTCAAAGCGTTTAACACATTGGGACGATTGATTGTAATCCATGTAATCCTATCCTTTATTTCTAAGATGATATTTTGGTAATCCATAAAACACCTCCTTAAATTTATTTTTCCTATCAAAAAAGTTCTTCTTGACGTAGCATCTCCAAAAATGCTTCTGAACGAATTCGGAATTGACCTGCAGGCACGGTTATGTCTAATTCCAAAAGCAGGGTTTTGATTCCATTCTCCTCCAGGTTTTTTCTTTGGTTTGGAATATCAAATTCGTGAGGGTCGCAAAACTTCTGCTGAATGATTATAGCCCCACTCACATTCCAATCCTTTGCCAAATTTAGGACATGTTTTAATCGTTTCTCTTCTATTAGATCCTTTGATGGGCATGGGGGTCTTTCAATATACCTTTGCGCAATAGATGTCAGAATCTCTTTAGTGGGGTAAACTTCATTCCAAAAATAACGACTTCCCGTGCAATGATCATCAATCACGAATGTTGCTCCGAGAGATTCCAGCATTTTTATAAATTCCACGTCATCATTTTCGCTTCCGAGGAGCATTAGTCGATT
>JBBIRM010000230.1:0-3592 GCA_037441765.1 Deltaproteobacteria bacterium | reverse complement strand
CCTTTTGTCTCAGGAGAGGAGGTTTTCCCTGCATAGATAAGAAAGGCAATACCTGCAGAAAATGAAAGATGTGGATATTTTGGGAAGATAATAGCAAGAAGGGATACCACTATGATTCCAATCAATGAGACCCAAGAATTTGCTTTAAGCCACTTTATAAAAGTATAGGTAAAGAGAAGACCAAAGGCACCTGTGATATACCACTTGAAAGTATATATGCTATGCCAGAATCCCATGGCAGAACCAGGCATTGCCCAATTTGCGAAGACGAGCACTCCTATCATAGAAGCCATGTAAACAACCTGTTTCCATAGAGGGAGAGGGGGTTCTTCAATAGGCATCGCCATTTCCACCTTCTTTTTTTCTGCCTCATCCTCTTTGAATATAAACGCCATTGCTAAACCTATCACGTATGCAAAACCGATAGAACAGACAGCCCTTGCAAGGCCGATCTGCCAGCCTAAGACCTTCGCAGAAAGAACAATGGCAAGGATATTGATAGCAGGGCCCGAATAGAGAAAGGCTGTTGCAGGCCCTATTCCTGCCCCCATATGATAGATGCCAGCAAAGAGTGGGAGCACTGTACATGAGCAGACAGCAAGAATGCTTCCGGAGACAGAAGCGACCGAATAAGAAAGGAACTTATTTGCCAGAGGCCCTAAATATTTCATGACAGAAGCCTGTGAAATAAAGACCGTTATGGCTCCTGCAATGAAGAATGCTGGAATAAGACACAAAAGCACATGCTTTTGGGCATAATCCTGAACCATGTAGAAGGCCTCAAGGATTGCCCTTTTTACTCTTTCGTCACCAAATGGGATGAAATATGCTGAAACAAATACGCCTAATATGAGGAGAAACTTATACCGATCTTTCATAGTTATTCTTTTCTATACCATTACCTTTTCCGCAGAGTTCCTTATAGTGAGGTTAAATCCAAGCCTGCTTCGAAGGGTTATTCTGGTATTACCCTAATCGTTAATTGATAAAAATTCCAACAATTTAAAAAGATTTACTTGCACAGACAAATTTGTTGCTTCTTAACATTGCTTTCAATAACCGCTGTGACACAACTAAAAAAGTCTATGACACAGGGGACTTCAAGTTTGTAGAACATACTTAACCCTTCTTTTCTTGATGAGAGAATCCCTGCTTCTTTCAGCACAAGAAGATGTTTTGAAATGGTTGATTTATCAAGTTGAAATAAATCAAAAATCTCCGAGAAAGAATGCTCTCCGTCCTTAAGAAAATCAATAACCATTAAACGGACGGGGTGAGCCATTGCCTTAAAAATTTTTGACCTTATTTCTGCTTCATTAAAGGTTATCAATAAAATTACTCCTTTTGTTGGTAATTATACCAACAAACCAACAATTTTTCAAGTAAAAAATTTGGGTGTGTATTAATTTGTGTTGTTAAATTTACTTAAGCGATTAGGGGAGGTCTTGGGATTTCAAATTCGCAGGGTACCCCTGTCTGGCAGAGTCCACAGGAAGGGGGAGGATTTTTTAAACCATATTCCAATCGCTTTCTTTTTAGTGGCTCTGAGTCAATATATTGCTGGCATTTATCTTTATCATGCCCTTTTTCGGTGATGGCTCCTGCAGGGCATCTTTGGATACAACTTCCACATTTTTCATTTCTGAAAAAGAGACAGTTTTCTCTAAAATAACGATATGTTCTTTCACTGGGGTTTAGCTTCAGAAGGGTTACCACACTCCCGATCCGATGGGCTATCCCTTTTGGAGTGATGAGACCATCGCTGAGGCTGAATGTCCCAAGACCACAGGCATAGGCGGAATGGCGTTCCGACCACGTAGAAGCAAGCCCTACTTTATCGTCTCGAACCCACCTGAAGTCTGGAAGAAGAAAGGGTGCAACAGCCACATGACCCAAATCCTCCAAAAAAGCCACCACATGTTTTCTTAATTCATTATTACATGCTTCTCCAAAGTCTCGTGTGTAAGCCCATAGTTTAGAAGGGAAGCGGTTTTCATACCGATTACTTATTCGGATATCTTCATGAACGGGGAGAATCCAGGAAATAACACTGATCTGGTCTATTTCAGATGGGGAAAGAATTTTTCCCCTCTGATTCAGGGCTGATGAAATGATCTCTCTTGGTGTGAGATGAAAAGGACCGATAATATTTTTATATTCAGAAAAGAGGGGATCTACTCCTGATGCAAAGCCTACCAATGGTTCATCCCAGTAGCGGCCGTTGTCGAGTTGGGTTCTATGGTTAAATTCGCTCTCCTTGATGAAATTTTTAATCAGTTGTTCAAGCACCTTATTGGGGTTTTTATAGAAGACAATCTTTTCTTCTTTAGTCATAAAGTTTAACTCCTATTCTTCTCCCATCTCTTTTAAACCAAAGCCTCCCCTTTCATGAATTCCTGATAGTTTACAACGATACTCCTCGATGGCTAATTTTAGGGCTTCGGCTGCCAGGGTAAAACATGGGATTTTCTCTTTGGGTAATTGAGAGAGGACCTCTTTGGAGACCTCTTCCGATATCTTCAAAGCCTCGTCAAGTGTTGCGCCCTTAATCTTTTCAGTCAATATAGAACTGGTAGCAATGGCAGCGCCACAGCCAAAGGTTTTGAATTTGGCTTCGGCGATTCGATTATCGCTCACCTTAATAAACATTTGCATGATATCGCCACAGGAGGCGTTGCCTATTGTTCCAACACCATCTGCATTTGAAATCTCACCGACATTTTTCGGGTTCTGGAAATGTTCCATTAGAAACTTTGGATACTTACTCATCTCTCCCCCCCAAGTTCTTTTTTTGAGTTTGGTTTTCCAGTCGCCTCACCCTTTCTTCTAATTTATTGTGGAGATGAAGGAGCATCTTCATGATATCGGATAGTGGGTCGGGGAGGTTCCCATGTTCAAAATCGAGTTCTTCCTTTTCAGGATTCATGGATTCCACCACACGACCAGGAACCCCTACAACCGTCGCCCCAGGTGGGACAGACTTCACCACCACAGAGCCTGAGCCAATCCTTGCTCCGTCACCAATGGTGATGGCACCCAAGATAGTAGAGTTTGAGCCAACAATGACCCTGTTGCCTAAGGTAGGATGACGTTTCTTTTTTTCAAGGGTCGTTCCACCCAATACCACTCCTTTATATATTAAACAGTCATCTCCGATTTCAGCGGTCTCACCAATAACCACCCCCATTCCATGATCGATGAAGAATCGCCTCCCAATTCTTGCTCCAGGATGGATCTCGATCCCTGTGAAGGCACGGTTAAAATGAGAGATCAGACGTGCTAATGTATACCATTTCCGTTTGTAAAAAAAATGGGCAATACGGTGAAGCCAGATGGCATGAAGCCCTGGGTAGCAGAGAAGAATCTCCACAAAATTTTTGGCAGCAGGGTCTCTCTCTTTAATCGTCCGAATGTCTTCCTTCAACCGTTCCCACATTATGAGAATTCCACCACCTGACAATATATACTAACTCAAATAATTCCTAAAATACAATGTCAGGATTAAAAAATATGGTTCTTTTACAATTTAGTTGCTAAAAGGGTTCAAGTGCTTATTTTATAAAGACCTAATCAAAATATATGAAATTTTTTC
>JBBIRM010000229.1:0-3598 GCA_037441765.1 Deltaproteobacteria bacterium | reverse complement strand
ATAGAATCAGATGCCTCAAATGCATCTTATTTCTTTTCAGCGGCGGCTGTTACCCCGGGGAGGGTCAGGGTTGAAAATCTCTCTAAGGGGTCAATTCAGGGAGATATTTGTTTTCTTGAAATACTTGAGAAGATGGGATGTGAGGTGAACTGGGGAGATAATTGGATTGAGGTTTTAGGCCAAGAACTTAATGGTATAGAGATTGACATGAATGATATGCCAGATCTTGTGCCAACCCTTGCTGTTACATCATCATTTTCGAGGGGAGAGACAGTGATTAAAGGGATCGGGCATCTTCGCCTGAAAGAATCGGATCGTATTCGTGCCCTGGCGAATGAGTTGTTTAAGATGGGGATAAGGGTGGAGGAAGGACAGGACTGGATAAAGATTGAAGGTGGAAAGCCACACGGAGCAGAGATAGAGACATATAACGATCACCGTATCGCAATGAGTTTTGCTATAGCAGGGCTTGCTACACCTGGAGTAAAGATAAAAGGAGAGGATTGTGTAAGGAAATCTTTCCCTGAATTCTGGAATGAGGTTCAGAAATTATATTGAATACTTTGGAGATCGAATGGGGTTTTAAAATTTCTTCCTTCATAGGACGTAGGGTAAAGGTTTATCCCTTACCGAATTTTTCAAAGTACGTAGGATAAGGGTTTATCCCTTACTTTTCCTACAGGTTGTATACACTATTTATGAATATCGTTCTTATTGGATATCGATCTTCTGGTAAAAGCACCGTTGGGAGAAGGCTTGCCAATCTTCTCGGAATGAAATTTTTAGACATTGATGAGATGATCGAAGAACGACATAAAAAATCCATTTATGAAATTGTTAAATCAAATGGCTGGGACAATTTTAGAGAAATAGAGAGGAAAATAATTGAGGAGATTTCAGATAAGGATAACCTTGTTATTGCACCAGGAGGTGGTGCTGTGCTTCTCAAAGAAAATGTAGAGGCCTTAAAGAAGAATGGAATAATAATATGGCTTATGGCGGATTTTGAAACCATTAGGAAAAGAATTGAAAAAGATGATAAAACAATAAGGCAAAGACCTTCATTAACGGGTAAGGAAGCCACCGAGGAGATTGAAGAGGTCATAAGATATCGTGAGCCATTTTATAAAAATTCTTCAGATGTGCATATAGATACATCACAACTCAATGTTGAGGAGGTAGTAAGAGAGATTATCTCAATTCTCAAGGAGCGGAGGGCTTCAAGATGGGAGGAAATTCCTTTGGATCATTATTCAGGATAACAACATGGGGAGAATCCCATGGGAAGGCCATGGGTGTTGTCATTGATGGATGCCCTCCAGGATTAGATCTTTCAGTTGAAGATATTCAGAAAGAATTAAATCGGAGAAGACCTGGTTCTGGAGTGGGTTCAAGTAGCAGAAAAGAGAGTGACCGGGTAGAAATACTGTCTGGAATTTTTGAAGGAAAGACGACCGGAACACCCATCTCCATGATAATCTGGAATGAGGATATAGATTCTGCTCCATATAATGAACTTAGAGAAGTTTTCCGACCTGGTCATGGAGATTTCACCTATCAGATAAAGTACGGGATAAGAGACCACAGAGGTGGAGGAAGGGCCTCTGCAAGGGAGACCGTCGGAAGAGTTGCGGGAGGTGCAGTGGCAAAAAAGATACTGGAGCGAGAAAAGATAAAGGTCATCTCATATACACTTGAACTTGGAGGCATTCGTGCAGAGAGAATCGACGAGGAGGAGATAGAAAGAAATCCCTTCTTATGTCCTGATAAAGAGGCCACTCTAAGGATTGAGAAAAGGATTGAAGATGCAAAACTCCAGGGGGATACCCTTGGTGGTATCGTGGAGATAGTTGTTCGTGGATGCCCTGCAGGCCTTGGTGAGCCTGTATTCGATAAATTAGAGGCTGATTTTGCAAAGGCATTAATGAGTATAGGAGCCATCAGAGGTGTGGAGATAGGTGCAGGATTCAGGGTAGCAAGGATGCTTGGTTCAGAGTGCAATGACCCTATAGGCCCAGAGGGATTTGAAAAGAACGATTCAGGAGGAATCTTAGGTGGTATATCCAATGGAGAGGAAATATTAATTAGGGTAGCGGTAAAACCCATTCCTTCAATTAAGATGGAGCAGAGGACAGTAAATCATCTGAGACATCCTGCTTCAATCAATCTCAAAGGAAGGCATGATGTTTCTGCAATTCCAAGGATAAACCCTGTTTGTGAAGCAATGGTGGCAATTGTTATTGCTGATTATTTACTCAGGCAGAAGGCCATAGGGTATTGAGGATGGAAAAAGGAGATTCTGAATATAGAATAGTATATCTTGGACCCCCGGCGACCCATACCCATGTTGCTTGTCTCAATTATTTCAAAGAATTTGGGCAAAAGATTCCGAAAGATAGCATCCAGGAAGTCTTTAAATCTGTAGAGCATGGTGAAGCAGAATACGGGGTTGTTCCAGTTGAGAATTCAATTGAGGGTTCGGTTAATATAACCTTAGACTTATTCATTGAATCAGAAATTCAACACAATAGAGATTCAGGTGATGAATTAAATCCAAATAAATATAATCTCAACATTATTTCTAAAGGGGTAAAGGTCTGCGGTGAGATAATGATCCAGGTCTCTCATTACCTCCTCTCGAAGAGCGGGAGGCCTGAAATTATAAATAGAATCTATTCACATCCTCAAGCACTGGAACAATGCAGGAATTGGTTGAAGAAGAATCTTTTTAAGATCGAACTGGTCGAAACATCGAGCACAGCAAAGGCTTCTCAAATGGCTGCTGAAGATCCTGAAGGAGCAGCCATTGGAAGCATCCTCGCTTCCAGTCTATATCGATTAAAAATCATCCATTCAAAGATTGAGGATTATCCACACAATTACACTCGCTTCTGGGTAATCGGTCATAAGATTGGGGAAAGCACAGGAAATGACAAGACATCCATCCTATTCTCCATTCCTCATATCCCGGGTTCTCTCCACAGGGCCCTTGGAATTTTTTCAAATCAGTCAATCAACCTGACAAAGATAGAATCTCGACCCATGAAGCACAAACCCTGGGAATATATATTCTTCATCGATTTTGAAGGCCATGTAATGGATCCTAAAGTCCATGAGGCATTGACTCAGTTGAAAGAAAATGTCTCATTGTTTAAACTTTTGGGTTCCTATCCCCAATGTAATCAATCTAATTCAGATAAATGGTGGGGGTCTTTACATACAGGAGAGGACTACCCACCATAAGTCCTAATTTTTTAATTTAGGTATGATAGGGATAGAAAGGCCGTGGGTAGTCCTTGAGACCCACGGCCTTTCTTTTGTAACACTTTAGCGGTTTGAAAAACTTCATAAAATCCCTCCCAACCTCCCTTTTACAAAGGGAGGAGAAATACTTCCCCCCCTCACCCTCTCCTCTCCCCAATGCTTGGGGAGAGGGCTTGGGTGAGGGGTTAAGACCGGGAAAGGAAGATAAGGGTGGATTAAAAAGCTATTTAAGCAATTTATATCAGGAGGTAAAAAATGGTTGTTCCATCATTTTCTGAATTTAAAAAATTGGCTACCCAAGGAAACCTCATTCCCATTGTTGAGGAGGTCCATT
>JBBIRM010000228.1:0-3604 GCA_037441765.1 Deltaproteobacteria bacterium | reverse complement strand
ATATTCCATCCCTGGTATCTTCTTAAGATTAACCAAAAATTTTGGAACAACCCTTCTTTGTTTCATTTTTACAAAAAGATCGGTTCCCCCTGCCAATGGAAATGCCTCACCAGGATGACTTTTTAAAAAAGAACAAGCCTCACCAATATTTGTAGATTCAAAATACTCAAAATGTGGTAATCTCATAGCCTCTCCTTCCTTGTAATTTCTATAACAATAGACCAAAATTAAGTAGAAGGCACTTTACTTTCTAACAGTTTCCTCTTATCAATTTTCCCTTGCCCAGTCTTTGGGAGCTCCTTTAAAAATTCTATAAATCTTGGTGCCTTATACGGAGCCATTTTCTGTTTACAGTATTCCCTAAGCTCTTCTTTAAGTTCTTCCGTGGCTTCAAAACCATCATTTAATGCTATAAAAGCCTTTGTTTTTGTAAGACCATCAGAATCTTTTACACCTAAAACAACACACTCTCTAACAGATTTGTGGCCCTCGAGACATTTTTGAATTTCAAGAGGAGTTACATATACGCCACTTACTTTTATAAGATCATCTGCCCTGCCTTCATACCAGAAATACCCATCTTCATCTTCTCTAAATAGATCATTTGTATTTACCCAGTCATTCCCAAGAAAAGTCTTTTTAGTCTTTTCATGTTCTCCATGATAATATGTCCCTGAGGCATCTGAACGGACATGTAGGATACCAACCTCCCCTTTAGGTACTTCATTACCTTTATCATCAACGATTCTAACTTCTACAAGAGGTTGAACCTTTCCAGAACTCCCCGGCTTTACCTTCCCTGGCTCATCCATAAAGTAACCAAGATATGTTTCAGCAGATCCAACACAATTTAATACCTCCACTTTAAATCTGCTTGTAAATTCCTTATACAATTCGGCAGATAAAAGTTCTCCCGATGAAATCATAAGCCTTATAAAACTTAGATCTACATTCTTAAACTCTGGACTTTGAAGCATGGCCCTCATCATGGTAGGTACATTTAAGACCACTGTAGGCCTATATTTAATTATTGCATTAAAAACTGTCTCTACTGTAGATCTCTCAGGAGAAAGGGCTACCGAGGCCCCAGCCCTTAAAGGCCAATTCATACCCAAATCCCTTGCATAATGGAAAAAAAGCTTAGGAATCCTGAACACAATATCATCTGGAGTATACTTTACAGTATATTGAAAAGATTCGAATCCTATAATCCCATCATGATGCATATGTGGAACACCTTTCGGCTTTCCTGTAGTTCCACCGGAGAAATTCCAAATGGCTAAATCATCCTTCGTAGTTTGTGCGGGTTCAAGAATAGATGATGAATCCTTCAATAAAGAATTGAGATTAAACTCATTTTTCCCAGATAAAGAAACTTTTTCACCCGCTATAAGGAGAGCTTTTGGGAATATAGAATTTTTAGCCCCTTCCCTCACACGCTCTACTGTTGTTGTATCAACAATTACCACTTTAGGTCTTACATAATTTAAAAAATACTCATACTCACTTGGCACAAGGTACGTATAGGCATGGGTTGCTACTCCACCTATCTTCATAGTTGCAAACCAACCTGCAAGCCACTCTGGCGAATCCTGAAGTATAAGTAAGACTCTATCTTCAAAACCTACTCCAAATTCCTTAAGGACATTACCCATCTTATTGGTTAGTTCAATCAATTGATTAAAAGTAATTCTTTCATTCTGATAATAAACTGCTACCTTTTCACCTCTACCTTTTGATACATTCTCCTCGAGATAATAAGTAGTTAAATTAATATTCTCTGGTAAATTAATATTAATAGATGGCCCTTTTGCCATATTAACCCCCAAATATTTATTTTAAATTAATTTAAAATAGAATCTTTAGATTTTAGAATCCATACTCTTTCCATCTCGATATCACAAGATTCTTTATCTCCGAAG
The DNA here is from genome assembly GCA_037441765.1 of Deltaproteobacteria bacterium. Taxonomy (GTDB): domain Bacteria; phylum Desulfobacterota; class BSN033; order BSN033; family UBA1163; genus JBBIRM01. Next base: position 1,682 of record JBBIRM010000228.1, on the reverse strand, counting down.
ACCATGCATGCTCGAAATCGACTATTCTTGGAGCTTTGTCTTTCCATTCATAAGGAAATGTGGCATCATAGCAAACTGCAGCACCCGTTAGAGTTGCCCTTTCTTCTGGTGAAAGAAATGAAAAAAGAGGATGACTTGGAGCTCGTTTTTTTACATGTATATCTCTAACTGGATGAACCCTGGTTGTTAAAGCCCAAATAACTTCATCCATATTTGTTACATCAATATCCTCGCCAACAACAATAATAACTGGTCTATAAATCCCTACTTTAGTCCCCCAGATAGCTGACGAAAGAGTATGAACATAGCCTGGATACGTTTCTTTCGCTGAAATTATAACCGCTATCATTGAAGGTGTAAGATAAACAGAATTAAATGGCAATCCCATCTTTTTAAGTTCAATCATCAAGGCTGCACTACCACAAAGCGAGTATACAAATGTTGTATCATCAAAAGGCTTCCCTGGTGTGGAAACAGGAAGTATAGGTTTGTTTCTATGAGTAATACATTTAACATGAAAAACAGGTCTTGGTGCTTTCTCACTTGCAAAGTATCCCCAATACTCTCCAAATGGACCTTCCAATCTCCTTTCATTGGGTAGAACTTCTCCTTCCAGAACAATTTCAGCTGTTGCAGGAACTTCAAGATCTATTGTCTCACATTTTACAAGCTCAACAGGTTTCTCTCTCAAACCACCTGCTATATCTACCTCATTAACATGGGATGCAACGAGTGAAATTGACGCAAGTGCACAGGCAGGATCAGTTCCAATCGCTACAGCCATAGGCATGGCTTTCCTCTGCTTTCATACTTTTGATAAAACATCCCTGGACCATGTTGGCCTGGATTTGCAAGCAATGCAATATTCCTACTATCATGCACCATATGACGATACATTCACCAATTCACCCAACCAGAATCTGGATCCTTTGTTATATCAGTATGCCATGTACCAATATAACGGCCTCCATCAAATTGCCTAAGATATGGAATAGGGAATTTAAATAAATCTATATCATCACACATAATAATATTCTCTTTACATGGGGCTTTTGTTTTATCGACAAGTACAGGTTTTATGGGACTTTGGAATCTCCTTGCTATCTCATCTATACTTTCAAGGGGTCTCATGTCTATCGGTAAGCCCCGAGCCAGACAGACTCTTCCAAAAATATTTGGTTTTGAGGCCCCCACAAGATTTGCAAGAATTGTATAATCGCCCGAATACCCTTTTATCTTTTCAAATAGAAGGGCAGGCTCCCTTAGATCATTAGCCCTCCTCATAATTGCCCCAATTTCAAGGTTCCAATCTACTTCTACCTTAATACGCTTTAGCTCCCCTACCTCTTCCAATCGAGTAATATACTCTCTCAAATCCCGATATGCCATTACTATATCCTCCCATTGATTAAAATTATATCCCCTCAAAACCTAATTTAAAACCAGCTTCTTTATCGCAAATTGATATAACATAAATTCAAACTCAACCTCTGAAAGACATTATTAAAAAATTAAAAAGATAAAAAATAGATTATTTTAATTCCAAAAATAACCTCTTAATTATAAGGTTTTGCTTTTTTTCCACTGCCAAATAATCAATATGATCAAAAAAATTAATCCAATACTCAATAAATACTGATTATTTTGAATAATAGATAAGAACATAGAAGCTCCAGATAAAA
>JBBIRM010000227.1:0-3724 GCA_037441765.1 Deltaproteobacteria bacterium | reverse complement strand
AAACTGATTGAGGATCTGAAGAAAGGCCAACTGAGACAGATCTATCTAGCCAATGGTTTTGTCAATCCTTCTACCCTCCCCATCCCGAGAAGGGACCTTCTTAACGAAATCTTCTACTTTCCTCTCAAATTGATTGAAACCACCCGGGGTTGCCCTCACCGCTGTGACTTTTGTGGTGTCTCAAAGTTCTTTGGGTTTCGGTACCGCAATCGACCGATTCAGGAAATTGACCGCGAACTACAAACCCTTTTCGAGAAGGGACCTGTGATGAATTCCTTTTTTAAAAAAACATTATCCTTACTGAACAAAGACCTTCCTTACTTCATTAAGCGGAGGCTCCTCTATATAATCGACTCCAATGTGGCAGGCGACCGACGTTTTACACTTGAACTGGTCTCTTTGTTGAAAGAGTATGATCTCCTCTGGTATGGTCATGCCCCGGTCTCTGTGGCCTTTGATGGAAATCTCTTGAAGGGATTTGCCGAAAGTGGTTGTATTGCTCTAAATATTGGATTCGAGTCCTTCTCAATGAAAAATCTTCAAACCATGGGAAAGGCCTTCAATCAACCTTCTCAATATTCAGAGGCGGTTAAAAGAATTCACGATCATGGAATCGGGATTATGGGAACTTTTATTGTGGGCCTTGATGACGATGATCCCGGGGTCTTTCAACGAATTATTGATTTCTGTGTTAATGAAAAACTTGACTGGGCCCTCGCTTTCATCATGGCCCCATACCCAGGTACGGATTCTTTTATCCGATTGGAAAGGGAAGGCAGGATACTAACTAAAGAGTGGGAGAAGTATGACTCCCTCCATGTCGTCTACCAACCACTTTTAATGACTGTGGAAGAGTTAGAGAAAGGGATGAGAAGGATCTGGAAAGAAGTCTTCTCTTTGGGCTCTATTTATAGAAGAATCTTAAAAAGACCCTGGATCCACCCCCTTTTTTATGGGGTGATGAACTGGCAGTTTCACCAATTGACAAAAAAATGGTAAAATAAATAATAAAATTTATATGAATGTCTATTTTCTAAAATTTGCCTCTCTCTTCTACCTTTTTGGGAGTCTGGTCTATCCTATCTATATCATCTTTCTCAAAAAAACCCTTTCCAGAATTGGATTGGCCTTTGTCTCCATTGGCTTTGTTTCACACACCTTGGCCCTTTTTACAAGGTACTTAGAAGCGGGTTATACCCCGGTGACCAATCTTCATGAATCCCTCTCCTTTTTTGCATGGATGATAATTGGGGTTCTCCTGCTCACATATTTAAAATACAACGTAAAGGTATTAGGTGCTTTTCTCACTCCTATTGCGCTTATCTTCATGCTCTTTGCCTTAGCCCTGCCAAAAGAGATCCTTCCTCTGGCCCCTGTTTTAAGAAGCTACTGGCATCCTTTTCATGTAATCTTCGCCTTTCTGGGAAATGCTATATTCACCGTGACTTTCTGCTGCGGGATCCTCTATCTGATTCAGGAGCATCTACTTAAATCAAAAAGGGTGGGAGCAATTTCAAAACGACTTCCTTCATTGAAGGTTTTGGATGATTTAAACTACAGGTCTTTGACCTTCGGATTTCCAATGCTCACTCTTGGTATCATCACAGGAGCGGTTTGGGCTGATTATGCCTGGGGACGATATTGGGGTTGGGATCCTAAGGAAACATGGTCCCTCATTACCTGGTTTCTCTACGCCGCCTTACTTCATCAGCGTTTGACTGTTGGATGGAGGGGAAAAAAGGCAGCCATCATGGCGATTGTTGGGTTTTTTGCAGTACTTTTTACTTTTCTTGGTGTGAACCTTCTTCTGCCAGGACTTCATACCTATTCAAATTGGTAGTCAATAATCAGTTCAAGGGAGGACTGAATTATTGGAACTTATCGTCGTTGGATTAAACCATAAGACTGCACCCATTGAGATTCGCGAATCCCTCGCCTTTAAAGAAGACGAACTGGAAGAGGCCTTTCAAAAGGTTCACTCTCTTCCCTCGCTGAAGGAAAACATGATCCTTTCCACTTGTAATAGGGTAGAGATTTATGCAGTGACTCAAGACTTAGAGATGGCCATATCCCTTCTGAAAGAATTCCTTTCACACTATCATGGAATACCCCTAAAGGATTTCGAAAAAAGTCTCTATGCCCCCGTAGGGGAGGAAGCTGTAAGACACCTTTTTCGAGTGGCCTCAAGCCTCGATTCAATGGTGATTGGAGAACCCCAGATATTGGGTCAACTCAAAGAGGCCTACCATTTGGCCCAACAGGCCAAGACCTCTGGTCTCATCCTCCACCGACTTCTCCATAGAGCCTTTCATGTGGCAAAGCGGGTGAGAACGGAGACAAGGATCGGTAACAGTGCGGTCTCCGTCAGTTTTGTGGCTGTGGAACTGGCAAAGACAATCTTTGGAACCCTCGAGAAAAAAACCGTATTGCTCATTGGCGCAGGAGAGATGAGTGAACTGGCAGCCAGACATCTTGTTTCAGGAGGGATTGAAAAGATCCTGGTCGCCAATCGGACCTATGAGCGGGCACTTGGTCTTGCTCAGGAATTTAAAGGAGAGGCCATCCCATTTGAAGAGATTTCCCAAGGGTTAAAAGAGGCAGATATCGTCATCAGTGCAACTGGGTCGCCCCAATACCTCATCCGACACGAACAGGTATCGAAGGCGATGAAAGACAGAAAACAACGGCCCATCTTTTTCATTGACATCGCTGATCCTCGGGATATTGAACCCAAAGTCAATGAGATCGGAAACGTCTACCTCTATAATATTGATGACCTGAAAAAAGTGGCCGATAATAACATTCAGGATCGAAAGAAAGAGGCAGAAAAGGCAGAGGCCATTGTTCAGGAGGAAGTGGTTAAATTTGTAAACTGGTATCGCTCCCTGGAGGTTACCCCAACCATTGTGGCGTTAAGGAAGAAATTTGAAGAGATTCGAAAAAGGGAACTGGAGAAGGCCTTATCGCTCCATCCCAATTTCTCAAGCAAAGAAAGGGAAGTTTTAGAAGCCATGAGCTCGGCCATCATAAATAAGATTCTTCATCACCCACTGACCTTGCTTAAAAGGAAAGAAGACTTGATGACCGATCTCTATATCGATGCACTTCGGACGCTCTTTCAGATCCAAGAGGTGTCCGAAGAAAATACGCTTAAGGAGGAAGAGGATGCCAGAATTTAGACAGAATATGGTCTCTAAGGAGTGGGTGATCATTGCCACAGAGAGGGCGAAAAGGCCTGACGACTTTGTTCAGAAGAAGGAGTCCAAACCCGCTCTCCCTTCCAGAAAAGAGGATTGTCCTTTCTGCCCGGGAAATGAATCGATGACCCCTCCAGCCCTCTTCACGATCAACAGGGGGGAAAACTGGTCTTTACGTGTTGTCCCCAATAAATTTGCAGCCCTCCAGGGTAATCTTACAACCGAGCGAAAACATGAGGGCCGTTTCCTCAAGGTGGATGGGTTTGGGATTGCTGAGGTGATCATCGAGACGTCCTTCCATAATCGGTCCATTGCCACCATGGATCTGGAAGAGGTGAGGAATACGGTTTTTACCTACCGAGAAAGATATACTGCCCTCTCAAAAGTGGAACAATTGGAATTGATCACCATCTTCAGAAACTATGGGGAAAAGGCTGGAACCTCTCTCGAACATCCCCATTCCCAGATCATCGCCACCCCAATTGTCCCTCCTCATGTGAGGGATCCCCTTTACCAATCACAACTCG
>JBBIRM010000226.1:0-3743 GCA_037441765.1 Deltaproteobacteria bacterium | reverse complement strand
TCAAAGGGGATGTTGAAGAGATGTTCTTCTTTAATTCTTTCCTTTGCCTCCAGATAGACGCGATTCCTCTTTTCGTCGGCAATCCGTTGGGCTGCCCGTTTCCCAATCAGATATTTCCCAATCTTTCGGCGAGTGCTGTTTTGAATTATCCGAATCTCATCCGCTTGATTTTTCAATAACCTTGCCTTCTCCTGCTCTTCAATTGCCTTTGTCCTTTCATCTCCTGTCCCTTTCTGGAAAAGACTTTGGCATCAATCACAATCCCTTCAATCCCATGGGGGACCCTAAGTGAGGTATCCCTGACATCTCCTGCCTTCTCACCAAAAATTGCCCGCAGTAGTTTTTCCTCTGGAGAAAGTTGAGTCTCACCCTTCGGGGTTACCTTCCCTACCAAAATATCGCCAGGTTTAACCTCCGCCCCAATCCGAATGATCCCACTTTCATCCAAATTCTTTAAGGCCTCCTCTCCCACATTTGGAATGTCGCAGGTGATCTCCTCTTTGCCGAGTTTCGTGTCCCGGGCCACACACTCAAACTCCTCGATATGAATGGAGGTATAGGTATCCTCTTTTAATAACTTTTCACTGATGAGTATTGAATCCTCAAAGTTATATCCTCCCCAAGGCATGAAGGCTACTAAAACATTTCTCCCCAAGGCCAACTCTCCCATATCCGTAGCAGGCCCATCCGCAATAACCATTCCTTTCTTCACCCTCTCGCCCACTCGAACAATAGGCCTTTGATTGATACAGGTATTCTGATTTGACCGTTTATATTTGATTAAAGTATAAATATCTACTCCAGGGTCATCCTCCCTCTGGACTTCTTCATCTACACGAATGACAATTCGAGAAGCATCCACATCTTCCACAATACCATCCCTCTTTGCTACCACCGTTACCCCTGAATCCCTTGCAACAATTGCCTCCATACCTGTTCCTATTAACGGGGCATCCGTCTTTAATAAGGGAACCGCCTGTCGCTGCATATTCGATCCCATCAGGGCACGGTTTGCATCATCATTTTCCAAAAATGGAATAAGAGATGTAGCCACGCTCACCAACTGTTTGGGAGAAACATCCATGTAGCGGATCTCCTCTGGTTTCACCATGACAAACTCCCCACCCCTTCGCGCAGAGACAAGGGGCGCTACGAACCTTCCTTCCCGATCCAGAGGCGCATTGGCTTGTGCAATGGCAGGTTTTTTCCCCTCTATCTCCTCTTCCTCATCGAGAGCAAAGAGATATCGAATGTGGTTAGTCACTTTTCCATTCACAACCTCTCGATAAGGTGTCTCGATAAATCCGTAATCGTTGACGCGTGCATAAGTGCTGAGAGAGGTGATCAGACCAATGTTTGGACCTTCAGGGGTCTCAATGGGGCAAATCCTGCCATAATGGGTGGGATGGACATCCCTTACCTCAAAGCCTGCCCTCTCGCGTGTAAGCCCTCCTGGGCCTAAGGCGGAAAGACGGCGTTTATGGGTGATTTCAGAGAGGGGATTGGTCTGGTCCATAAATTGAGAGAGCTGGCTTGAACCGAAAAACTCTTTGATAACAGCAGAGAGAGGTTTTGAATTTATCAGGTCGTGAGGCATCAGGGTTTCCACATCTTGGAGGCTCATCCGTTCTTTAATAGCCCTCTCCAGCCTAACCAAGCCAATGTGATACTGGTTCTCGAGGAGTTCTCCAACCGTCCTCACCCGCCGATTCCCCAGATGGTCAATATCATCCACAGTTCCTTGTCCATCTTTCAGTTTAATTAAGTATTTCACCACCCCTAAGATATCCCGGCGGCGTAGAGTTGTTTTCTCATCCTCCAAGATTTTCTTTACTTTTCCTTTCACATCATCAGTAATCGTCCCATCCTTGATGGAAGGCATCAATCCAATTGGGAAAAGAATTTTGGAAACCCTTTGGATTTCATCTGCCATCTCTGGAGTGGCAATGGCTTCATCAAAATCAAGCCATCCATCCAGAATTCGATCGATCAACTCTTTGCCTCCCACATAGGTTGCCCCAGCCTCCAAGGCCTCCTTTCTCCACTTTTCGGTGAATACCAGAACTTTGGGAGGATGGGCCTTTAACCCGAGTCTGTGATTCAACTTCATCCTCCCTACCTTAGAGAGGTCATAACGGTCGGGATTAAAAAATAGATTGTAGAAGAGACCAATCGCTGTCTCGATAGTGGGCGGATCCCCTGGACGAAGCCTCTTGTAAATGTCTATCAGCGCCCGCTCGGACTCCTTTTCTCTAAGGGATTTTCCTGGTTCCAGAATAGGTAATTTCTCTCTTTCCTCCCTGGTCAATTCTATTTTATCCATCACCAGTGTATCTCTGAGTGAAGAGCTGACATTGACATTGTCGATGAATAGAATCTCAAACTCCTCAATCTTTCTCTCCTTAAATTCCTCAAGAAGTTTTTCTGTGATCTCTTCGTTGCATTCCGCAATCACCTCTCCTGTCTCTGGATCAACGACATCCTTTGCTAAAAACTTACCGATTAGTTCCTGAGGTTCTACCGAGATGGAGCTGATCTTGGCAGACTCCAGTTTTTTGATATCCCCTTCCGTAATTCGCCGATGCTTCTTGAGAACGAGTTTATGGGTTTCAGGGTCGTAGATATCTGATGTTGCCTTCTGCCCAACAAGGACATCCTTCGATACCTCTTTAAGGAATCTTCCTTTTCGGAAAAGAATTTTCTCCCTTTGATAAAAGTAGTTTAGGAGTTCCTGCCCAGTGTATTTGAGGGCTCGGAGAAGGACCGTCACCGGAATCTTCCTCCGTCTATCAATCCTCACATAAAGGAGGTCTTTTTGGTCAAATTCAAAATCGATCCAAGACCCACGGTAGGGAATGATTCGTGCATAATAGAAAATCTTACCACCCATATGGGGCTTCACCTGATCTTGATCGAAAAAGACGCCTGGAGATCGATGGAGTTGGCTGACGATGACCCGTTCTGTTCCATTGATGATGAAGGTTCCATTATCTGTCATCAAGGGAATTTCACCAAAATAGACCTCCTGCTCTTTCACCGCTTTAATGCTTCGAGTCTTAGTCTCCTCGTTTACATCCCAAACCACCAGGCGAACGGTGACCTTGATAGGAGCGGCATATGTCATACCCTTGAGTAGACATTCTTCCACATCGTATTTGGGCTCTGTAAGACGATAACTCACAAATTCAAGTGAAGCAGTTTCGTAAAAATCTTTGATTGGAAAGACAGTTTTAAAAACGGCCTGAAGTCCAATATTCTCCCTCTTATCAGGATCAACGTTTGCTTGTAAAAATTGTTCGTACGATTTCTTTTGAACCTCGATCAGGTTGGATATCTCTAAGACTTCCTTAATTTTCGAAAAATTCTTACGATACCTTCGGTATACTGGAACGACGCTGGTCATAAGGATCCCTCTCCTTTAAATAAAAAGTCCCCTCCCATTCGGACTTCGTCTTAAAAATTGTTCTGTCCTTCTGGGAAGAGACAACAATATCTTTCAATGCCTCAAAAATATATTCTCTTTATAATTTACTTTACTTCTACCGTTCCCCCAGCCTCTTCAAGCTTCTTTTTGATTGTAGCGGCTTCTTCTTTAGAAACCCCCTCTTTCACCGGCTTGGGGACACCCTCAACCAGTTCTTTGGCCTCTTTCAATCCCAGTCGTGTCAACTCCCAAACCACTTTAATCACCTGAATCTACTTGTCACCGAAACCAGTCAGACAAACATGAAATTCAGTCTTCT
>JBBIRM010000225.1:0-3748 GCA_037441765.1 Deltaproteobacteria bacterium | reverse complement strand
ATTAAACTTTTATACCACACCCTTCTTTAAATTACAAATCTTTTCAACTACCTTCGATTTATATTCCGAATCTTTTCCTCCACGTCTTGAATAATCCAGGATGGAGTAGAAGCCCCAGCAGTAAGCCCCACTCTCTCTTTCCTCAGGAACCATTTCGGTCGAAGTTCTCTGGCAATCTCAATGTGGTGGGTGTTGGGTTGGATCTGCTTACAGATTGATGCTAAGCGCACCGTATTCCCACTATTATAACCCCCTACGACAATCATACAGTCCACCCTTTTGGCAATCTCTACTGCCTCCTTCTGCCGAAGGGTTGTTGCGTAGCAAATTGTATTAAATACCCTTATCTCCCTGGTCTTATCCATACATGTTGCTACAATATCCTTAAAAAGAGTAAAGGATTGAGTGGTCTGTGCAATTACCCCCAATTTATTCCAAGGGCCTAATTTCTTTATAGTTTCAATATCTTCCACCACCTCTACCCTGTTGCCCTGGCTGCTTCTGATTGCTTCAACTTCAGGATGGTGGGCCTCACCAACAATAAGCAGTGAGTATCCGTGCTTGGTGAGAAATTTTGCATAGAATTGTGCCCTCTTGACAATGGGACATGTGGCGTCGATGATTCTTAATCTCTTTTCTCTCGCTTGCCTCAATTCCTCACATGAGACACCGTGAGAGCGAAGGATCACCATTCCCCTCGGGATATCTTTGACCCTTTCCTTTACTTTGATCCCTAACTGCTCAAGGTATTCTACTGCTTGAGGATTATGGATCAGGGGACCTAAGGTATATAAATCTTTTGGATACCTTTTGGCTGCCTCAAGGGCCATCTCCATACCCCTTTTTACCCCGAAACAGAAGCCCGCTGATTTAGCGATGAAGACTTTCATTTCTCCTTCTTCTCAACTATTTTTAACATCTCTTCCACAACCTCTTCCACAGAGCGATGGGTGGAATCAATAAGGATTGAATCCTCTGCCCTCCTTAGTGGGGAAAGGGCTCGATGCATATCATTATGGTCTCTCTCCATCACTTCCTCCAAGGTTTTTTGAAAATCAATTTGAACTCCCTTTCCAATCAACTCTAAAAATCTCCTCTTCGCTCTCTCCTCAGGCTCTGCAACCAGATAGAACTTAACCTCTGCCTCAGGGAAAACGACTGTTCCAATATCCCTTCCCTCAAGGAGCGCCCTTCCCTCTTTTGCCATCTCCCTCTGCATCCGGACGAGGGCCTCCCTCACCCCTTTCCTCTTCGAAACCTCTGAAGCCAGACGGCTGATTTCAGGCAAACGGATGGCCTCACTGACATCCTCACCATCACAAAAGGTGTGAACCTCTTCACCTATTGGGATAAAAGTAATATTTAGAGAGGAAGCCATCTGATAAAGAGCGAAATCATCTTCCAATTCAATTCCCTTCTCTTTGACCTTCAGGGCAACCGTTCGATACATGGCTCCAGTGTCAATATAGGTGTAGCCCAAAAGTTTAGCCAAAGACCTTCCTACTGTACTCTTACCTGCACCTGAAGGCCCATCAATAGCAATCGTTAAACCTTTTTTTCCACTCTTCACCTGAGGGCCTCTTGAAAGGGTAGGATTGGTTTATCATAATGGAGAGGGATTTTCAAGTAAACCCTCGCTCATATAATTCCCCTTCGTTTGAAGCATTACATTTTCAATATAAAATCCTCTTGCAATGAGTTCAATCCATATTTAAAATAGTTCATTCCTATTATCAAAAAATTGTTTTCACTTGGAGGAAAAAAATGGTTGTAAAAAGATTTGAGCCTGAGAGATTGGATGAGTTCTCTTTGAGGAATCTGGCTGAATTGGCCAGATTAGCAAGGGGAGATATATTGAAAATGACCACGCTGGCTGGGTCAGGACATCCCGGTGGTTCCATGTCGTCGATTGACCTTTACCTGGTGCTCTATTCCTATGCCAATATCCACCCTGACTCTTCTTCTGATCCAGAGAGGGATCGAATTGTGATCAGTCACGGACATACATCACCAGGGGTCTATGCAGCCCTTGGAAGGATTGGTTTCTTCCCAATTGATTCGGCCATCGCCAATTTCCGAAAGGCAGGCACCCCTTTTGAGGGCCATGTAGAGAAGGCAGTTCCTGGAGTTGAATGGAATACAGGCAATCTCGGGCAGGGGCTTTCCGCAGGGTGCGGGTTTGCCCTCTCAGCAAAAATATTAAAGAGAGATTTCCATGTATTTGTCACGATGGGCTGTGGAGAACAACAGAAAGGTCAGATCTCTGAAGCCAGGCGCTTTGCTATCAAATATGGTCTCAATAATCTCACCGTAATTATAGATTACAACTGTCGTCAAATAAGTGGAGTAACCTGTGAGGTTATGCCTCAAAATATTAGGAAGAATTATGAATCAGATGGATGGGAGGTAATTGAAATCGACGGTCATCAATTTCAAGAAATCTATACCGCTCTTCGAATGGCGATATCATCCAATCGGCCTGTTATGATTCTGGCCCACACGGTTATGGGGAAGGGGGTCTCCTTCATGGAAGGAAAAGAAGAGTTTCATGGAAGGGCCCTCAGCCTCGATGAATATAAAAAGGCCATCCAAGAATTAGGAGTAGATGACGACTTAGAACATTACCGTGAGATTCGAGAAAAGGGAGGACTTCCTTATCACGGAAGGAAATATCCATTAGAACCTATAGACATTCAAACAGGAACTTCAAGGAATTACGGGAAGGAACAGATACTGGATAATCGTACGGCCTTCGGAAAGGCCCTTATCGATCTGGCAAAGGTCAATCTCCAAAAAGGAGGCTACCTCCCCATAGTTGTATTCGACTGCGACCTGGCTTCTTCGGTAAAAACAGCAGGTTTTGCAAAAGAATTTCCAGACCACTTCTTCCAAGGAGGAATCCAGGAACATAATACAGCAACCCTTGCAGGGGCAATCTCTACAACCCCCCTCCTCACCTTCTTCGCAGACTTCGGGGTATTTGGGGTGGACGAAACATATAACCAGCACCGCCTCAACGATATCAATGAGACGAACTTGAAACTCATCTGCACCCACAATGGCCTTGATGTTGGCGAAGATGGAAAAACTCATCAATGCATCGATTATATCGGAGTGATGAGAAACCTTTTTGGATATAAGATCATTGTCCCTGCAGACCCCAACCAGACAGACCGTGTGATTCGATACGTGGCAAAGACCCATGGAAATTTTTTAGTTGCCCTGGGTCGTTCACCTGTCCCCATCATCCTCTCAGAGGATGGAACCCCTTACTATGGGGGCTCATATGAGTTTCAATATGGATCGGCCGATTTGATTCGGAATGGTAAAGATGGAGCCATCATCACCAATGGAGGGATGGTCTACCGAGCTCTTCAAGCCTGGGAGAAATTAAAGGAGAAAGGAGTGGAGGTCCAGGTCCTTAACATCTCTTGCCTTAACGATTTAGACACCGAAGCCATCCTCAGGGCCTGTCGGACAGGAACGGTGATCACCTATGAGGATCACCATGTTCAAACCGGCCTGGGAAGTCTGGTGGGAAATGTGATCGCAGAACATGGTCTTCCGATACGTTTTCGAAAGATGGGGATCACCCGATATGGAGGATCGGGCAAACCAGAAGACCTCTTTAAGATACAGGGGTTGGATGTTGAAAGTCTTGTTCAGACAGTCCTCGAAGAGGTTAAAAGGACTTAAGTTAAAATTAATCTCCGGCTCTAAGGGACAAGTTTTTGTTTGATTATCGAAA
>JBBIRM010000224.1:0-3753 GCA_037441765.1 Deltaproteobacteria bacterium | reverse complement strand
TATGAAAAGACCATAGCCCTATCATCCATGGAAAAATTACAGCTCCAACAGTACCAGCAAGAATTGGATGCATGAAAGGACCTTGAGCCCTTATATGAGCTTCACGAATAGCAGCTGTTGCACCAACACCTCCAAAAAAAGAAAATAAATTGTGGGCAGTTATTTTTTCCCATACCATCTCTAAAGCAACAGGAATTAGAAGGATTGCCGCCATTTTAGATGCATTTATTAGATCATTCATATCTCGTAAAAAAAACCTGAAAATCAGATAAAGACCAAGGTAGTTGTAAACAAGGCCTAAACGAAAAATTAAAGCAGAAACAGGGTCCTTATGCCAAACTGAACTAAATAGCGCCCAGATGCTCCAAAAAATCATCAATTTGTCTAAAGAATGCCATTGCCATCCGATAAACTCCATTTTTAAGACTACCCTTATAAAGCCGATTGCTATCAGCAATCTAAGAAACGGAAAAGAAAAAGGTCCAAGCTCTATACCCTGAGCCTGAGTCATATAGCAAGCCCCCATTAACAGTGGTAGTGGCGCCCATTTGCGGGTAAGGATTAATAATAACGCTCCTGTAAAAAACAAAAAACCTAAGGCAACAGGATTCACTTTAGCAATCTTCTCATTCTTTCATTTTTTAGAGGTGTATTATACGGAAGAGAGATCCTATTTGGGGCAACCTCCTAAAGTCCATTTTAATATTGACCACCATTTCTTTAAGGATGCAAAAGCTGAATTTCTTCTCCCATTTGTTGTTAAGCATATAACGGCAAGTAGCATCTGAATTCTAAAAATAGCGGAAACCCATTGAAGAAACCTATATACAAATGCTGCACCTAATCCTCGGTTCATCCTTATGAATTTTTCCCAAGAAACCCTCATCATTATCGTTCCGAATTGATCCTCTTGCTTTATTGAGCTCATCCCACCAAAGTGGATAATTTCTGCTTTTGGGATATGGTAAACTTTTAGCCCTAACTTCTGAACCCTCGCACATAAATCTATATCCTCACCATACATGAAATAGCTTGTATTAAAACCACCTATTTTAAAGAAATTTTCTTTTTTAATCATCATGCAAGCACCGCTAACAGCTTCTACCTCTATAGGTTTACTTGTTTGAAATGCATCCCATGTGCCCCAAATTTTAAATTTTGGGAACAATCTTCTTAATATATTAGAATCAATAGCTCGATTAAAAGGCGTTGGTTTTTTAAGCACACAACTTGTTTGAATAGATCTATCATTATTTAACATCCTGCACCCTAATATACCTGCATCCGATAAATTCTTCATAATTTCATAAAGATGTTCGATTGCATTATTCAATATGATTGTGTCCGGATTTAAGAACAGTAATATTGGTGCTTTAGCTTTTGATGCTCCTAAATTATTTGCCCCCGCAAAGCCCATATTACATTGATTTTGAATGAAAATCACCTCAGGATGCTCGCGGGCAATCATTTCACCACAACCGTCGAAAGATGCATTATCAACAACAATGATCTCGTAACTAAGATTTTTAGTCTGTTCTCGAATACTTTTAATACATTGGATTAAATATTCGACCGAATTCCAGTTTATAATAATAATTGAAAGATCCATTAAATTTTACTTATGATTTTCTTTGTTGTTAATGAAAGATCGATACCATAATTCAAAAGAAACTAATAAATATATATGACGCCTAAATTGATCTTTACCATTGCGATCCCTAATAAGTATTTCTCTTATGTAATTCTGGTCAAAATAAAGAGATACACCAGAATTATTCGAAAGGAGACATTCATCTATAAAATTTCGCATTTTTGTTCGAAACCAATTCTCAATTGGATTGGCAAAACCTTTTTTCTTTCGGTAAATCATCTCTTTGGGTAGCCATTTTTCAACAGCTTTTTTATGCAAATATTTCCCCGTAAAACCTTTAATTCTTAATTTTGGAGGGAGTGTTTCGATAAATTCTACAAGACGATAGTCCAGAAAAGGTACCCGTGCTTCTAATGAGTTAGCCATAGCCATTTTATCAGCAACCATTAGGAGATCATCTGGCAAATTTGACCGAGTATCAACATATAAGATTTGTGTAAGGGGATCCAAATGCTCTACATCTGATTGGAGCCAGCGAAGCGCTTCTTTTGTCGAATTAATTTTTTCATCGGTATATATTTTAAGTGGGCCTGAAAAAAGATGCAGCTTCATTTCAGATGAAAAAAAGGAGTAAATCTTGGACAAGCGGGTCAACATATCAGTCTCATTAAGTGAAAGAACCCCCCTTTTTATTAACTCAAAACGTCCGGGGATTCTTGAAACCATGGCGGCTATCGGATTTGTAATTGATACTGGTATCTTGCAATAGAAACTTGAAAGCTTAGCTCCCAGGTGACGATGATAACCACCCCAAGGCTCATCCGCCCCTTGTCCCGTAAGGGCAACTTTGACATGCTCACTTGTTATTTTGCTCACAAAATAGAAAGCAGCTGCAGTTTCATTGCCGACCGGCTCCTCAAGATCCCACATATATCTTTCGTAATATTTTATATAATCCTCTGGAGAAACTATCATGAATTCATGAATTGCACCAAAAAGTTTAGCAAGATGATTAGCTTCAGAAACTTCGTTTGTCCTTTCACCATCTTCAAACCCAATAGTAAACGCCCTAACAGGTGATAATGAATATTCACTCATAATCGCCAATAAAACGCCCGAATCGATTCCCGAACTTAAAAAAAGACCTAAAGGAACATCACTACGAAGCTGAAGGCGTATAGCTTCCTGAAGAAGTGATTGATACTCTTCAATTAATTCCCTTTCGTCAAATTTATTTCTAAGCTTAGGTACCCACTCCCAGAAACGTTCAATTTTAATACCTTTTCTGGATAATATCATAAGATGCCCGGGGGGAAGCTTTCTTATTCCTTTAAAAAGAGTTTTAGGTGAGGGAACATAGCGAAATGTAAACAATTCTGCTAATGCTTCTAAATCCACCTCACGAGGGCAGCTTAAATCCTGGAGTAAAGCTTTTATTTCAGATGCAAATAGGATTCGACTACCTAAAATCGTGTAATACAAGGGCTTAATACCTAAATGATCACGTGCCAAAAAAAGCTCTCGATTCTCTGAATCCCATAAAGCAAAAGCAAACATGCCAACAAATTGGTTTACACAATCTTTTCCCCATTCCTCATATGCATGAACTATGACTTCAGTATCTGACTTTGTTAGGAAATGGTGACCTGCTTTCTCAAGTTGTTCACGCAACTCTACGAAATTATAAATTTCTCCATTAAAAATAACTTGAATGCTACCATTTTCATTACCAATTGGCTGACCCCCTTTTTCCAAATCTATTATACTTAGGCGCCTGTGGCCAAGACCAACTTCTCCATCTATGAATAAACCCTCTCCATCTGGTCCACGATGACGAAGGATATTTTTCATTCTATCTAAAATTTCCCGATCAACGGGTTTTAAAGATCTATCATAAATGCCACAGATTCCACACATTGCGAACCTATTAATCTATAAACTCGATTAAAAATGCCAGAATTTTTTTATTTCTGAGTTTATTCTTGTTCTTAAAAGGCTTCTATAACAATTACTCTCCTTAATACTAACAAGTGGTTTCTCTCCGAATAGTGAAGCTATCATATAACCAGCCAATAAGGCTAAGGCATTAAAAACATAAGGTCTAAAAGTCAATCTATGCAGAACCTTCAAAATAAAGAATAGCCAATCTCCTCTGGTCTTAT
>JBBIRM010000223.1:0-3753 GCA_037441765.1 Deltaproteobacteria bacterium | reverse complement strand
TTCCAGGCATAATTGAGGATCCGGGTTGAGTCTCAGGAAGGTGAAGTTCTCCAATACCACACCTTGGTCCTGAACCCATCCAACGAATATCATTTGCAATTTTGATCAGGCCCACCGCCACTGTCTTCAAAATCCCGCTTACTTCTACCGCTCCATCCCTCGCCCCCTGTGCCTCAAAATGGTTTACTGCCTCACGAAACCGTGTCTTCATCTTCTTATTAATGATGGCAATTACTTTTCTGGCAAACAAAGGGTGGGTATTGATGCCCGTACCCACAGCAGTCCCACCTAAGGGGAGCTCTAAGATGGAAGGAATGACTTTCTGGATCCTATGGATGCTTAATTCTATCTGACGCGCATATCCATCAAATTCCTGACCGAGCCCAATAGGAGTTGCATCCTGAAGGTGAGTCCTTCCAATCTTCAGGATCGATTGAAATTTCCTCCCCTTTTCCTTCAAGGCTTTATGAAGGTGGGTTAAAGAGGGAAGGAGCCTCTCTTTCAAAAGCTTTACGGTTGCAACATGGATGGCAGAGGGGAACACATCATTACTTGATTGCCCACGATTGACGTGATCGTTAGGGTGGACAGGTTGGTAAATCCCTTTTTCCCCGCCCAGGATCTCATTTGCTCGATTGGCAATCACCTCATTGACATTCATGTTGGTAGAAGTCCCAGACCCTGTCTGAAAAATATCAAGAAAAAACTGGTCATCCCATTTCCCCTGCATCACTTCATACGAGGCCTTCTCAATCGCCCTTCCAATCTTTCGATCTAAGAGACCAAGATCAGAGTTAACCTTTGCCGCTCCGTATTTAATGAGACCCATGGCATAAATCAATTCTTTTGAAAATTGCCAACCGCTGATGGGAAAGTTTTGAATAGCCCTCTGCGTCTGGGCCCCGTAGTAGGCATCCACAGGTACCCTAACTCTGCCTAAGGAGTCTTTCTCTGTCCTAAAAAATTTTTTATAAGCAGTCATCCTTCTTTCCTCCTCATCTGGATTTTATTTAATAAAGGGTGAATTTTCAATCCCTCAGCTTCGTTGACAAAATGGAAGGCCATCCATTATCATTTAACCAAACTTTTGTATGAATTTCCAACACGATATAATCATTGTTGGAGCTGGCCTGGCTGGCCTAAGGGCAGCACTGGAGTGTGCTGGAGAGAATGATGTGGTTGTGGTGAGTAAGGTTTTTCCCACAAGATCACATTCAGGGGCAGCCCAGGGAGGAATAACGGCAGCTCTCGGCAACGAAGAGGAAGACCATTGGGAATGGCATCTGTTTGATACCATCAAAGGGAGTGACTATTTGGGTGACCAGGATGCGATTGAGATCATGGTCAGGGATGCACCCAGGGTCATCTATGAATTAGAACATATGGGTGTTCCATTCAACCGAACCAGAGAGGGGAAGATTGCTCAAAGAAACTTTGGGGGCCATACCCGTGATTTTGGAAAGTCACCTGTCAAAAGGGCTTGTTATGCAGCGGACCGAACAGGTAGGGTTGTTCTGGATACCCTTTACGATCAGTGTCTTCGAAAGCAGGTTAAATTCTATTCAGAGAATTATGTCCTCTCCTTGATTTTTGATGGAGTGAGGTGCAGAGGGATAATCACTTATGACCTCCCCTCAGGGGAACTTCATCTTTTACAATCCAGAGCACTCCTCATTGCAACAGGAGGATGTGGAAGGATTTACAAAACAACCTCAAATGGTTTTTCCTCCACAGGAGATGGCCTTGCCTTAGCCTATGATTGTGGGATTCCTCTTGAAGATATGGAGTTTATTCAGTTCCATCCAACAGGGCTCTATCCCTTGGGGATCCTAATCAGCGAGGCTGCAAGAGGTGAGGGAGGGATTTTACGAAATCGATTTGGGGAGAGATTTATGGAGAGATATGCCCCCACTGTCAAGGACCTGGCAGCAAGGGATATCGTCTCAAGAGCCATTATCACAGAAACACGGGCAGGAAGGGGTATTGATGGAAAGGACTATGTTCATCTTGACCTTACCCATCTTGGAGAAGAGAAGATTTCAGAGAGGCTTTGGGAGATTGCCTCCTTGGTTACCGCCTATCTCGGGCTTGATCCTGTCTACGATCCAATCCCAGTTCAACCGACCTGTCATTACATCATGGGGGGCATCCCTACAGATGTAGATGGAAGAGTCCTGATCGATGAAAGGGGGTCAACGGTTCCAGGATTATACTCAGCAGGAGAGTGTGCCTGCGTCTCTGTCCACGGGGCAAATCGATTGGGTTGCAATTCACTTCTCGACTTGCTTGTATTTGGCCGAAGAAGCGGGTTGACGATGAAACAGGAGATTAGGAACAATGCTATGGCCCCTGTTTCGGAAGATTCGTTGAAAAAAGTTGAAGATACCATTTATCGACTGCTTCACCAACAGGGGAGGGAAAAGATTTATGAAATCAGAGAGGGGATGCAAACTCTAATGATGGAGAAAGGGTCTGTCTTTCGGAATGAGGAAGGATTGAAAAAGGGGATTAAAGAGATTCAGGCACTCAAAGAATCTTATAAAGAGATTGAACTGAAGGATAAGGGGAGAGTTTTTAATTATGAGTTGATGGAGGCTTTTGAATTGGGCCATCAACTAAATCTTGCAGAGGTTATTTTAGTAAGCGCACTCCACCGAAGAGAGAGCCGGGGGGCTCACTATCGGGAGGATTTCCCAGGGCGAGCGGACCGATATTTTTTAAAACACACCTTAGTCTTTAAGACGATAAGAGGGCCTGAGGTGAGGTATAAACCTGTAAAGATCACTCGATTTCAACCGGAGGCCAGGGTATATTAATTTTGGATTTCGGATTGGAAAGATGCGAGCAATTAGCCATCTAATTGTGTGAACTCAGGATTTAATATATGGAAAAGAAACAATTCCAATAGAAGGTTTTAAATGATTGTGAAATTAAAGATATTCCGTTTTGATCCTAATAAGGACAAAGAACCTTATTATCAGAGGTTCGAGGTGGAAGCTGATCCCAAGGATAGGCTCCTCGATTGTCTTAACCAGATTCGCTGGAAAATGGATCCAACCCTTTCCTTCCGAATGTCCTGTGGGCATGGAATCTGCGGTTCAGATGGAATGAGGATTAATGGAATCTGTGGTTTGGCGTGTCAGAAATTGGTTAGAGAACTCAAAGAAGAAGTTCAAATTGACCCTCTTCCTTTATTCCCAGTAATCAAAGATTTGGTTGTAGATCTTAGTTCATTTTTTGAAAAATATCTTTTGATCAAACCCTATCTGATTGCTGAACCACCTATCTCTGGAAAAGAACATACTCAATCCCCTGAAGAGCACAGAAAGATAGAAGAATCTCTCCGTTGTATATTATGTGCATGCTGTACCGCCTCCTGTCCTGTTAATCAGAATAAGGAAACTGAGGCCTATGTTGGACCAGCAGCCCTTGTTCGAGCCTTCCGATACCTCTTCGATTCGAGGGACGAAGGTTTAAAGGAGAGGATAACCCTGCTGGATAGAGAAGATGGGGTCTGGGGTTGTCAGACTCTTTGGAAATGCACAGAGGTCTGTCCAAAGGAGATCCCAGTAACCAAACAGATTGGTCAGATCAAAAAACTCATTTACGAAATCCGACATCCTAAAGATTAATTGAATGGTTTGAGAAAGAGACATCATTTAGGGGATAGTAGCATTTTCACCCTACACACAAAGCCCTTCGAGGAGTTTTTAAAAGATCTCTTTCCCCCTATTTGACAACGGCGAGAAAAAA
>JBBIRM010000222.1:0-3856 GCA_037441765.1 Deltaproteobacteria bacterium | reverse complement strand
AATCGGGTAGGGATGTCGGAGAAAATCTTATAGCGGAAACCTTAGATTGCTCCCTGACTACAGAATCCCTTGAGTATTGAAAAGGCTACCATCTCCTTAGATGAAATCTCTTTCATAAGATATTCTATTAACCGACCCGCTATATAAGATTTTCGGAGATATCCCTGCCCGATTCATATAATCCCCCCCTTAAGTGAGGGATTACTTATAACTAAATGACTAATCCAGAAGACAAATGCTGCTGTGGCCCATGGCGCTTTTTCAAACAAATTAGCCCGAGCGGGTTACTATGTGATGAGGGATCAAGTTCCCTTTCAACCAGAAAAGGTATTTGGATGAGGATTTGAGATGGAAAGGGGAACCAAGGTCGTGGTTGGTCACAAGCCACGAGGATTGATTGGTCAACCGCTCCACCCCATCTCAACATAGTCATCAACGTCTTGAGCGCCCACGCCATGAGCCACGAGGGGTTGACTTGGAACTATGATTCCAGTAAATCACCATTTGGACATGGCCTGGAACCGAAGATTTTCTGGGTCCTGCTTGCCAGGACAGGGGTCACAGAGGAGAGATGTTCTCGTTATCCTTAAGACCTTGACCTGATGGGTGACTGGTGTCGTCAAGTTGGAGAGCAAAAACTTAAAGAAACTACAGCAAAGGGAAAATCGCTCATGGACCCATTTCGGTTGACTTTCTCTCCACCGTGCTTGGAAATATCCTTTCGGGTGATGGAACGGTCTATCTTTCCCATGAGAACAAATTCCTTGCTCCTTTCAGAATTGGAGATATGCTCATAATAAGGGTGGAAGTCGTTGAACTCATTCCAGAGAAGAAATTGCATCTTCTCGAGTTCGACGACCATATCTCGATCATCCAGGACTTTCAAATTTCCAAATTGCTTCACAACCTCGATGGCCCAGTTCGGATCGACGATCACCCAGCCCTTCATTCTTCGAAATAGTTCTTCTCCGTTAAAGGCCCGCTCAATGTGAAGATCGACCCGCCTCTGTTTTGGCTCCCATCCGATGAGGGCGGGTTGAACGATCATAGGGGTAACGAGATCATGCATCGCAGCACATCGAAACCCTAATTTAGCATGTATCATCTGCAGTCCTCCTCAGAAGGATAGGTTTGGAGATCGGCCCATCCATGGACGGGCTGACTCAAGTTGTGCGGCCAGACGGAAGAGTGTGGCCTCGTCTCCAAACCGACCCACAAAATGGACACCTACGGGAAGTCCCTCTTCATTCCAGTATAGAGGAACTGACATGGCTGGCTGTCCGGTCGCATTGCATATTGGGGTGAAAGGAACAAAGGCCTCAGCACGGCGTAGTCCCTGTAAAGGGTTCTCCGGAGGTGAGTCGAACGTTCCTAATGGAACGGGTGGTTCTGCAAGTGTTGGAGTGAGTAATAGATCATACTTCTGAAAAAATTGACCAATGGTTCTGGCGATGCGCTGGAGAAAACTTAAAGCAAGGAGGTAGGTCGAAGCACTCTGCTGACGCCCCATCTCATAAAGGGCCCAGGTGAGGGGTTCAAACTGATCTTGAGTTGGCCTCCTTCCAGTGGCTAAACCTAATCCGTCGATGGTCCAGGCACACCCGGACGACCATATGACCATAAAGGCATGAGTGACCATCTCTCCATTGAGCTCTGGAGAAGCCTCCACCAATTCATGGCCGAGGTCGCTGCAGAGATTGACCGCATCCCAAACTGCCTTAACACAATCCTCATGAACTTTTATTCCTGTAAATGTCTTGGTGGTAAAGGCAATTCGAAGTCTCCCCGGATCAACTCCCACTTCTTGAAGGAATGGCCGTTCCGGAGGAGGTGCCCAGTAAGGATCCCCAACATCAGGGCCTGAAGTCGCATCCAGGAGGGCTGCGCTATCCCTCACGGAGAGAGTCAGGGCATGATCGGAAACCAATCCACTAAATATATCGCCAAAATCAGGACCAAGAGGGTTGCGTGCCCTTGTGGGTTTCAATCCAAAAATGCCACAGCAGGAAGCGGGTATTCGGATCGATCCACCCCCGTCATTTCCGTGCGCCATTGGAACGAATCGTGCCGCAACGGCAGAGGCTGCCCCTCCACTCGAACCGCCTGATGTTCGATCCCTATTCCATGGGTTTCTACATGGTCCGAACAGGCGGGATTCCGTGGTTGGAAGAATGCCTAACTCCGGAGTATTCGTCTTTCCAATGATGATCAATCCAGCCCGTTTGTATCTTGCCACAAGTTCACTATCATGGTCCGGCACAAAGTCACGCATAAAAGTCGATCCCATTGTCATTCGCACTCCGATACAAGGGGCGCCCAGATCTTTTAATAAAAACGGAACACCCGAAAAAGGGCCGCTGATAAGTTTGCCAGCAGCCTCTCTACGAGCCTGTTCAAACATCGGTGTTACAACTGCATTAATCGTCGGGTTGAAGCGCTCAATCCGCTCAATCGATGCGTCTATCAGCTCGGTTGCCTGAACCTGTCTTTCCCTTACCAACTCAGCCAGCCCTGTCGCATCGTAGGTGATAAATTCATCCATTTTCACCATTTCTTTTCCTCCTTGGCTTTTGTAACCCTTTAAAGAATGTAGCCCTTTTCAAATTTGGGCTTTTATCTCACAATTATAAGGAAAGGACAAATAAAATACCTACCAACTGAGGGATAATAACTCAGGACCTTTTTCACGACTTGAAAATAACGGTGGATTCATTTAATGTCAAGTATCTAATATGATCTTCAGGAGTCCACTATGGAACTGATGAAAGCCATCAGCCATCAACCACTTCAAGTCTCAAAGGGATGATCTTAATCTATTCGTTAGGTGGATCGAATAACTGTGATAACTCCCCCAAAAAGAGCAGCAACGGTCATTCTTCTTCGGGATTGTGATCTCGAGGGGTTCAAAGTTCTCCTCTTGAAGCGGCACGAAAAGAGTAGTTTTATGGGAGGTAATTATGTCTTCCCCGGCGGACGGGTCGACCTTGAAGATGGCTCTCTTGAAGCATGTGCTTTGGCAAAAGGAGTCACAGCCGAGCAAGCCTATCGGATGCTTGGAGAAGCACTTACCCCGGAAGAGAG
Organism: Deltaproteobacteria bacterium; assembly: GCA_037441765.1. GTDB lineage: Bacteria > Desulfobacterota > BSN033 > BSN033 > UBA1163 > JBBIRM01. Next base: position 775 of record JBBIRM010000222.1, on the reverse strand, counting down.
CATAGCTCATTGGATTGCAGGGATTCGAGAACTTTTTGAGGAGGCTGGGATCCTGTTGGCTTATGACAGGGATCAGAACCTCCTTCATCTAAAAAAGCCAGAGGAGCGAAAGAGGCTTGAAAATTATCGAAATCTCCTCCAAAAAAAGGAGCGAAGCATCTGCCAGATTGCAAGCGAAATGGGAATCTTATTCGCTCTCGATCAACTCCACTATTGTGCCCACTGGATCACGCCTGAGGCAAGAACCTTAAGATTCGATACACGGTTTTTCCTCGCCCGCTATCCCGAAGGACAGGAGGCGAGCTTTGACCAAAAGGAGACCATTGCAGAGGTCTGGTTGACACCCAAGCAAGCTCTCGAAGAAAATTTAAAGGGAAAAGTCGCCCTAAGTCCCCCTACCCTTCAGATTATAGAAGACCTCTCAAGGTATAACCATCTTGAGGATGTTTTTAATTCTTTTTCCAAACGTGAGATTAAGCCAATTCTTCCCGTCCTGAAAAATCTCGGAGGAGAAGTTCTCGTCTTTCCCTGGGACCCTGAATATGAGGTTTTTAAGAGAGGAGAGATTCCTTCATCGATCAATCACGGAAGACCTTCCCTATCCGGCGATCAGACCACTCGCCTCATTCTGAGACAAGGTATCTGGTACCCCTATTGCCGTCTATCTTAAAAAGACGCGTACGTGCCCGCTTTCCGTGTCTCTTTTTTCGGCTCTGGGACTTCTATATAAATCGGCATAAATTATTGCACTAATCATCTATATATAGTATAATGG
>JBBIRM010000221.1:0-3870 GCA_037441765.1 Deltaproteobacteria bacterium | reverse complement strand
CAGCAGGCCTATTGGTTGGGAAAGATGGCCTCTAAGGTTGGTTTTGACTGGCCAGATCTTAAAGGGGTTTTAAAAAAGTTGGATGAAGAGTTAGCAGAATTTCGTGAAGCCCTCCGCTCAAAAAACCGTAAAAGGATTTTCGAAGAGATGGGAGACCTCTTATTTGTAATGAGTAACATCGCCCGGTTACTCCAAATAGATCCTGAGAAGGCTTTAAAAGAAACCCTAAAAAAATTCAGATTGCGTTTTCAATATATAGAATCCTCTCTCTCCCGAGAAGGAAGATCGCTATCCCATTCGAACTTGCTTGAAATGGATCAACTCTGGGAAGAGGTAAAAAGATTGAAGGGAATACTTAAATAAGAAATTCTGAAACATTGATATTATATTCATTGGGATCGAGGGTCTTGACTATAGTTCTCTTGTAATCTTTTGTCGTTTCATCGATCTCCCTCAGGTCAACAATATTTCCCTTTCGATATTCCCCATCGCTGTAATAGACCAGACATACCTTAGGACGATCGGCCAGTTCACTCTCCTCCTGAATCTGGATAACAATCCCCATCTCATTGGTATTCAATAGCACCAGAGTCCCAAGCGGAAAGACTCCAATCATATTGACAAACACCTTTACCAGGGCAGGATCAAAGTCCTTCCCGCTCCGCTCTAACATGAACCCCAAAATCTTTTCTGATACATATGGAAATCGATTGTAAACCCTCGGTCTCACCAGGGCATCATAGAAATCGGCAATGGTAATAATCCTTCCAAATAGGCTGAGTTTCCTCTTTCGGCTCAACTTTGGATATCCTTTCAAATCGTATCGAAGGTGGTGTTCAAATGCACCATCAATCATACGGGTTGAAAGTTCTCCCCACTCCTTCATCCTCATGATCGTCTCTGCCCCAATGACCGGATGGGACCTGATCACCTCCCACTCCTCTGGATCCAATTTTTCTGTCTTATTCAGAATCTCTTTAGGGATCTTGGTCTTTCCGATATCATGGAAGAGACCTGCCATGCCAAGATGGGAGAGATGTTTTTTAGGAATCCCGATCCTCTGGCCTAAGGCGATGGAATAAATGGCCACATTGACAGAGTGATTAAAGGTATATTCATCATAATTTTTTATATTGGCCAATCCCAATAGGGTTGCCTCATCCTGCATGATGGCATTGACCGCATCCTGCATAAGGCGCTTGGCCTTCCGAACATTGAGAACCTTCTGGTTATTGATATTATCCACTACCTCTTTGATCAGACCAATCGTTTTAAAATAGATCTCCTTTGAGTATCGCTTAAGGTCCTCAGAATCTACAAAAATCTCCTCATCCCTGAAATATTCCAATTTGCCTGCACTAACCCCTTCGATGTCCCGGTATTCTAATTGCTTTTTTACATAGAGGTAATTGCTCTCGTTATTCTCTTCAAGCCCGGAAATAAGATAGGCAAAATCCTTAAGAGGTTCTACTTCAACCACCTTCGAAAACTCTATCTCACCAATCCACCGTTTCCTCATCTCCTGAAGAAAGGCCTTAAAGATGGGATACTTATCAGCCCCCACATTGATTTTAATATTGTTGAAGAAAAAATTATCCCGAACGATCTTAAGGAAAAGATGTCCTTCTGATGTGATAACAGAATTGATAGCATGAAGGCATTCTTTGGTGAGGCGATCTATGTTTATATTCTTTCTGTCATAGATTGTGGTTCCCTTGAGCAGTCGTAAAAACCTTACCACGAACTCTGTCCCGAGCTTGGTGGGAAGTTGTTCATGATCCTGGATGGAGGTTTTATCAGGCATCAGACTGCTGTCTCCTTAGAAGAACGGCCCCTCAGGGCCTGGGAGCATACCTCCCGAATGGTCTCTTCTTTTGAGTTTCGTCCCGATTCGAGGATGGCCATGGCCTCCTCTGTTCCGATCATGGCCAGGGCGTTTGCTGCACCAATGCGAATTTCGTCTATTTTCCCTCTCCCAAAAAGACTCTTTCTCTCTAAGAGTTGCCTTAGAATGGGGATGGCCTCGTTCGATCCTGTCATCCCTATCGCATCAAAGACTGCCTTGATCTCAACAGGGTCTTTTTTACTAAAATCTTTTGCCTGAACCACCTCCAGAAGAGGGATCAATCCAGCCTTCTTTCCTACTTTTCCAAGATTGAGGGCAGCCATGGCGCGAATTCGAAAATCTCCATCGTTAAGTGCCCTGGTGAGAAGATGGATGGCTTTCATTCCCCCAATTAAACCTAAGGCTGTGATTGCCTCCCTCCTTACCCGAACGTCCTCATGGCCAAGGGCTTTCTGTATATAGGGAAGGGACTGCTCCTTGCCGATTCGACCAAGGATATAGGTAATGTTTCGGACGAGATACCATCGTTTATCATCCAAAAAGGGGGTAAAAAATTCAATGGCATTCTTCCCGATCTCAGAGAGTGAATCGCAGACAACCCTTCGGGTTTTTGAATTCTTTAACTCCCCCAGTAATTTGATTAAAGGTTTGATCGAATTTTTTTGAAGAAGGACCAGATAGGCATTGACATCCTCTAATTTAATCCCTTCTTCCTTTTCTAAGATTCTCCCTATCCGTTCGATCCGCTGCTCCTCTCCTGCCTCATGGATCAACCTTCTAACCATCTCAATCTGCCAATCTTTTAGTTCACATGTCTTCAAGGTAATGTAGACCCTTTTTAAAAGATCGGTGGCCTTTTGAAAATCGCCAACCGTGATAAGTGCGTCCAGGATTTTAATAAGGATATTGACCGCATCTTGAAATGGTTCGACCTCTTTTTCAAGCGTGATGATTTCAAAGAGGATGTCCATGACATTAAAGACAAAGGTTGGGTCAACCTCATTCTCCACATCCTTTCTTAAACCCTCCACCTCTTCAGGGGTCAGGGAATAGACGCCTCGATTGAGGACAAAGGGAAGAGGCTCATCAATTGCCTTGGAGAGGATTTCATCCAGATCCATCCCTTCCTCTGCCTCCTCTTTCAAGATATCCACTTCGACATGATGGGCAATTGGTTTAAAAACAAGATTTTTTCTAAATTGCTCTACATTTTCTGGAATGTGAATGGGAGTATCCTCTAAAAATTCATCCGTGGCCAGATACCCAATATGGGTAAAATCCCTCTCCCATATCAGGGTTACCAGATCATCCTCTAACTGATTGATATTATCGCTTCTCTTAATCACATCAATCAAACCGTCAATTTCCCAATCCTCGATTCCCTTCCTAAATCTTAATTCCCTCAACCCATCTTTGTAAAAAAGGAAAGCGAGGCTTGTTTTGATGTCCCTATTTTCATAAAGGATTTTCCCCTTAAAGGAGAAGTCATATTCCCCAATCTGTATGGTAAAGATCTCATACCTGTTTAAGAAAAAGTTAAATTTTTTTATAAGTTGTTCTCGGAATCCTTTTAAGGTGGGGTTATCGGGTGGGTAAAAACGAAAGGCCTTAATCGCTTTGACGAAAGAACTGGTTAAATCCCTGGCTAAAAATAGCTCCTCATCAGACTCCACTCCTTCCACCGATGGCATCTCCCCACTTAGGTCAAGTGCCCTCTTCTCTGCTGACAATTCCTCTGGCATAAACTGTAAATCCTTTTATAACTTTTTGATTTGATTTATATTTACGTATTTTAACATATTTTGTCAATATTTTTTTCTGAGATGTCATTTAAGAATTAAAAGTGCACCGTTTTTATTGGATTTAAAATTTAAAATTGCACTATTAGTCTTCTTAAAAAACCTTCATGGAAGCAGATCAACACCCATATTAAGGAAAGATTGTCTAAATCACTTCCTTCCTTCTCCCGCTGAGACTGTGTCATAATTAGGGGTGGGAAAAAATTTTTTAGTATGAACAATAAA
>JBBIRM010000220.1:0-3927 GCA_037441765.1 Deltaproteobacteria bacterium | reverse complement strand
CCTCCTTGGAGCCATTGTACCTTAACAAGTTACCCATTGAAAAGTCGGATGAACCCTTTTTTAGAACGAGGTTAATTTTCTTTCTGTGGGAGTTACATCTATCTGCCGCCAGCAGTGGTTTTCGCCTCAGAATAAATTTTAGGGAACATCAAAATTTAGAATAAAAAAATTTTCATTTCTGATTGATTTTTAAGCAATTTTTATATAAATTATAAATTAAAAATTCTTCCCTTAAACCCTTTAAAAAGGAGGCTTTATGTCTAAATTTATTATGGGTTTACTAATTATTGCCATTCTCGTCCTATGTTTTCTACTATTTTGGATTATAATTTTAAGCTTGGCGCTTCTCTTTTTTGTGAGAAAGGGGAGTAAAGTAAATGAAATCCCTCTTTGCAGAGAACCCTTTTCGTCTAAAAGTGATTAATAAGCCTTTTCATCTCCCATTAGCCCAATCCTTGTGGCATCCTTTGAATGAATTGAGGATTAAATTTTTTGGCTCTTTCTTAAAATATCCCTAAATTCAATTTTGGCTTAATAATCTTGCTAAACTTTTTCAAGACCTTCTTTCCTTAAATTCGAATTTTCCCTTCAATGAAAGATTACACAAGGGGGAATCTCCCACCAGGGGTTAAAAAATCAGGTTCTTCTCCAATTTAGTTGCTAAAAAGGATTCAAGGATTTCAGGATTCAAGGGTTCAAGTGCTTATTTTATAAAGACCTAATCAAAATATATGAAATTTTTTCACCCATAACCGATTTCTGTAGGGCAAAGCTTCAGCCTTGCTTTAAAATGAATGAATGATATGCAAGCCTAAAGGCTTGCCCTACATAAAAATTGTTAGAATGAAATTCCCAAGATTTTAATCACTTAATAATTTAATTATTGCCTTAAGCATTCTTTTAACTTCTCCCTGTATCTGCATTTTTTAATCTAAACATATTTGCTATGATCTTTGCCAGATTTTTAACACTTTATAATTCTTAAGGATTACCTCGAATCCTTGAATCTTTGAACCCTCGAATCCTCATGATTTTATCAACTTTTTTGGAGATGATCCAAAAATCAAAGAACCGCTACATCTATTTTGCACTGAAATAAAATTTTTGGCCCATTAAGGGTATCCCTTGCTTTTAAGGACAAATCTTGTTATAAGGCAAAGGGAAAATTTGTGTTCATCAGAGATGGTGGGTTAATGAGAAAAATTGTTTATATGTTAATCTTTCCCTTGGTATTAGGAACTATCTCATCCATTTTTTCTAAGGAAATAAGAGAAGAATTCCCCGTTCCTCCTCCCCCTCTAAGTGAAGGAATCTATCCCTGTAGCCAATGTCATGCCACAATGGAATTAAATACGAAAAAAAGGATATTGACAGAAGAACATACAAACATAAAACTCCACCATGCTGAGACGATGAGGTGGTGTCTCGACTGCCATTATTCAAGAAACAGAGATAAATTAAGGTTGTATAATGGAGAACTTATAGATTTTGGAAGAAGTTACCTACTCTGTGGGGAATGTCACGGGAATGTGCTAAGGGATTGGAAGGCAGGAATCCATGGGAAAAGGCAAGGATACTTTGCAGGAAGGAAAAGGACTTATCTCCTATGTGTCCATTGTCATGATGCCCATTCACCGAGGCCAAAGCCGATAAAGCCTGAACCTCCACCCTCCCCTCCCAGGGAAAGACGACATGCCAAATAAATTTTATACGAGAAGAGAGTTCTTACATCATATTTCTTTGATTACCTTGATGGGATCCTCCATTCCTTTTCTCTCCTCTTGTGGGAAGGAAGAGAGAGAAGATTTTTTTCAAAAACACTTCCTTGAAATGACCAGGGAAGAAAAAGAGGCCCTCGTTGCTCGATTGGAGGAGAGGTATCTCAAAAAATTTGGTAGGAGATTTAAGGTAAGCATCCAGGAATCAATCCCAAATACGCTCTGGGGCTACGGTCTTGACCTATCCCGTTGCATCGGCTGCCGAAGATGCGTCTATGCCTGTATGGAAGAAAACAACTGTTCCCGCGAAAAACCCCAATCTCAATGGATCAGGGTCATCAGGTTGAAGAAGGGTAGCCTTGTCAATCTCGAGGATTCAGAACATTATTATAATCCAGATCTGGTTCCGGAAAAGGAATATATCTATATCCCTGTCCAGTGTCAACATTGTGAAAACCCCCCTTGTGTGAAAGTCTGTCCTGTCCATGCCACCTGGAAGGAACCTGATGGTCTTGTCGTGGTTGATTATAACTGGTGTATTGGATGCAGATACTGTATTGCAGCCTGTCCCTATCGTGGAAGAATATTTAATTGGGGGGAACCCAATGTCCCTCCTGATCAATTGAATACAACTGTTCATTACCTCGGAAATCGGCCCAGGATGAGGAATGTTGTTGACAAATGTACATTTTGCATACAGCGGGTGAGAATGGGAAGGTACCCCGCTTGTGTGGAGGTCTGCCCAACAGGTTCACGAAAATTCGGGAACCTTCTCGATCCTCAGAGCGAAATCAGATACATTATTCAGAATAAAAGAACCTTTCGCTTGAAAGAGGATTTGAATACGGATCCAAAATTTTATTATTTCTTTGAGGCTTAAGGAATAGATGCAGGCTTTAAGAGACACACTAAAAGAGACCTGGCGATTCTACCGCAAAACCTTAACCCTTGTCCTTACTGGTTCAAAGGAATATTATCTCTGGTGTTTTTTACTCCTATCCATTATGATAGTCGGGTTTCTATGCTACATACCTCAGCTTCAGACAGGTCTGATTACTACCAATATGAGAGACCAAGTGGTCTGGGGTCTTTATATCTCAAATTTCACCTACCTGGTTGGGGTTGCGGCAGCAGCCGTTTTACTTGTCGTTCCCGCCTATATTTATCAATTCGGTCCGATTAAAGAGATTGTGGTTCTCGGAGAGCTTTTTGCTGCCTCGTCTATCACCATGGCCCTTCTCTTTGTCGTCGTTGACTTAGGAAGGATCGATCGTTTCTGGCATATGCTTCCATGGATTGGCTCGATGAACTTCCCTGATTCCCTTCTGGCCTGGGATGTCATTGTTCTCAACATCTACCTGATATTGAATCTTGTTATTCCCATTTACCTTCTGGTAAAGACCTACTATGGAAAAGAACCAAATAAAAAATTTATCGTTCCTCTGATCCTCTTCTCCATTCCAATGGCCGTCACCATCCATACGGTCACTGCATTTCTTTATAATGGACTCCCAGCACGTCCTTTCTGGAATGCCTCCATCCTGGCTCCAAGGTTTCTTGCAAGTGCCTTCTGCTCAGGGCCTGCAATTATCATCATTGTCTTTCAGATACTTCGTGAATACACATTTATTAAAGTGGAGGATCGGGCCCTCTTTAAGATCGCTGAACTCATGGCATATGCCATGTTTCTTAATCTCTTTTTCCTTATCTCAGAAATGTTTAAGGAGTATTATTCGAATACTGTCCATATCGTCTCTCTTAAATATCTCTATGAAGGCCTCCATGGCCATAATGCACTTGTCCCCTGGATATGGGTTGCAACATTTATGAACCTCATTGCATTTATTCTCTTTCTTTTCCCTGTCACTCGACAACGTCTCAGCACCCTCAATATAGGATGCATTCTTATAATTGCAGGGGTATGGATTGAAAAAGGACCGGGGCTTGTCATCCCTGGATTCGTCCCAGACCCTCTTGGTGAAATTTATGAATATATCCCGAATTTTAGAGAACTTTTCATCTCTTTTGGCATCTGGGCTACAGGATTTCTCATTTTTACACTTTTGATGAAAGTGGCCATCCCCATTGCCAGTGGTGAATTCAGCCACACTCGATATGAAGAAGAAAGAAAACCTCAAAAATGATTCAGAGAGTTCTGAAAAAGTATTTAAAAACGAGACATATAGACTGGGGAGGTGGGGTGGATGTC
>JBBIRM010000219.1:0-3950 GCA_037441765.1 Deltaproteobacteria bacterium | reverse complement strand
TCCCCCATTTCCACGATTTCACCATTGTGGCCCCCTATTATTACGGAATTTCTGAAATATAAATTTTTTACTTGACGTCTATAATATTTTTCTTTATACTTGCACTGTTTGAAAGAAACCCCTTAAGTCTTTAAAACCAATTTCTAACAAGGAGGTAAAACCAATATGGCAGCAGGAAAGAAACCCCTCACTAAATCCCAGATTGTGGCTCACTTCGCCAAGAAATTTGACCTTTCTAAGAAAAATGCCTCAGCCATTCTTGATGAGGTAGCCGCTTTGGCCATCTCTGAAACCAAGAAAACCGGCACCTTTGTACTTCCAGGTATTGGGAAACTCGTCATTGTCAATCGCAAGGCGAGGATGGGTTTTAATCCCGCAACAGGAGAACAGATCAAGATTCCGGCCAAGCGTGTCGTGAAGATGCGTCTTGCCAAATCTTGTAAAGATGCGATCATCCCTCCCAAGAAATAACTTGCTTTTTAACGAAGTCCTGAAAAGGGGAAATTCCCGCAAGAATGGAAATTTCTTAAAAGTTCCCTCTTTCTTTAGAGGGAACTTTCAAGAATAAATCTATTTTTTTGCCCTTATTAGCCATGAAAAATTAAACCGAATCTAGAAACTGATCTTCAAAATTTATCTAACTTTCCGAACTTTAAATGTTGAGCCAACAGGAAACCTCCAAAGAACAACCCTCCTAAGATTATAAACCCAAAAGAAAAGTACCCCATCTCTCCGATGATCCCAATTCCTGCAGGGATTACACCTCCTCCGATCAGCATCCCTACAGGGACGGTAAATGCAACCGCCAGGTTTTTAAACCTCCCCTCCCCTATCTTCGAGAGAGCTGCGAATCCCGGCGGGAAGAAGGATGAGGCCAGTATCGGCTGGATAAAGATGAGAAGGAAGAGCAACGGAGCAGAAATCATTCCAAGAAGAATCGTAATAAGCCCTGTTGAGATAAAGATCATCTTCAATGCCTTTTGTGGTCCAAGTCTATCAGTCAACCAACCTGCTAAGAGAGCAGTACCCAGGGTTGGAATACGAGATAAGCCCACCAGGGTATTGGCCCAGATCCTCTCCAATCCTTTTTCAGAAACCAAGTAAAGCGGGAGCATTGAGAAGACTCCGAAACTTCCCCCGATCCCCAGGCTGAAAAAGAACATCATAATCCAAAAAGAGCGTTCTGTCAGGATATTTTGAAGAGTCCCCATATCAGGGGAGGTCCCATGAGAAATCCCCCCCTTGCCAAACTTTATGAAAAGAACCCCTGAAAGAAAGGAAGCCAATCCAATCAAGATGAGAATCCATTGCCAGGAAACCCATCTTAATAGGAATTCGGAGAGAAGGGGTGCAGATAAGAAACCAAGATTGGGGGCCAATTCATGAATCGCAACTGCTTTACCCCAATCCTTAGGTTCGACTAACTCAGTGATCGTAGCGATGCCTGAGGGAAGGTAGAGCCCTGCCGCCATCCCACGCCATAGAAGCCCTATTTTGATTATCCAAAGATTAGCGCTAAGACCTACTATCAGGAGGCCTATCCCGACCGTCATGGCAGAAAGAATGATCATCTTTCTGTGGTTGAGGATTCGGGAGATGAACCCTGAAGCAAATAACATCAGGCAATAGCCAAAGGAGATGAGAAAGAATAGAGACCCTGCTTCCCCATGTCCTATCTCTATATCCTGCTCAATGGTAGGCATGAGAGGGGATAAAATGATTCGTGATAAAAAATTTAAAAAGAAGATCCAAACCAGAAAAAGAAGGGGAAACATCTGAGATCGAATCGAGGAAGGTTGTGTCTTCATCAGGCAGACCCTTTATCTACAAATTTAGGGAATTATCCGGGATCCTTTTCCAATCTTTCTTTGACATAAATCTTCATTCCATCACTTAATTCCCCACCAAGGCCTAACTCATTTCCCCATTCATCATAAGCCTTCTTCGAGGCCTCGATTTCTTTTAAAAGCCCCGCACAAACCAAGGCATGTCTCACGGTCATCCCGGGCAACACCTCCACAGGTATTTGGTTGACGAAAACCTTCATCAGGGAATCTCCTTAATCCTTCCTTCAACCTCTGAAACGATCTTTTTAATCTCTTTGATGTAATCAACCACCACGTCTCTTAGCCATTTGCCTGAATGGCTGTAGGCGACTTTTTCTCCTTTCATCAACCCTCCTGTAATTGAAAAATCTCTTGATGACCGAATGGCTTCCCCAAATGTCCGGTATCCATCTCCTCCTGCAGCCAGAAAATCATTTGTGGCAACCACATATTCCTTATCGAACTCAATAGGAGAGCCTGAAATCATAATTTCTTTCACCCTCGAACCCTTCTTTTCTGATGGGGAATATTTAAAATTGAGGCCAGAGACCTGAGGAAACCTCCCCTCCTCATCCTCCACCCCAGAAACCCCATGTTCTAAGGCCTCCTGGATCTGTCTTCCTGTCAGTTTAATCGCTATGACATAGTTATCAAAAGGAAGAACAGAATAGATATCTTTCACCCTCACCTCCCCTTTTTTAATACTGAATCTGATCCCTCCGCCATTGATTAAAGCGATATCCGCACCTGAAACCCGCCTTATAATATCTGAAATAAAATTCCCAAGATTGGTCTCTCTTCTTCTTACATTCTCTCCATCGAGATCCACCTCCGATTCCCCAATCTTCTCGTTTAGGAAAGAATCCATCCTCTCTTCATACTTCCTCACGATTGTCAAGGTCTCTCTGTCTTCCCTTCCCTTTTGTGGCCTAATCTCCTCGAGATGACCATTGAAGCCTATGATCTTCTTCTCCTTAAGAGTAAGGTCCAGGACCCCAATTGCCTTCCCATGTTCCCATGCTTGGACAATAATGGTATTGCCAATCCTTAGGGGCTTTTCTATTTTGGTATGGGAATGTCCCCCAACAATCACGTCAATCCCTTTTACCTTATCTGCCAAAATTCTATCAATCGAAAATCCAATATGGGAAAGGACAATGATTAAATTTACTTTATCCCTTAATTTCTTTATGAATTTTTTAACCGTTCCTATAGGTGAAATAAATTTGAGACCTGCTACATTTCGAGGATGGGTCGATAGTGGGACATCCTCGGTAACGACCCCTATGATCCCAACCCTCACCCCACAAAGATCCTTAATAATATATGGAAGAATATGATTTAATCCCTCAATATTTGCTCCGAGAATTGGAAACCTTGCTTCTAAGATTCTCTTTTTAAGCACCTCCTGCCCGAAATCGAACTCGTGGTTGCCCAACACCATTGCGTCAAATCTCATCTCGTTCATCCACTCAATAACCGACTCTCCATAAAAAAGGTTAGCCCAATTATTTCCCTGGATCATATCTCCTGCTGAAAGCAATAGGGTTGGCTTTTCCTTGCGAAGTTCTTTGGTTCTTGTGGCAAGGTAGGAGAGGCCTCCTAACATTACATCCGATCCAAGAGGCTTATAGGCTTCTGCAAACCCATGAAAATCATTAAGGTGAAGGATTCTTATTTCAACCTGCTGGGCATGGGTAAGTGGGAAAAAGAAGAGGAGGATTAAGAGGACATAGACCGCTGTTTTAAATCTTCTCATGATCATTCCTTGTTATATAGGAATAAATACTCTTTATATTTAAAAATTTTTAACAAAAGAAAAGGCCGGTCGCAAATTCACCGGCCCTAAACCCCTTAAAGGCTAAAACGGTTTTCGAAACTCAGATGAGCAGTTTAACGTCTTGCTCAGGACTATTGCCACGAGCCACAGGCCGAGCAATGGGTTGCATGGGGAAACATCCATCTCATCATCCTCACCTCCTTTTTATTAAATTTTAAACCTAATTTGCTTTTCCGTCAACTAATACAAATGAGATTTCTGATAAAATATTTAAAAAAGATTTTTAATCCTGTAACACCTCACTCATCCGGGGAATCGGGTAGGGATGTCGGAGAAAATCTTAT
>JBBIRM010000218.1:0-3983 GCA_037441765.1 Deltaproteobacteria bacterium | reverse complement strand
TTCATAACTGCATTCTCCTCAAGAAAAACTCTAAGAACTCCTCGGACTTTACTTTGGTACAAACCCTGCAATTGGGTGGATCTTTAATCTTTTTTGGATGTCTAAAGGGCATTGTCATTCCAGAAGTAACCTTTCCCTCGGTCTCCACGTAAATCTTCATCTCTTCCATTTCTACAAACGAGGGGTCAATAGCAACTCCCACTGCCAGCGGATCATGTAAATAGCAGCCATCATGACCCTGGTCATCGCGATAAAAGTCCATGTATTTGCAGGTGGAATCAAGAATAAATTTCGGGATCCGGGCATTTAATCCCCCTAACTCTTTTTGAGCCCTCTCCCGCATGAATTTCACCTGATGTGTCACATCTAAGGGGACCATTATTACGGGAACACAAAAGTTAAGAACCACATCTACGGCATGAGGATCAACATAAGCATTAAATTCTGCTGTCCCGGGAGGGATATTTCCAGGAACATTGACGGCTCCACCCATAAAGATTATTTCTTTTGCTTTGGCCATTGAAATAGGGTCTTTTTGGATTGCCCTGGCAATATTGGTCAATGGACCTGTGGCCACAATACTTATCTCTTGGGGAGTTTTCGAAATTATCTGCGAAATGAGATCTACAGCATTTCTTTCTGAAAGGAGAGACCAATTGAGCTTCGGATAGTAATCATCTCCCAAATCACCAAGTCCATCATTTCCATGGACACTAGGTGCACTAAAAGGCTCCTTTTTTAAAGGGCGTTCCTCTCCTCTCGCAACTATAGGAGGATTTTCCAAATCAAGTAACGAAAGGACCCGCAGGACATTCTTTGTGCAGTGGTTCACATGAACATTTCCACTCACAGTGGTAATGGCCATAACTTCCAATTCAGGAGACCTTAGAGCTAAAATAATCGCCAGGGCATCATCAACACCCGCATCAGTATCTAAAATAACTTTTTTCGGCTTATCATCCAATTTTGTCCCCCTCCGTTTCCTAATTTCCTAATACTTTTTAGTTGCAAAAAAACCCTCAGAGCCATAAATCGTCCTGAGGGTATGTGATTACAAAAATATTAGGAGGGTTATTAGGATTAAAATATACATAAAAATTCTCACTAATTTTTCTGCTAAAAACCTCTCCTCAAACCATTCATTTAATGAAATTCTTAAAAAAATTAAAAAAAAAGTCAAGAAAAAATTTAAGAGTCTTTCCAACTTTATTACTTTATGGCTTTATGAATAAAAAGTAGAAATTTTAGTAATAGTGTAGTAGAATTTACTTAAATAACGAGGTTCTTTTATGGATAGTTGTTCATCGGCAAGAGAAAACGGCCAAAGATTTGCTGAACAAAATGGGGCAGAAGAGGCCATAATGGTTGATTTACTTAGACGTTCGAAACAATTTGAATTAGCTCTTAAGACCTGTGAAGAGGGACTACGGAAAAATCCGGAAAAAATAATTTCAGATATTTTGATGTTTCAAAAGATACTTATTAGTAAAGGGGATGTTAGTCGTAATACAATTGCAGAGGCCATTATAAATAATAATTAATGAAGCGACTTCATATAATCTAACATTAAAAGGTTAATGCCTTACGGTACTCACCCAAATTCCGCCTCCGGCGGAACTTCTTTTATATTGGGAACTACTTCACCAGTAATTAGCCATCTTAAATGGACTTGATAAATAACAAGCTCATTTGTTTTATTTTACTAAGCTATTTTTTTAAAGAGAATTTCGATTTGTCCCCTTCTTTCGTTCAACATAGCTCATTAAATTAGGCCTCTTAGATTTTTGTCTCTGCTTCAACCAGGGAGGAAATATTAACTAATATTCTCTTTCCATCTCCTTTTTCCCCTTAAATAGTTCTTCACGTCTTTTTTAATAAAAATCTGTCCTTTCTCATCTAAATCTATAAGTATCTCGTCACTTTGAAGAGCTTGACCCGAAGAGATAACTTCGGCCAAAGGATATCCAATATACCTTTCAACAGCCCGTTGCATGGGCCTGACTCCAAACTCGGCACTATAGCCCATTTCAATTAGAAAATCGATAACCTTATCTGTCACATTGACCTTTAACCTACGAAGGACGATCCCTTTTCTTTCTATCAATCTATCAACTTCTTTTCTTGCAATTACTCGAATCTGTTCTTTTGTAAGAGGCTTAAATGGAATGATCTTGGTCAATCGACCAATAAATTCAGGGCGAAAGTATTCCTTAATTTTTTTTAATAAATCATTTTCAGTTATATTAACTTCATGATCCGTTCTTAGTCCAATAGGGAAACGGCTATAAAGTTCAACCCCAATATTTGAAGTCATAATGATAATCGTATTGCAGAAATTTACTGTTCTTCCCCTCTCATCTGTAAGCCTTCCTTCGCCAATAAGGGATAGAAGGAGATTAAAAATATTCGGATGAGCCTTTTCAATTTCATCAAAAAGGATAACTGAAAAAGGACTTGCAAGAATATCTTCGACCAGTTTACCTTTTTTATCATCTCTTCGCCCGTTGATTAACTTTTCTATGCTATTCGGAGTTGAATATTCCGACATATCATAACGAAAAAGCTTTTCCTCCGACCCAAAGAGATAATCTGCCAGAAGACGAGCAAGGTAAGTTTTTCCAACTCCTGTAGAACCAGCAAAGAGAAAAACGGCTACAGGTTTTTGTGGGTCATTCAATTCCGCCTTGAAATTGAGAATTGTATTTACAACCTCCTCCACTGCCTCATCCTGGCCAAAGAGTCGCTGGGTAAAAAAATCTCTTACATCATCTTTCTTAACTGCTTTATTACGGTAGATGATAAAATTCGGCAATCCTGTCCTTTTTTTGAATACCTCATAAACATGTTCTTTCTTGACCCAGTTAGTAGTGCTGCTCTTTGTGGAACGGCGTTCTGTAGCAATCACGTCTCGAAGCACTTCAAAGGCCTTGCCCGGAAAGAACCTCTCCCTGTAAAAGCGCTCAGACATGTCAATTATGGTTGAAAAGACTTGGTCTTCAATTTTTATCTGGTACTTCTCTTCCAACTCGAATTTCAATTCATTTAGGATCATCAATGCCTGATCAGATGTAATAGGAGGAATATCTATTCGGGTGAACCTTGAGGCAAAAGTGGGATTCACACGAAGCATAGCCTTATAGCCATCCGGAGTAGTTGCTCCGATAATCGTAATCTCTTTTCTCCCAAGATACGGATTCAACAAGTTAGCGAGAGTCCGTTCTTCAAATCCAACAACTCCTCCCGCTCCAAGAGCAAGGTTTATTTGATCAAAGAAGAGAAGTGCATTGTTTTTTCTAAGCTCCTCTACAATCATCTGGAATTTTGTCTCAAATTCGTGGACATAAAGGCAGAAGGCTTGGAAAGAGATGTGGGTACACTCAACTATGATCTTATAAGGAAGGTCTACCTCACTTCGTACCATCCAACAGGCGAGTGCTTCAACAACTGCATTTTTACCGGTTCCAGGTTCACCTACCAGGAGTACATTGTTTCCTTCAATTAGAAGTTGAGATGCCAATTCTGAAATAATATCTCTCCGCTCATAAATGGGTCCAATCCTTCCCTCTGAAGCGAGACGGGTTAAGTTCCTACCAATGCTTTCCAATCTGGAGACTTTTTTAAGTTCTTCTTCTCGCTCGGACATACTATAATTCCCCCAATTCAACTAAAAAATTACCGGTGCTCTTTGATGATTAATTGACTCCGCTAATTTAATATAAGAAGGATGAAGATTTCCTCCTTTTTTGTTATCTAATCGTCTCAAAAGAATCTCATATCTCTCTTTCTGAACAAATTATAAATGTATCACTATTTAAAATAATTATATAGTCTTCAGATTCAGCATGGCTTTTCGTTTCAATCCCGTTTCTATCCGGTCTCCTTTTCCAACTTTTTCGAGCGTTGAAAGAGACGCTCGAGAGTGAAGTTTCAATCCCGTTTCTATCCGGTCTCCTTTTCCAACTTAGATCATTGGGGCGGAAAAT
>JBBIRM010000217.1:0-4051 GCA_037441765.1 Deltaproteobacteria bacterium | reverse complement strand
TGAGCAAGACACGGGTTCAGCAGGAGTTTGAACGGCAGGTGGTAGCAGAGGCACCACAACAAATTGAAGCAAAAGTGAATGATTTGATCGATTGGATGGTCGAATTTGATCTTCGCCAGTGGCAGGCCGTCACCGAGCACCTTTCTGGCCGAAAGCATGAACACAAAGACCGGATCGTAGGAGAATTTGGTCCGGGTAGTTTTCAGTTTGATCGTGAGCGTCTCATTGAAGCAGTTGCTAGGGAAGCCAGACGGGTGGTTGAGGCTTACGATAAGAGACAGGAGTCTAAAATAATTGCTGAAAATGCTCGTTTGGCGGTTGCCGCATCAGCAGCCTTTGGGGCAGGAGCCCTGGGTTTAGGAGCATTGATTACAGCAATAGCTACAACGGCAGTTGCCGATGTAACAGGCATGGCCATGGCTGGCCTCCTTGCAACCCTCGGATTTTTCATCATTCCTGCCAAACGTCGGCAGGGAAAGAATAAGCTGAATGAAAAGATTTCTGGATTACGCACTCAACTCATCCAAACCTTACATGGACAGTTTGAAAGAGAGATCAATCGTAGCATCGAGCGTATTCGGGAAGCGATTTCCCCCTATACCCGTTTCGTCCGTGCAGAGCGAGAGAAGATCCTGGAAATAGAGAGCAGATTGATGCATCTAAAGGTTGAAATGGATCGATTAAAAGGGAAATTGGAGAGTTTGTAAAGGATTCGATGTTTGAGAAATCTTGAAATGTTAGGCAAGAATCAATTGTTCAAGGTTATGCTTCCTGTAGAGAAGACCATATCTTTCTCCATGGCAACTGATTAGAACAGAGGGGCACCCGAATACTTTCATGACTAAATAGAGAATTGTTCCACCGGCTAAGATCACATCAGCCCAATCTACGGGTAAACCTAGAATTTTCATTCGCTCAGCAATCATTATAGATTGATAAAGGAGAAGCTTTTTTAAAGCTCCTCTTCTCCATCTCCAGCCTTTAATATTACTGAACAGGGTTGGAGTGAAGAAATTCCTCTGTCAACCGCACTGAGCCAATAGGAAGACCTCTCCAATATTTAATGTGGTCTCCTTCTCCAAAGATGAATTCAGTTCCTCCACCGCCCACATCCACCACTAATCGTGAGTTATGAAACGGTTCATAAGGGTAAGAGGGCCTCCCAGAGGAGCAAGGTCAGGGCAGAGAGGCCAAAAAGGAACGATTATGCTCAACGAACAGACTTTTGATAAACTCTATGCCATGAAGCTCATTGGGATGGCCGAGGGCTTAAAAGAACAACTTGAACAACCTCCTTTACAGGACCTCATCCTTCGAAGAACGTTTCTGGGATTAACCCTCTTCACGGTACTGAAAGAAAAGATCTGCTCGATGTCATCGAAGATCGTAGAAGATCGTAATGGATAGGTATCCACACTGATCACTAGTCAATTCCCTAATGAAAAATGGTATGATCATATAGGCGACTAAACCCTCGCCGAAGCCATTATGGAGCGTTTGATTCACAATGCTCGCCGAATTCAACTCAAAGGAGCCTCCCTGCAAAAGAAACAAAAACTTGACGGAAACTGAAGAATTAGTAAAATATCAAACCAGTGTCGCTTCCCTCCGACAGATTGGTCACCATGGATCAGAATAGGCGGCCACGTTCAACCGGAATAGCCGGCCAGACTCCTTCGGATATAGTGGCCAAATTCAGTGGAATAAACATTAAGAACATTCTTAAACCTGGGTAATTAATAAAAACATATTAAAAAAGTTGGTCTAAATGGTTTTTCTTGTTATTCCCGCAAAGGTAGGAATTTAGTGTTTTTATTATGTTTGTGGATTCTGCTTCCAGCGGAATGATCCCAATTGTAACAATATTAACTTCGTTTGTATTAGTAACTTCCCAATTCACCCTTGATAAAAGGGAAATATTGGGGTTAAAGATATATATTAGGGTTTAAAAATTATTTAGTCAATTTTGTTTAAAAGGAGATAATAAAATATGATTTATGCTCTTTTTGGGTTAATTGGATTCATCGTTGGTGGAGTTATCGCCTGGTTATTAGCCGCAAACAGAACAAGGCAGAGTTTGACCAGTTTATTGGAAGAATCAGAACGTAGAGCGAGCATTGCAGAGGGAAGGGCCTCTGGTCTTGAAAATACGATTGCAGAGCTCCGTATACAGATAGAGAGGGCTTCCGGGGATTTTGAAAAACTCAGGGCAAAATTGGAGAGTGAACAGAATGCAAGGGTGAAGGCTGAAACCCAGCTCAACGAGACGACTAAAAGATTGGAAGAAGAGAAGAGACTTCTCGATGAGGCAAAAAATAAACTTACAGATACGTTTAAAGCCCTTGCAGGGGATACCCTGGAGAACAGCATTGATGCCTTTTTAAAACTTGCCAAAGAGACCTTTGAAAAAGTTCTCTCAGAGGCAAAGGGAGATCTCGGAAAACGGGAAGAGGCAATCCAGGGCCTTGTAAAACCCCTATCAGACTCTTTGAAACAGTTCGAGGAACATATTCGGAGCATGGAGAAGAGCAGGCAAGAGGCCTATGCAGGACTTACTGAACAACTCAAGGCCATGCTCACCACCCATCAGCAACTCCAGAAGGAGACGGGTAACCTCGTTACCGCCCTAAGAACACCCAAGGTGGTTGGCTCATGGGGACAGATGACCCTTAGAAGGGTGGTTGAACTTTCTGGAATGTCTGAACATTGTGATTTCACAGAAGAGGTCTCTGTGCCTTCAGAGGAAGGTTTACTACGACCTGACCTGGTCGTTCATCTTCCAGCAGATCGTGTGATTGTGGTGGATGCAAAGGCAACTTTCGATGCTTATCGCGAGGCAATAGCGTCAGAGTCTGAGGAGCAACGCAATCTGGCTCTCAGTCGCCATGCATCACAGATTCGTTCTCATATGCTCAATCTTGCCAGTAAAAATTATTGGCAACAGTTTGAAAAAGTACCTGAATTTGTCGTGATGTTTATCCCTGGAGAATCATTTTTTGCTGCAGCGGTGGATATTGACCGACGACTGTTAGAAGATGGACTGGAGAAGCGGGTGATCATTGCTACACCCACCACCTTGATTGCCCTTCTAAGGTCAGTTGCATATGGATGGAGGCAGGAGCAGATTGCTAAGAGTGCTCAAGAGATCAGCAATCTCGGGAGACAATTATACGAGAGGATGAGGACATTGGCTGAGCACATTACAGATATAGGCAAAGGTTTGGAAAGGGCAAACTTGGCTTATAACAATGCGGTGGGTTCTCTGGAGGCGAGGGTTCTTCCGGCAGCACGGCGTTTTAAGGATTTGGGTGCTGGCTCTGGGGCTGACATTTCTCTTATAGAGCCTATCAATATGAAACCGAGATCAATTAGTCTCATAGAGGCAACTGGTGAAACCGATGGAGACCCTAAAGGGAAGTAATGTTGTTAGAATTTTAATTTCTATGAAATCCTTAAAGAATTTCAGTATCTATAAAAAGTTTTTAGTCCTCTATTCACAATGTGTGTTGATTAATTGTGGAAAAGAATTCTCCAGGCCTTGAAGGATGCGATTTCAACCATTTTGCCTAAAGAATAGGCATATCTTACCTATTGAAATATTTAATAAATTTAATTTTTAAAAAAGGGACTACATCCTTAACTCCCACCTCCAAATCGCTCTTTCAAGACTCGAAGGGCCTCTTCTCTGCTATTAATTTCTCCTTCAATCTGCTTTTCTCGAACAAAATTTAATATTTCACCAACTATTGGACCAGGGCTATAACCCATGGCCATCACATCGTGTCCGGTGATAAGGGGAGGTGGGTGGATAATCATCTTTTCTTTAAAAAATTGAAAGATCTTAAGACAATGTGCTTCAACTACCTCATCGATTTGGATGGAAAGGATACCTCTACTTGCTTCTTTATCAGCAAGGGTATGGAGAATGAGTAAAGGGACTTCATCCCCAATCTGATTTACAAGCCTTTTCAACGCATTGTCCTTAGTCTCTCGATTTAGATTGAGAATCCTCATATGGTTCTGAATGAGATGAGTGGTCTTTTTCTTCATC
>JBBIRM010000216.1:3684-4060 GCA_037441765.1 Deltaproteobacteria bacterium | reverse complement strand
AACTTCTATGACTTAATAGGGGGATAAAAGTGATAGACGGTCAGATCCATTTCTTATTGACAGTTGGATTTCTACTGTGTTAAATAATTTAAAATTTATAATTATTAGTCTTCATATATTACTCTTTTACACCTTCATGGCATCTTATCTTCCTTCCATGATCTTAGATTTTCATAACCACATCTTCCCAGAAAAAATAGCTCAAAATGTTATTGACTCGGTTAAGAGTAAAGAGGGATTTTTACCTTATGGGAAGGGCACCGTTTCGGGGTTAAGAGAGGAGATGAGTCTATCAGGTGTAAAGGCATGTGTGGTTCTGGCAGTGGCTCTTACGCCCTCCCTCGTTCAATCGACCAATCATTGGATAATCGGTCAG
>JBBIRM010000216.1:0-3674 GCA_037441765.1 Deltaproteobacteria bacterium | reverse complement strand
AAAGGAGATGACCTGATTCCAGTAGGATCGATCCATCCCCTCTTTCAGGATTACAAATCCGAGATAAAACGTCTCAAAGAAGCAGGGGTTAAGGGGATCAAATTCCATTCTATTTTTCAGAATATCCATCCTGACGATGAGAGGGCTTTTCCTCTGTATGAGGAGATTACCCAGCAGGATATGTTTTCTAATTTTCATTCAGGTCCAGGGTTAAAATCGAGACCAGGAGAAGATGTGATGGCGACCCCAGAGAGATTACGTCGTGTATTAGACCTTTTCCCCAAGATGCGAATGGTAGTAGCCCATTTCGGTGGATTTCAAATGGTTGAGGATGCAAAAAAATTTCTCTTAGGCAGAGAGTTGTATGTAGACACCTCCTATCCCCCAGGCCTCTGTTTTCAACCTCGGGCTTGGGTCATCGATCTTATTGAAAGGCATGATCCAAAACGAATCCTCTTCGGGACAGATACCCCTTTTGCCCGGCAGAAGGAAGAGGTAGAATATATCCTCAATCTCCCTATCACTACAGATTTGAAGGAAAAGATCCTATGGAAAAATGGATGGGACCTACTTGGATTGAGTCAAACAGTAAAATCATCTTAAAAGATTATTTAGTTTAGAAGGAAAGAAGGAGATTCAATGGAAAGAGTAAACATCAATTTTTATGACGAACTCTATCAGAGAAAAGAATATACATGGAGCGACGCTGTGAGAAAAGGGAAGATCCTTGTCCTATCAGGATTGGTGGCAACCGACGAGAATCATCGGACCTTACATCCTGGTGACCTGAAGGGTCAAGTAAGAGTCATTTACGAGCAGATGAAGAGGCTTCTTGAAATGGCAGGTGGTAGTCTTCACGATGTCATTAAGACGACAGACTATATCACCCCTCAGGCCCTTCCAGAATATCCATCCACAGCGGAGATCCGTCGCGAATATTTTAAAGGTAATTATCCTGCAGCCACAGGTATTGTTGTTCATTCATTACTTAGAAAGGATTGGCTGATCGAAATCGAAGCACTTGCCATCCTCGATTGAAGAATAGGAATGGTTTAAAGATTAAAAGGCTATGGAAAAGAATGAGAAATCAATACTCGAAATAGAGGGTCTATCCAAATCATTTGCTGGTCTGATGGCCGTTAAAGAACTAAGCCTAAAGGTGAATAAGGGGGAGATATTAGGAATCATTGGACCAAATGGATCAGGGAAGACAACCCTTTTTAATTTAATAACAGGTTTTTTAAAGCCGGATGGAGGTAGGATAACATTTAAGGGAGTGAAAATCACAGGCCTAAAACCCCATCGGATTTGCCAGGAAGGAATTGCCAGGACCTTTCAACTTGTTAGGCCCTTTGCCGAAATGACAGCTCTACAGAACGTAATTGCAGGGAGGGCTTATGGTTGCCAGCCAATTAGAAACCTAAGACAGGCAAAGATAGAGGCTGAGGAACTTTTGATATTAACTGGTTTAATAAGTAAGAGATCAGTCATCGCTGGGCAACTTGGTCTTGTTGAGCGGAAGAGACTGGAGATCGCAAGGGCCCTGGCAACGAAACCCGAGCTCCTTCTATTAGATGAATCGATGTCTGGGCTAAATCCAATTGAAACCGAAGAGGCTATACAGTTGATAAAGAAAATAAGAGATTCTGGGATAACAGTCATGCTGGTTGAACACGTGATGAAGGTTGTCATGGGGATATCAGACAGGATTATCGTTATAAATGTAGGGGAGAAGATCGCTGAAGGGAAACCTCAGGAGATTACTGGTAACAAGGACGTGGTCGCAGCCTATTTAGGGAAACGCTATGCTAAAGATCGATGGGATTGATGTATACTATGGTGATCTCCAAGCATTATGGGGAGTATCTATTACTGTGAAAGATGGTGAGATGGTAGCCTTGGTGGGTTCCAATGGCGCAGGAAAGAGTACCCTCCTCAAAACGATCTCAGGGTTGCTTAGGCCAAGGAGAGGAAGTATCATCTATCAGGGAATGAGGATCGATCAGCAGGATGCTCATAAGATAGTGGAGGCAGGTATCAGTATGGTTCCTGAAGGCAGACGGCTATTCCCTGATATGAGTGTCATTGAGAATTTGGAGTTAGGGGCATATCTCGCCCAAGCTAGGCAAGCCAAAGACAAGACCCTTCGTTGGATTTACGACATCTTTCCCATTCTTAGGGAGAGAGAGACCCAACTCGCAAGAACCCTAAGTGGTGGTGAGCAGCAAATGTTGGCGATAGCCAGGGCGTTGATGTCCCAGCCGAAGATCCTTTTGCTTGACGAAATCACATTGGGGCTGTCGCCCCTGATTGTAGATAATATCTTTGATGTGATTAAACAAATAAATGAATTAAATAATATCGCTATCTTCGTCGTTGAGCAAAATGTGGTTTTAGCCTTAGAAATATCCGATACAGCCTATCTCATTGAAAATGGCCGTATCATAGGCCAAGGGGAGGCCAAGGCCCTTTTACGGAGCAAGGAGGTAAAGGATGCCTATTTAGGCATTACTCCTGCCTCAGGGGAAACCGATTGATGGATATCCTCCAGTTTGCCATCTATGGACTGATTAATGGTGCGTTATATGGAATGGTTGCGCTTGGACTCTCTTTGGCGTATGGAATCATGGGCTATCTCAATGTCGCCCAAGGTCATTTAATCATCTTAGGGGCTTACGGGAGTTATTTGTTATTCAGAATATGGGAGGTTGACCCCTTTCTCTCCATTCCAATCCTCATGATCCTCCTTTTTATCCTCGGAGTTGTTCTTTATATGGCAGTGTACTCTTGGTTATTAAAATTCCCAGTGATAAGTAGACTGAAAAGTTCCCTTTTAATCTCGTTTGGCCTGATGCTTGTATTCGAGAATATTGCTATTCTCCTCTGGACTGCGGATGAGAGGGCGGTCACTACATTCTATTCTGGAAAGGTTCTTGTCCTTTCTGGTTTACGTTTGCCTTACATTGGGTTGGGGACAATCGCCTTGGCCATAGTTGTAGTTGTTGCCCTACATCTCTTTCTTACCAAAACCTATTTTGGGAAAGCTATTAGAGCGACCGCTCAAGATTGGGAAGCCTCCCAGTTGATGGGGATTAATGTGGCTCGGACCTACCTTGTATCGTTTGCACTTTCCATATTGATCGCTGCCCCTGCTGCCACCGTGATTAGTATGCGAGTTATTAGCCCTGGCATTGGAGTGGAGTGGACAAATTATGGTTTAGTTTTGGTTATTCTGGCTGGTGTAGGGAATATTAATGCAATCCTTCCCGCCGGTCTATTTCTCGGTTTAATAGAGGCCATCAGTGTTTACTTGGTGGGTGCTCCTTATACAGGAATGGCTGGTTTATTAGTGTTTGTTCTGGTATTGCTCTTCAAACCACAAGGATTATTCAGAGGGAGAGCATCGCTATAATGGGAGATGAGAGGAAAAAACTAATTCTTTTTGGATTGATAATCGCCCTATTAGCCTTAATGCCGGTGGTCATAAAAGGAGACTACCTCCTCAATGTTCTTTTTCTCCTATTCCTCTATGTCATCATCGCCCAGAGTTCAAATATTATGGTAGGCTATGGAGGATTACTCAATGTTGGACAAGCCGCTTTTTTCGGTACAGGGGCATTGGTGGCGCGATTAACCTGGATCAGTGGCACGCCATTTTATCTCGCTATTCTTCT
>JBBIRM010000215.1:0-4092 GCA_037441765.1 Deltaproteobacteria bacterium | reverse complement strand
CAAAAATATTTTAACTATGGTTACTCCAGCCCTAAGTCACACCCTTTTTACCATCTCCATGTTCATTTATCTCCTATGTTTCTTGGTCTATCTGATCTTTACAACTTCTAAAAAAAGAGCCCTTGGAATAATCTCCACCTCCTTGCTTTCCCTGGGATTGATCGTCCATACAATCGGATTGGTCCTTCGCTGGATTGAAACACACCAGACAGGTTATGGCTATGTGCCCCTATCCAATATGTATGAATCTCTCGTCTTTTTCTCCTGGGCGATTGTTCTCATTTACCTGATCATCGAATTGATCTACCGTCAGAAGGTCATCGGGGTCTTGGTCACACCCTTTGCATTTCTCTTCATCGCTCTGACATCTATTATTCCAGGTGTGGAGCCGAAAATCACCCCTCTCATCCCCGCCCTTCAGAGCAACTGGTTAACAATCCATGTCACCACCTGTTTCTTCGGTTATGCCGCATTCGCTGTTTCTTTTGGTATCAGTCTGCTCTATCTTTTTCGTGAGAAAAAAGAGACCTCCAGTTGGCTTCCCTCAATCTCTTTGCTTGATGAGATCAATTACAAATCGATTGTGATTGGATTTCCAATGCTTTCGGTGGGAATTATCACAGGGGCTGCTTGGGCAAATTATGCATGGGGAAGTTACTGGAGTTGGGATCCTAAAGAGACATGGTCTCTGATCACCTGGTTTATCTATGCTGCTTTTTTACATGCCCGATTTACAAAAGATTGGAGAGGAAGAAAATCGGCCATTCTTTCTATCGTGGGATTTGTCTCCGTTTGGTTTACCTATTTTGGAGTCAACTACCTTCTTTCAGGCCTCCATAGTTATCTCTAACCTTTAAAGCGTATAGAGGTCTTCATCGTACATGTGAACCCAATTCTTTTTTAAGACCTGAATAGCTTCCTCCATCTTATCAACCCCTACAATCAAAACGGTCTTCTCCCCTGTTCCAAGACAGGTATAGAGGTAATTGACATTTATCGAGACCTCTTTAAGAGGTTTTAAAACCGCATTTAAACCTCCTGGATGATTTGGTGTTTCAACTGCTAAAACATCTGTGACCTTAACCGAGTACCCATGGCTTCTCAACACATTGACCGCCTTCTCTGGATCATTGGCCACAAATCTAATTGCGCTAATATCGGCGGTATCAGCAACACTCAAAGCGATAATATTAATTCCGTTCTCCCCTAAATAATCACTCACTTCTGAAAGTTTTCCTGGAACATTTTCAAGACTGATGGATATCTGTTTTACAGGCATGGATCCCTCCTCTATCTTACTCAAAATAGTTATAACCCAATATTAAAGCGGATCGATTTGACTTAAATACATTTGGATTCTTTTGCCCAAAATTGTCCTTGATTACATGAAGCATCGTCTCTAAGGAAACCAGGCCAGATTTTTTAATGAAGGCCCCTAACATAATGATATTGGAGACTTTATCATTGGAAAGTTGTTTGGCTAAGTCATTTACCGGTATCTCGTATATCTCTAAATCACCCCGGATCGGCCTTGTTTCAATCATGCTGGAGTTTAAAAAAAGGGTTCCCCCGGATTGGATCTGATTCTGAAACCTGAGTAAAGAAGGGTTATTCATCAAGACCGCAAAATCGGGCTCAGAGGCTACAGGAGAAGCAATCTCTTCATTGGATATGACAACAGTACAGTTGGCCGTTCCTCCCCTCACCTCTGCTCCATAGGAAGGAAGACAGGTGACATTCTTCTCTTCATACATCCCTGCCATGGCCACAAGATATCCCATCATAATTACCCCCTGACCTCCAAATCCCGAAAAGACCGTTTTAATGAGCATCTTTCCTATCTCCTGTTACATCTTTGAGAACACCAAGGAGGAAATGTTTAGACATAACCTCGTCAATCCATCTACAGGCCTCCACCGGTTCCATCTTCCAGTTGGTTGGACAAGGGGAGAGGACTTCGACAAGAGAAAATCCCCTTCCTTCCATTTGCACACGAAAGGCCTTTGCAATTGCTTTTTTTGTCTTTAAAATATTTGCAGGGGAACTGAGAGAAGTTCTTTCGATATAGGCACTTCCCTTTGCTACAGCCAACATCTCGCTAAGATTGATTGGATTCCCATCCCTGCTTACCATTCTTCCCCCAGGGGAAGTGGTCGTAACCTGACCGATAATCGTTGTGGGAGCCATCTGGCCGCCAGTCATTCCGTAGACTCCATTGTTTATAAAGAAGGTTGTAAAATTTTCTCCCCGCGCTGCAGCATGAATGGTTTCGGCTGTTCCGATGGCTGCAATGTCTCCGTCTCCCTGGTAAGTGAAAATGATTCTATCCGGCAGTGCTCTTTTCATTCCAGTGGCAAGTGCAGCTGCCCTCCCATGGGATGCCTCCCCCATATCGATATCAAAATAGAAATAGGCAAGCACTGCACAACCTGCAGGGGGGATACCAATGGTTCTATCTTGAATATTCATCTCATCGATTACCTCTCCAATTAGTCGATGAAGAATACTATGGCCGCATCCAGGACAGTAATGGAAAGGTGTTGTTTTAAGAGATTTCGGTCTTGAAAATACCTTTTTCATCGAAATCATCCCAATCTTTTCTGATAGTAGTAACTGGTTATTACCCTTGCGACCTCTAATGGAGTGGGAATGACTCCTCCAGGCCTGCCATAAAAATGAACTTCCCCCATTCCTTCAAGAGAGAGTTTCACATCCTCTACCATCTGGCCCATATTCATCTCGAATACAATAAAGTGCCTAACCTTTTTTGTAAATTCCTTAATAATTTTATTTGGGAAAGGCCAGAGCGTAATAGGCCTCAGAAGTCCTACCTTTAGGCCTTCCTCTCTGATCCTCTTTATCGCACCCTTTGCAATTCGAGCCGCAATGCCAAAGGCAATTAAGATCAGCCTTGCATCTTCTGTAAGATAGGCCTCATATCTAACCTCATCCTTCGTGATCCTTTCGTACTTTCTCATTAATTTCCAGTTATGCTCTTCTTCTTCAAAGGGGTCTAAAATAAGGGATCTAATAAATCGACTGGGTCTTCCCTTAGCCCCTGTGAGGGTCCAATCCTTAGGAGGAAGTTTCTTAATTGGAATTTCAGGTGGAAGTTCAACAGGTTCCATCATCTGACCCAACATCCCATCTCCTAAGATGATCACAGGGGTTCGATACTTATCGGCGAGATTGAATGCATTGTAGGTTAAATCTGCTAATTCTTGCCCCGAGTTGGGAGCAAGGACAATATTTCGGTAATCGCCATGGCCCCCTCCCCTTGTTGCCTGAAAATAGTCTGATTGTGATGGAGCGATATTTCCAAGCCCTGGTCCTCCCCGTGACATATTCACAATCACGGCAGGGAGTTCCAATGCAGAGAGAAAGGAGATACCTTCCTGTTTAAGACTTATCCCAGGTCCAGAAGAAGAAGTCATTACCCTTGCTCCAGCCATGCTTGCCCCAATCACCATATGAATAGAGGCTACCTCACTTTCAGCCTGCACAAATACTCCCCCTTCAACCTTAGAAAGCCTTTCTGCCATATATTCTGGGATCTCATTCTGGGGAGTTATGGGGTAACCGAAATAGAACCTGCATCCTGCTCTTATTGCAGACTCCCCTACAATATGATTTCCCCTCATCAAGACCTTAGGCACGATAAACCTCTATTGCAATCTCAGGACAAAAGATGGCACATAACCCACAGCCTGTGCACTTCTTAGTCTCTTTCTTGAGCCCTTTTTCAATAAAGACTGCAGAATAATATCCTTTTTGATTCCTTTCCTCTGAGGTCTGGATCAATTTTTGTGGGCAAACGGAAATGCATAATTTGCAATCTTTACAGAGTTCCGAATCGATTTCAATATAACCGGTGGGCAATATATCCTCCAAATATATGAAAATGGTTAAAAAATTTTGTGATCTCTGTCAAGTGTTAAATTTGAAATTTCTGAAAAAGTCTTTGAAAGACTGGGGAGGTAGAGTTCCAAACCCCCACCTCCTCAATCTAAAAATCTTTTTAAATACTTTCTCAAAGAGTAACACCTCACTCATCAGGGGAATCGGGTAGGGATGTCGGAGAAAATCTTATAG
>JBBIRM010000214.1:0-4179 GCA_037441765.1 Deltaproteobacteria bacterium | reverse complement strand
ATGAGTTCATTACTGTGCATGATGTTTTTGATTGAGGTAGGTTGTCTAACCTATAAGTATGCATCTGTAATTTGGATAAGGGGAGAAAGTTCCGAAACCCTAAGAATCATCTATCACCCCTTTGTCTATGTGGTTTCGATCTGCTGTTTCCTTCTGGCTTTTGTTCTGCTTATCGATTTTCTTAAATCTCTTGTCTTTGTGAAAAGAGAAGAATAGATGGTTGGACTGATTGGAATCCTCATTCTACTACTGGTGATGATTTTCCTTCAGATGCCTGTGGGATTTTCAATGGCATTGGTGGGCTTTTGTGGATTATGGTATGTCACCGGTCTAAATTCTGCACTCTCAATGATTGGAACAGATACCTGGGCGAATTTTTCTTCCTATAGTTTGACGGTGATCCCTCTTTTTATCCTCATGGGAACGGTCTGTTTCTATTCAGGGGTCAACAAAAACCTCTATGAAACTGCCTACAAATGGTTTGGTCGAACACGGGGTGGGATTGCCATGGCAACGATTATGGCCTGTGCAGGATTTGCAGCGATTTGCGGTTCTAACAATGCGACTGCTGCCACCATGACAACCGTAGCCTTGCCAGAGATGAGAAAATATAAGTATGATAAGGCCCTTTCTGCTGGTTCGATTGCATGTGGATCAACATTGGGAGTTGTCATTCCACCCAGTGTAGTCCTGATCGTCTACGGCATCCAGACTGGCCAGTCGATCGGTAAACTCTTCTGGGGGTCAACGCTTCCAGGGATACTGATGGCCTTACTCTTCATTCTCACCATTTACCTTCTCTGTATTGGACATCCTGAATGGGGCCCTGGAGGGCCGAAGGTGAGATTAATTGATAAGATTAAGGCCATTCCAGGAATGACCGAAATGGTCATCCTATTTGGTCTGGTGATGGGAGGTCTCTATACAGGAGCCTATACTCCTACAGAGGCAGGGGCTGCAGGCGCCTTCTTCGCCCTTCTGATAGCCATAGTTATCAGGAGAAAACTATCGTGGAAAGGGTTTGTCTCAGCCCTCCTCGATGCCCTGAGGGTAACCTGTATGGTCATTGTCATTGTCTGGGGAGCTGTGATTTTTGGTCGTTTCCTGACCATCAGTAGACTCCCCTTTCAGGCGGTCGATCTTGTCTCTAATCTACAAATTTCTCCCCCAATGGTAATGGTAGCCATTCTAATTATCTATGTAATAGCAGGAATGGTGATGGATGCCCTTGGTTTTCTCTTGATCTCCATCCCTATCTTCTTCCCTATCGCCATGAAATTGGGATATGACCCAATCTGGTTTGGCTGTATTCTGACAGTGGTTACAACGATGGGAGCAGTCACTCCCCCTGTTGGAATATGTGCATATGTCGTTTCCGGAATGGCAGAAGATATTCCCCTCTCGTTAGTCTTCAAGGGGGTTCTATGGTTCATCCCAGCCTATTGTGTAACCATGGCCATTATGATTCTTTTCCCAGAGATCGCACTCTTTTTACCAAGTCTGGTGAGGTGATTTATATTACTTGGTTTATTAAATTAGAAAATAGAAACATATCTTTTGGTCACATCTGGAGGATTTTATGAAAAAGTTTGATTACCTCAAGCCCAAAACCCTTGAGGAAACACTCACCCTCCTAAATAAATATGGAGAGAAGGCAAAATTGATTGCAGGCGGAACCGATGTCATCGTTATGATTAAACAGAAGAAGATGTCTCCAGAGGTGCTCATTTCCCTACAAGATGTCCCAGGCCTGGATCGTATCGAGTTCAACGAATCGTTAAAGATTGGCCCAATGGTCACACACCGAACCATAGAAAAATCTAAGATTATCCGGAGGCAATTTTCTGCACTTTCAGATGCTGTCGATGTTCTCGGTTCAGTTCAGATTCGAAATGTGGCCACAATTGGAGGCAATATATGCACAGCCGCACCTTCGGCAGATACCGCCTCCCCTCTTCTGGCCTTAGAGGCTCATGTTAGGCTGAAGAGTTTAAGAGAAGAGAGAACATTGCCTCTTGATCAATTTTTTACAGGACCAGGTGAGACCGCATTAGAGAGGGATGAGATTTTAACAGAGATCTTAATTCCAAAGCCCCTTCCCCATACGGGTTCTGCTTACTGGAAACACCAGAGGCGTCAGGCCCTTGATCTTCCCATCCTTGGGGTTGCGGTCCTTCTTTCTCTTGATAAATCAACGGTTACCTGTTCTGATATCCTTTGCACAGCCTCTCCCATCTCAACCATCCTACATTCTCTCGAAGGGGATGAGGTTGTCTGCAAAGAGGTGCGGATCGCTCTTGGTGTTGCTGCTCCTACACCGATGAGGGCAACTAAAGCTGAAAATCTACTGAGAGGAAAGAAGATAAGTGATGAACTCTTAGAAGAAGTGGCTGAAATGGCTGCCAAAGAGTCACAACCCAGAGATACGATCCGGGGTGAGGCCTGGTATCGAAGGGATATGATTCGGGTCCTGGTGAAAAGAGTGGCAATGCGCTGTATTGAAAGGGTCCTGAGGCCTGAGGAGATGATTTTCCCAACGAGGTTGTGGTGATGTGGTAGAAGGAGATTATGATATGAAAAAAAATATCAGTTTTATACTTAATGGGGAGTTGACAGAGGTTGAAATCGAACCTCATCTTACACTTTTGCAGGTATTGAGAGACAAATTGGAAATGATGGGAACAAAGGAAGGCTGTGGGATGGGAGAGTGTGGGGCCTGTACTGTCCTTATCAATGGGAAGGCGATTAACTCCTGTATTCTTCCTGCAATGGAGGTAGATGGGAAAAGCGTCACCACTATTGAGGGATTAATCGACATTCATGGAAATCTTCATCCCATTCAGAAGGCCTTCATCGAATATGGAGCCATCCAGTGTGGTTTTTGTACACCAGGAATGGTACTTTCGGCCAAGGCCCTTCTCGATGAGAAGCCCAACCCCTCAGAAGAGGAGATTAGAGATTCCATAGCAGGAAACCTATGTCGCTGTACAGGTTATCTTCAGATAATTCAGGCCATCAAGGCAGCCAGTGGACTTCTATAAATTCGAAGCACGAAATCCGAAATTCTAAACAATATCGAATGACCAAAATTGAAAATATAAAATATATGGATTTGTTTCGGATTTCGATATTCGAATTTTGGATTTGAGAAATGGAGGCTACTATGGGAGAGTTCATCAATGTTGGAAAAAGGATCCCAAAGATGGATGCAGAGGAGAAGGTGACGGGAAAGGCTGTCTACATCCATGACCTTAAACTACCAGGAATGCTTTATGGAAAGATACTCTACAGTCCACATCCTCATGCAATCATCAAAAGCATCGATACTTCAAAGGCAGAAAGACTTCCTGGGGTAAAGGCAGTTTTAACCGGTTATAATACCCCCACCATTAAATTTGGGTTCTACAAAGACAATACTCCTCTGAAGGCCAATAAAGTTCGCTCCTGCCGTGATGAGGTTGCAGCCGTAGCAGCCATAGATCCTGACATTGCTGAAGAGGCCATCGACCTTATTAAGGTTGAATACGAAATACTTCCTGCTGTCTTTGATCCTGAAGAGGCGATGAAAGAAGGGGCCCCCCTGATCCATGAGGAACATGTAGGAGGAAAGGATAAAAAGCCAACCAATATATTAAATCTTCCATGGAGACTTGTTGTGGGAGATGTTGAGGAGGCAAGAAAGAATTCAGCCTTTGTAGCAGAGGACAGATTTAAAGTTACCTGGGTAACTCATTGCTGTATGGGAACAAGCGGTTGTGTGGCCCTTTTTGATCTAAAAAATAATCTCACCATCTATAGCATCACACAAATCCCTTCTCTTGCTCAGAGAGACTTCACCGATGCCCTTACCGCCATGGGGGTAAAGGACAGAAAGGTGAGAGTGATTAAAACGACAATCGGGGGTGGGTTTGGAAGTAAACTCGATACTTATGCATTTGAATACATTGCCATCCTTTTAGCCTATAAAACAAGAAAACCTGTAAAGATACTTTTTACCCGAGAAGAAGAGTTCTTTGCCACCTCTCCCAGACAACCTGCCATAATAGATATTGCCCAAGGATGTACAAAAGATGGAAGGCTCACCTTTCGCGATGTAAAAATGATTCTCGACAATGGGGCCTACACCTCCTGGGGAGCAACTACACCTTCTGTCATGATGATGCCCATTTCCTCCCTCTA
>JBBIRM010000213.1:0-4180 GCA_037441765.1 Deltaproteobacteria bacterium | reverse complement strand
AGTTTTCTCCAAAACGATTAATAAAGAAAATTCAGCCTTCTTTTAAAGCCAGGGCATGAAACCCTAAATAACCAAGAAAAGAGAGAAGGTCACTCACCGCATAAGGCTCTAAGACAACTTCATACTCCCCTGGTTCAATCTGCAAAGGTTCTTTCTCTGAGGTCTTTCCAATTGCCTCTCGGGCTAAATTTTCGACATCCAAATTGTCGGGGGATCTGGCAACTAAACTTGCATAACCACAACTCTTCTCGTTCTCTACAATCAAATGGAGGAATAGGTCAGAAAATGATTGGTAGGCCTCAATTCCAAGGGAATTGACAATTGCCAGTTCAACCTCTCCATTCGAAAAGGCACCAGAGGCGTGGAATCCTTTTCCATTTACAATCTTTAGGAGATCTTTTATCAATTTCACCTTTCGATTCGGGTTTAATGATCTGATTTCATGACAGTATGTCTTGACTTCCGGAATGGGTTTGGGGGAGGGCAGGGAGATAAAGTCCTCTTTGGGTTTTTGAACTTCTGTTAGAGAGATCGCTTTTCTTAATATTTCTTTCAACGAAATCTTATCAATTCGATTTGTAGATAGAACTGAAATCCTCTTCCCCCTCACAACCCTTAGGGTTAAAGTTAGGTTCTTTTCAGACACATGTTGATGGATTGAAGATCTTGCGAATCGGGTAAGAGAAGATTCCTCGGTAAGTAGGAGGGCTTCCGTCTGATCCGCAGGAGAGCCCTGAACCAATTCTTTTAACAGGCGGAGGCAATCTTCTCTATCAATCATCCTTGCAGTCCTCAGCCCTCGATAAAATTAGTAATTGTAACAAGTGAATTAAAGTTCTTAAAGATTTTAACTTCAGGCATTTATATCATTTTAAGAGACTTTTTTTATAATTCTCTACAGCGCCCCGGATCGCCTGCTCCGCAAGCAGGGTGGCATGGGTCTTGGTCGTGGGGAGACCACCTAAAGCCTCATCGATAACCTGATTTGAAATCTTAAGAACCTCATCTACATGCTTTCCCTTAACCAATTCTGTTACTATACTTGAGGAGGCAATGGCTGCACTACATCCAAAAGTAAGAAATGTTGCGTCAATGATTCGATCTGACTCTACCCTTATAAAAATTCGCATTGTGTCACCACAGACAGGATTTTGTGCCTCTCCCACTCCATCTGGATTCTCCATTTCACCTCTATTTCGAGGGTTTTTAAAGTGCTCAATTACAATGGGATTATAATGGACTGTAGGTTCCTTCATTTCAAAAGTACTTTTGATAACGAATTTCAAGAATAAACTCTATTCCTTTCATTGGATGGTACTCCTGCCATTCACTTTTTTTGCAAACTCCCTACCGAACTCGATTGCCTTTTTTATCTCTTCTGAATCTGGAATATATTGAACAGATAGATCTTTTTCCCAGACCTCAAATTTTTCCTGTTCAAGGGTCCTTCTCATCTCTCTTACAGCCCCACCTCCCCATCCGTGAGATCCAAAAAGACCAAAGACCTTTCCTTTAGGCTTCAACCCCTTCATATAGGTTAAGAAATCTCCCATTGTTGGGAACATTCCGTTATTTAAGGTGGGAGAACCTAACATGACCCCCCTTGCCTCCAACATCTCTTCAATGATGTCACTTCGATGATTGGATCGGAGGTGGAGAAGTTTTGCCTCTGCCTTCTCTTCCATCAAGCCCTTTAATATTGCCTTGGCCAAGGCTTCTGTACTCCCCCACATGGTGTCATAAACAACAAGAATTTTTCCTCCAACCTTTCCTTGGCTCCAGTTGAGATAGGCCTGAATGATTCGTTCAGGGTTCTTTCTCCAGATAAGGCCATGGCTTGGGCCAATCATATCAATTTGAACCCCCATCTTGACCACCTCATCTATTTTTTTAAGGATTAGGGGGGCAAGTGGCCATAGGATATTGGCAAAATATTTTGCAGCATGCTTCATTACGTCTTCTCCCACCTCATCATCAAATCTCTGGCAGGTGGCAAGATGTTGACCAAATGCATCGTTTGGCAATAAAACCTGATCTTCCTTTATATATGTAAACATGCTATCTGGCCAGTGAAGCATTGGGGCCTCTACAAAGACAAGGGTGCGTCGCCCTATAGAGATTGTATCTCCGGTTTTGACCACCTTAAAATTCATTGCCCTCTTATAGTGTTTTTCCAGCCCCCTCTGGCCTCTTTCTGATGTGACAACCAAAGGGCTCCTGATTCTGTCCACAATATGAGGAAGTGAGCTAGAGTGGTCCATCTCCACATGGTTTGAAACAATGATGTCGATTTTCGATGGATCAATGATCTCCGAAATTCGGCCTAACATCTCAAGGTAAAATGGAGCCTTAACAGTATCCACTAAAACATTCTTCTCATCCAGTATCAAATATGCATTGTAGGTCGTCCCACATGAGGTCGAATATCCATGGAAATCTCTCACGTTCCAATCAATGGCTCCAACCCAATAGATCCCTTTTTTCAGTTCCACAATCTCCATAATCGCCCTCCATTTGAAAGGATGTCTTTTAAATACCTATTTCCATAAAAAAATCCCATCAAACCTATGGATTGACAGGATAGTCAAGATGGATGATCAGAGGATAAAAACTATCTTTTCGAAATGACCTCAAAAGAGTCTAAGATCTTTTTTATATCCTCTCTGTCGTTGACCCCTTCTCTTTCCAAAATCATATAGAGGATGAACAACTGATAGGGTTCTGAAAAACCATATATCCATCCCTGTTCTCGCCTGATGCCCTTCAACGTATATCTTGCATATTTTCTTGCAGCAAACTGCACCCCTTGAAGGGAAATGGGCATTGTGGGACCAATTTCAACCTCGATACCCTTTCCATAATCCTCCTCCAATTCTTCCTTAAAACTTCCTGTGGCAAGGGTGGTTAACCTCTCAATGGAATCCTGGCTGAATTTTGCGTATCCGCTTGCTGGGGTGAAATCAATTTGGATGTTTGATTGGGTAGAGGGATTAAAAATAAATAACTCTGACTCTTCTAAACCAGCCTTCTCATACCCCAGTCCTTCCATAAAATCTGGTATCTCGGTACTCGCTTTCCAATTAGAGAGGATAGAAACTTTAAATGGGTACCGAACTCCTATGAATTGATCTCCCTCCACCTTCCCTATGGGAAGGCTGAGATCAATCTTAACCTCCTTTCGAAATTTCAGACCTGCACATCCTAAAATAAAAATGGGAAGGAAAATTAATAAAAAAATTTTCTTCTTGGCCATCTCTTTCATCTCCATCTTTTAGGTAGACCAATATCATCATAACTCATAAAATCTCTCCAGACAATCTTTCTCATCCTGACCTGAGAAGATAACATCAAATATTTCATTCTATCCTGCCGATGGCACCCAAGTAAACCGATATCTCTTCTCTTCCGTCAATACCAAGAATTCGGTCCACATCATCATCAAAAAATGCTCCCACAGTGCAACAACCGAGGTTCATGGCGGTAGCGGCTAAGTAAAGGTTCTGGCCAATATGTCCCACATCCATATAGATGTAGCGATAGGCCCTCTCACGATATTTCCATTTGGACCGTTCCACCACCGCAGTCCAGATAAAGACACAGGCTGCACCTTCGAGCATCTCCTGGCCCATCCCTGCATATTGAAGATCAGAGCCTAAAAGTCCTTCCCTCAAAAGAATCAACTGGGCTTTCTTAGGGTGATAATGGTAAAGACCCGCAGGGATTGCTTCAATGCGATTTGCAATGATATAGGTCTCAATGGGATAGAGGGCACCTGCTGAGGGGGTTGTCCTAAATTCAATTCCCCATTCCCTCGATGTGATCCCTTGAGTCGCCCAGAGCAATTGTGAGAGTTCTAAAAAAGTGATTGGCTGATTTGAAAATTCTCTAATCGACCGCCTTTTGGCCATGACCTCCCAAATGGGCTTTCCACCCTTCTCCATAGGAGGGTGAAGTGGAAAATGTCTCAAGGCATAGGTGAATTCTTTGTAAGGAGAAGGCTGATGTGCCCATTGAAGTCCCCCTCGTGGCATTGCCTCCCTTCGATATTTCGTCTCTTGATGATATAGGTCTCCAATACCTTCCCTTCTTAGACTCATCATCGACCTCCTTAAATTACAAATTAAGAGAAATAATTTAAAAAAGCAATTCCTACTTTAAAAAGTTGACTTAGAATAAGTAA
>JBBIRM010000212.1:0-4194 GCA_037441765.1 Deltaproteobacteria bacterium | reverse complement strand
TTTCGTTCCATCACTGAGGGTCATCACATCCTTGGTTCGGTCAAAAACGACCAGATGGCCATCCGCATCGATAAACCCTGTATCCCCTGAATGAAGCCATCCATCCCTTAAGGTTTTATTAGTTTCTTCAGGCATTTTATAGTATCCCATGAAAACAGAAGGGCTCTTAGAAATGATCTCACCTTCAGGGGTAATTTTTACTTCGGTCTCAGGGATGGGTTTGCCAACTGTATCAAATTTAATGTCATCATTTCGATGGAGGACGGATATCCCAGCGATTTCTGTCTGGCCATAAATCTGCTTCAAATTCACTCCAATGGCATGAAAGAAACGGAAATGGTCAGGGCCCATGGCTGCTCCGCCCGTATAGGTATAGCGAATTCTCGATAGACCAAGG
Source organism: Deltaproteobacteria bacterium (assembly GCA_037441765.1). GTDB lineage: Bacteria > Desulfobacterota > BSN033 > BSN033 > UBA1163 > JBBIRM01. The sequence goes on along the minus strand of JBBIRM010000212.1, from coordinate 3,797 downwards.
TGGTCTTTCAATTTTTTGTGGACACCCAGATAAGCAAGATAATTCAAAACCTTCCAATACCATGGGATTGACTTTTTTGAAAATTTTAAATCTGCGACGTGATAACCAATCTTCATTGCCAATTCATAGGCCTTGCGTTTTGACCAGGAGGCATCCAGATATTTTACCTGAACATTTCGAACCATCTGTTCATAGATTCGAGGTGGAGCAAACATTACATGGGGACCAATTTCCCGAATATTCTCTTGGGCGGTTTCGGGTTCCTCCGGGAAGTTTAGTGTAAATCCTGCCTGAATCCCACAGGAGATGGACATCATCTGTTCGCCGATCCAGGCAAAGGGGAGGTAAGATACAAAGTCATCTGTCTCAAAATATGGGTCTACCCGCATCAGGTTTCGACCCATTGTTAACATATTATAATGTGTCAATAGCGCACCCTTTGGAAGGGCAGTTGTTCCTGAAGTGTAGAACAGAAGACAGATGTCGTCTCCCTTTCCTTTTTGAACCATATCCTCAAAGAGGCCTGATTCTTTCTTGGCCATTTCTTTTCCAATCTTCATTACCTCTTTTATACTGATCAGAATAGGATCATCATAATCCCTCATCCCTTTTGGATCATCCCAGATCATCTTTTTAAGTTTTGGACATTTGTCTTTGATCAAGAGGCACTTATCTACCTCTTCCTGGCCTTCCCCAACCATCAGTTTGGCATCGGAGTGATCGATTATATATTGAACCTCGTCAATTAAGGAGTCTTGAAATAACCATACCCCTACAGCGCCCACACACATGGCGGCCATCTCTGCCCAGAGGGCTTCTGGGCGATTATCACCGATCATGGCCACCTTATCCCCTTTTTCTAAGCCCAAGGAGACCATTCCTAAGGCAATATGCTTTACATTTTCATAATACTGCTTCCATGTGATAGGGATCCAGATTCCAAATTCCTTTTCCCTCATGGCGACCTTTTTATCCCCATACTTTTGTGCACACTGAAGGAAAAGTTTGGGAATGGTCAAATCTTTCGTGATTTCTATTTCTTTCCAGCTACCTGCGCGTGACATAGAGTTCCTCCGCCTCTCCTAAATAGGCTTTGATCACACTGGGATTTTTCTGAACCTCGGGAGGTGTCCCTTCTGCTATCTTTTCACCAAAATTTAAAGCCATCACCCTATGAGAAATATCCATGACAACGCCCATATCGTGCTCCACCAAGACACAGGTCGTCTGCCATCTTTCTTCTTCATTGATATCTAATATAAATCGTGCCATGTCCTCAACCTCTTCCAAATTCAGACCTGCCAGAGGTTCATCCAATAGAAGGATTTTAGGATTGAGGGCCAATGCCCTTGCTAACTCAACTCTTTTTTGAAGCCCATAGGGTAGCATTCCCACAATCTTATCACGTATATGTTCAATCTCGAGAAGGTCTATGATCTCTCTCTCAATGAAATCTCGGTGCTCAATCTCTTCACGAGCAGTCTTTCCAAAATATATAGCGCCACTTAATAGCCAAGTTTTTAGATGAATATGGCGACCAAGCCTGATATTGTCGAGTACGGTTGTACCTTTAAAGAGTTCGATCTTCTGAAAAGTCCTGGATATTCCCAATTGAGCCCTTTGGTAGGGTTTTAATTTGGTAATATCTTTTCCTTCGAATTCTATTCTTCCTTTTTGGGGATGATAGAGACCATTGATACAATTTAAAAGTACAGTTTTACCTGCCCCATTTGGTCCAATAATAGAAAAAATCTCACCTTTTTTAACCTCAAAACTGACATCCATTAAGGCCTGAACCCCTCCAAAGGCCATATGAATATTGTCAACCTTAAGTTGAACCTCGTTGGTTACAGCCATTAAGAACTCCTTTCATTTATGTGATGCATTGGATATTTATCTGAAGTTGATAGTAGAAGTAGATAACAAGAAGAAACTCCTTTAGCAATTGAATAGAGATGGTTAGATGAAAGTAGGGCAATTTTCATTTTGTTTAAAAATGTCATATTTTTTAAAAATATGGAATTGAAAAAAGATGGAGGAATTAATTTAAAATCCTTTTATCAGAACTTAATTTTTTTGTCAAGAAAAAAACCAGTTTACGTAATGTGAAAAAAAACACAAATTATTTTTTAAATTTCAATAAGTTATCTAATTGGATTTTCAGATATTTTTTAATTTTTAAAATTGCTCCAAATATTTATAGTTATGGAACAATTCCCTTAATTTGAATGGCATCCAACGGGCATACATCCTCACACTTTCGGCATCCAAAGCAAACCTCTTGATTTACCACCTCAATCTTATCATCATTCAGTATTAAACAAGACAGAGGGCAGAGCTCAACACAAGACCCACAAGCATTACAATGGTCAAGAATTTCGATGGTTGGCTTCATTTTCTAAAAAGATGAATAATTAAAATAACAATAGGTTAAACGTCTAAATCAAATTTTTTGATCCCTTCCACAGTTTCCAGGCTGGAGAGGGTCTTTCCTTTAGGAGTTCTTCATAGATTCCCCTCTGGGTTAACTCCCTCATAATTTCATTTGTTCCAGTATAAATTTTTGAAACCCGAACATCTCTGAGAAATCTTTCAATGGGATAATAATCTGTATAACCAATTCCTCCAAGAATCTGGAGGGCCTGATCTATAATGTTCCAGGCTGCCTCGGTTGAGAAGAATTTTGCCATTGCTACTTCTTTGTTTGGTCTTTTTTCCTCTTTGTCAATCACCTTAGCCGCTCTTAAACAGAGAAGCCTTCCAGCATCTAAGGTTACAGCCATATCGGCTATCTTAAAGTTAATGCCTTGAAATTCTCTGATTTTCTGTTCAAACTGTTCCCTTGCATTGGAGTAACGGACTGCAATCTTTAAACATTCTCTTGCTGAGCCCAGGGCTGCCGAAGCCTCCATCAGACGTTCGGTTTGAAGAAGGTACATAAGAATTTCAAATCCCTGTCCTTCCCTCCCCACAAGATTTTCCTCTGGAACAGGTACCTCCTTAAAGAGAAGATGAGAGGCACCCATTCCCTTCCATCCTAAAAGATTAAACTGCTCAACCACCTGAACACCAAATCCCCTCTCTACAATAAAGGCAGAGATTCCTTTATGGGGTTCTACATTGGGGTTGGTCCGTGCAAAAGTCAAAAACCAGTCCGCCCCAATTCCCCCTTTCTGAAAACGTTTCTCCCCTGTTATTATATAAGTCCTTCCTTCTTTTTTCGCCTCGGTTTTAAGGCGGGCGATATCTGAGCCTTTCAGGGGTTCTGTAATACCCTCAGCACAGATTAGATCTGCCCTCATTGTTGGGATAATGTAACGCCTCCAGAGGTCCTGGGGACCGTATTTATATATTGCCCTACAGAGATAGGTAGACATTCCCATAGCGCAACCAAGAGGAAAGGCCAGGGCCCCCAATTCCTCCTCTGCAAGGATTGCACAAACTGTATTCAACCCTCTTCCTCCAACCTCTTTGGGAAGTGGAATACCGAGGTAATTGTTCTTTCCGAGGGCCCTTACAAAATCTTTTGGAAATTCTTTTTCCTCCTCCTTATCCATCCTGAGAATGAAGGAAAGATCCAGACCCTCCAGAAAAGCCCTAAACTCATTTCGGAAGTAGGTCTCTTCTTTCGAAAGCATCACATCAATACTCATAAAGCACCTCCAAAAATAAGTAATAGGTTTTATTTCAATGTTTCGGGATTTTTATACATCGTGAATTAATTTGTCAAGTTTTTTATTCGAGATTGTTATTTAAAAATCAAAAGTGCACTGTTTTTGTAAGATTTAAAATTCAAA
>JBBIRM010000211.1:0-4235 GCA_037441765.1 Deltaproteobacteria bacterium | reverse complement strand
TCGAGGATATTCCTGCCAGATCTTTTAACTTAGCCCCATTTAAGTGACGGGTTACAGGTTTGAAATGATAAAATTATTTTATCTTTTTGAAGTCCATTGCTTATATTCTCTTTCCCATATCGGATCAATAACATGCCGTAGAAATTGATCGTATTCCATGAGGCCTTTATGATAGGACAAATCCTCTCTGGCTTCTTTTGCAGATAGGTCAGAGGGCTGGATGGAAGAATAGTTTTTAAGAATCTCATAGACAGCCTCATGGTGATCTTTGATAGGGCAGGGGAGAATTAGATTTTTCTGATCCTTTGGAGGTTTCCCATAGGCATATTGAGATTGCCATTTTCTTATCTCTTTGAAGAAGGTTGAATATAGAACATCATTGAGGGTTCCTCCCCTTTTATAAACCTCACAGATATTATCCACATAATAGGGGATAAAGACACAGGGCATGACATTTCCATTCCAGTCGATATAGAGGTAGCCACCGTTTCTTCCAGCGGCCAGACATCCATCGGTCATCACACCCTGATTCCAGAAATCGATATAATTATATCCTTCTTTAATTGCCCAAACATTTCGCTTAAACATCTCAAGTCTTTGCTCAGGAGTAACCATCTTCTCCAGGGTATAACCTCTGCCAATAGGCATATACTGAAAGAGCCATCCATAAAAGACTCCTTGTTCATCAAAGTAAAATTTGAGAAACTCTTTACTTGTCACTTCATCCCAATTATCCTTTGTTGCTTCAACAGATATCCCAAAAGGAACCCCTGCCTCACGGAGATGTTCAAAGGCCTCCATGATTCTCTTAAAGATCCCCCGCCCCCTTCTTTCATTTGTCTTTTGTTCAAACCCTTCGACGGAAATACAGGGAGTTAGATTCCCAACTTCTGCCAGTCTCTTCGCTACATTTCGATCGATTAGGGTGCCATTGGTGTAGACCATAAAGAAATTGTCATCGTGTTCACTGGCAAGGTCGATAATTCCCCTTCCTTCGTCCTGCCAGAGAAAAGGTTCCCCCCCTGAGATTACGGTGAAATGGGAATGCCAGAATTCCCTCTTTTCCTTGATGATCCTTGTCACAACCTCCCAGGGAAGAGAGGCACGAGTATGAGCGTCACTACTGGCGTAACATCCAGGGCATCGAAGGTTACATGCTTGAGTAGGGCTCAAAACGAGATAACAGGGATAGACAGCCTCAGTTTCTTCTAACTTCCGAATATCCCTTTCTGAGATATCTTCGATAAAGACATTTCTAACAAATACCTTGACCATCTTATGAAAAACGTCCTTACTCATAATTCCACGTCTCAGGTAGTTATCTGTGGTATTGAGAAGATTTCTAACGAAGTAATATTTTAGTTCCTGGGCAGGTCTGAGGTTTTCCCTATTATCCTCTACTATTCCCTGCCAGAGCTTTTTTTCTGCCTTTTTTATTAAGAATCCCCTGGCCGATCCTATATCCACTATTTGAAGAACGAGATCTACAACCTTTCCCCATGCATGCTTTTTTACTTTTTGTGTGATCTTCATCCTTCATCCTCCAATGGAAGTGTATTAAGCCTAAGTTGAGCTTTTTCCCTTTAAGAAGTAAACAAGATAAAGGTTACTGGGTTCTCTAACGGTGGTTCTATTGGACCATATTTTTTAAATGTTATGTATAAAAAAGATATAGCAAAAAATTGCAAACGGCAACAATGAGTATCATTGCAGGGTAACATGTCTTACAGTAATATTCCCAGCCGATCTTTTTTTCTGTCATTCTTTCATAAGTTGCTACAGCCACCACATTTGCTGAAGCCCCGATGGGAGTTCCATTTCCCCAATATCTGTTCCTAATGCAGTGGACCAAACCAGGGGTAGTAGTGAAAAACCGAAGGTCTCACTCATATGTTTAAGGATAGGGGCCATAGTTGCTGCAAATGGAACATTATCAACGATTGAAGATCCAATAGCACTAATCCAGAGTATAAGTGAAAGAGCAATGAAGAAATTACCACCCGAAGCCTCTTTTACCAAGCCAGCTGCCATTTTAAGAAGGCCAACATGTTCCATGGCACCCACAATGATAAATAGACCTGCAAAGAAAATAATTGTAGGATAGTCTATATTTATTAATACCTTACTCATTTTGTGCCCCCCCGCAAGCATTGCAATTAATGCTCCAGTGAGCGCACATGTTGCCACAGAGAGATGTGTGGCGTGGTGTGTCACCAATGTTATCACCACATAAAAAAAGGCGATCAAACCCACTACAAAGAGTCGATTGTCCCTGATGGCTTCTCTCGGGTTTAAAGCATTGACTTGCTGTTCAAGCCAACCTGGATCTTTTCTCAATCTAACCCTCGCTGAAAAAATCTCCTGCCTATAGAAACCAATAAAAAAGAGTATATTGACCGCAAAACCAATCCAGGCAATCCCTCCTGTATTCTTCACAAAATCCATAAAGGAAAGTCCGAAATAGGTTCCAAGAATGACATTCGGGGGATCTCCAACCATAGTTGAAGCTCCACCCGATGTTGGCAGAGCAGATTTCAGCAAAAATAAGAGGAAGGGGGTTAATCCCGATGATCTTTGATACTTCTACAGTCAGGGTGGCCATGAAGAGCATCACGGTAATACTATCCACAAAGGCTGATAGGAATCCAGCAATGAAAGGAAAAAGAAAGAAGAGTTTTAGAGGATCGAGTTTGACTGCTTTTGCGCTATGAAGCCCCAACCATCGGAAGAAACCCGACTCACTCATCGTCTCGATAACCGTCATCATACCAAAGATGAAGAGGATGGTCTCCCAGTTTTCATAATGAAGGAGGTCCTGAGGCGTTAAAATAAAAATGAAAGCAAGAACCCCTCCGAAGATCGAGGCAATGGTTCGACTCACTTTCTCTGAAATGATTAAACCATAGGAGAGAATAAAAATACCCAGGGCTATCCATTGTTGCGTTGTCATTTTTCAGTCCCCGTTTAAAAAAACCGTTTTGTCCATCTAAAATAATTCAGATTCAATGAGGTTTATCCTTTCCTAATTTAAAATTCAGTCATTTATTGCAGAGTTCATCCATTTCACAGAGGTTTCTATTTTCTAATTGGATAGCGGTGTGTTGAATATGGTGCTTCTCCTGAAGCATTTCATTGATTTCCTGAATGATCATATCCGTGTTCCCTCTGTTCTCATTTTCTGCCGTACAGACATGGCATGAAAGAAAGACTTCGTTCGAGTTAATCGACCATATATGAAGTCCATGAACACTTTTTACACCTGATATCTCTAAGATATCCTTGAGGATTTTGTCAAATTCGAGATGCTCGGGGACCCCCTGCATGAAAATATGAATAATTTTTTTAATTATTCCAAAAGCACTCCAGAGAATCATACCAGAAATAATTAAGCTAACCATCCAATCAATGGTCTTCCAGCCTGTAAGATAAATGAGAAGCCCTGAAACAATCACCGCCACTGAAGAAACCGCATCATAAAAGAGATGAAAATAGGCTGCTTTGATATTTAGATTTCTCTCCTTATTTCCAAGAATAACGATTGATAGAATATTTCCGAATAATCCAATAAAGGCAACTCCTATCATTAGTTTTAGGGATAATTCAGGAGGTGAGGTAATTCTCTTAAGGGCTTCTAAAAAAATGAAAAAGGCAATACCCACCAGGGATAAAGAATTAATCAGAGCAGTAAAAATCTCTATACGTTTAAAGCCGAAAGTGTGTCTTCGGGTAGCCTTCTTTTTAGAGATCTTCTCTCCGATAAGACTTAATCCTAAGGAGATTACGTCAGAAAGGTTGTGCCCAGCATCTGAGAGGAGGGCAAGACTTCCTGAGAGCGTTCCGCCAATTGCTTCGGCAATCGAAATTCCAATATTTATAAGAATGGCCCAAACAATATTTCTGGAACTTTGGTTATGTTTATTATCATCCACTAAACTTTTCCTCTTCTCATATTTAAATGTTTAAATTTTAACTCATAATTAGAGATTTTTCATATGAATAAAACATCTTAATTTTTCATTAAAAATAAAAATTATCCCCATGGATGGCGATGAAACCTTACGAGTTCATAATCTACCAGAATTTTGTCTTGATTTCGAGGAGAACCTGCAACATTAAAATTCACCACCATAGGGCCAGGGTTAAAGGTTAGGGTTAAATTAAGCAGATTATACCTGTAGAATTTTATTAAGATCACACCTGAAAACCCCGTCCTGTGGACGGGGATGAAAGGTGTG
>JBBIRM010000210.1:0-4282 GCA_037441765.1 Deltaproteobacteria bacterium | reverse complement strand
TGTTATTATATTTCTGACCATTAGAAATTAGTTTGCGATGTTATTAGTGCAATCATCTAGGCAATATTTCACAAAAAAAATTTCAATAAAAGGGCGATTAAGCCCGCCCACTGAGAAAATCTTTCTCTCCTTAATCAAACCAAAAAGATATCAATTTCTCCTATCAAATAGACTTAGCACCATGTCCTCTGCGCCATGCATTTTGTTATAGCCAGCGTTTACGACGTTTGTAGGCCTTCACATCTTTGTAGGACTTGAGGGCTCCAGAGGTGGCTGTTCCGAGATAGAACTCTTTTACGTCAGGGTTCTCTCTAAGTTTCTCTGCAACGTCCTCCATCATAATCCTTCCATTTTCCATTACATATCCATAGTGGGCAATTAGAAGGGCCATATTGGCGTTCTGCTCAACAAGCATGATGGTGGTTCCCTGCTCTTGATTGATTCTCTTCACAATCTCAAAAATCTCTCTGACCAGAAAGGGAGCAAGTCCTAAGGATGGCTCATCCAATAATAGAAGTTTGGGCTGGGCCATCAGGGCCCTCCCCATGACAAGCATCTGAAGTTCTCCACCACTACAGTAGCCAGCCAATCTGTTTTTTCGAGCAACCAAGGGTTGAAAGTAATGGTAGACCAACTCGAGATCTTTCTTGTATGGCTTTCCCCACCGAGTGGCTGTTCCAACTCTTAGATTTTCTTCTACCGTGAGATATTTAAATGGCTGGCGTCCTTCCAAAACCTGAATGATGCCAAGCCGGGTGATATCTTCAGGAGCAGAATTCTGAATCAAGCGACCTTCGTAAACGATATTTCCCTCGGTTACCTTGCCATTCTCAGGTTTGAGCAATCCTGAAATCGCCTTGAGGGTGGTTGTCTTTCCTGCGCCATTGCTTCCGAGCAATGAAACAATCTGACCTTTCTTAACGACCAGAGAAACGCCTTTCAATACCTGGATCACATCTGAGTAGACGACACTGATGTTGTTGAGTTGAAGCAGGATATTGTCTTCCATATTCTCCCCGATGATAAAAATTAATAAGAAAATGGCCAGAGTCTGAAACTGGCCCGGATCACTCGCCACACCTCAGCCAAACCTTTTGGTTCAAAGATGATAAAAAGGACTATGGCTAATCCAAAGATAAACTCTCGAAGAGGGGCGATTGTAAGGGCAATCTTGGTGAGCGCCCCGATATTCATAAAAAACTCTGTCATATGGCTTAACAACTCATTTAAGAGTGTGATAAAAATTGCACCAAACACAGATCCTGGAATACTCCCCAATCCTCCAATAATGATCATGGCAATAAATTCTATAGAGAGGAAGAGGGTATAAGGCTCTGGGGTGATGCTTCCAATATAATAGGCTGCAAGCCCTCCAGCAAACCCAGCGTAAAAGGAACTGATTGCAAAGGAGAGGAGTTTGAAACGGAAGATGGGAATGCCCATTCCCTCTGCTGCGCGGTCATTGTCTCGAATTGCGATAAAGGCCCTGCCGTAACGGGTGCGCATGAGGTTGACCGCTATCCAGGTCAAAACGACAAAACTGACAAAGATGACATAGTAGAAAGAACGATCCCCCTTTACATCAAGACCAAAAAGAGTTGCCCGTGGTAACATAATTCCCATAGGTCCCTTGGTGAGACTTTCCCAAGAGACAAAAAGATATTGGAGAATAAATTGACCTGCCAGGGTTGCAATCGTGAGATAGAGATGTTTGAGTCGGGCAGAAGGGATTCCGAAGATCATCCCTACCAGGGCAGTAATTACCCCTCCCCCAATAACCGATAGCCAGAATGGAAAACCGACTGCGGTTGCCAGAATTGCTGCCCCATATGCCCCTACACCAAAAAAGGCACCATGTCCAAGGGATATCTGCCCTGTATATCCGATGAGAATATTGAGACCAATTGCAGCAATAGCAGCAATCCCCACATGATTAATCACATATAAAAGATAATGACTCGAGATGAAAGGGATCACGGCAAAAAGGATAACAAGCCCAATCAATAACGAGACCCTTCCAAAATCTGTCCCGAAAATGGTCAATTCATCTTCATATCGCTCATTAAATTTCCCGCAAGGATGAAATTTCAGTTTTCGCATTCCTCCCCCAATATTAACCATGAACCTTGAACGACGAACCATGGACATTTTGTTTTTACGTTCATCGTTCATTTTTTAATTTTCATTTTTTCTTCCTACACACGTTCAATCTCCACCAAACCAAAAAGCCCGTAGGGTTTTACCAGTAAAATAAAGACAAGAATGACATAAGGAATAACCTCTTTGAGGGACGTTGAAATATATCCACCTGTAAAGGTTTCTAAGAGGCCAATGATGAGACCTCCAATTATGGCTCCCCCAATGCTTTCCAATCCTCCCAAGATGACCACTGGAAATACCTTAAGGCCCATCACACTGATGTCGTGAACATTTATTCCATTCATGATCCCAAGGATAATTCCACTTAGGGCACACACGAGGGCAGCAATGGCCCAGGACATGGCAAAGACCCTTCTCACATGGACTCCTAATGAGAGCGCTGCGGTCTGATTGTCCGCCACAGAGCGCATATAAATTCCCTGAGAGGAGTATTTAAAAAAGAACCCAAAGATGGATAGGAAGATTATCCCGATAATAAAGGAGGCTAAGTAAACAGGTTGAATATTGATGGCTCCCCATTGAATATTAAGGGCCTTTGGAAGAAAGTCTGGGTAATTGAATAGATTGCCACCAAAGATAAAGAGGAGTAGCCCCTTGAACATGGCAGCCAATCCAACCGTTAGCATGATCACCTCAATGAGCGCCTCGCCAATCAAGGGTCTAAGGAAAAGACGTTCGATGACGAAACCCAAGGCAAAGGTGCCCACCAGTGTAAATAGAAAGGCAATGGGTATGGGGAGGTTTAGACGAGCGGAAAAGATCAAAAAAATGAAGGCTCCTATAGCCAGTAACTCCCCATGGGCGAAGTTGAGAACGCTCGAAGACTTAAAAATCATGACAAAGCCCAGAGCGGCCAGGGCATAGAGAAAACCAATGGATAAACCTTGAATCGTAAGTTGAAGAAAAAATTCCATGAACTAAAACCCCCTTTTTAAATTCGAAGCACGAAATCCGAAATTCGAAACAATTTCTAATGACCAAATTCCAAATGTTGAAAATGGAAAAAAGTTTAAAGAATTTTGAAGATTTGAATTTGTTTCGGATTTCGACATTCGGATTTATATATTATTCCACTGTCAATATCTTCACTTTCGTTGTGATCGTCCCTACATGACCATCCCGATAACGAACCTTTCCGGTGACCTCTAATTCCTTCTGATCGCTATACATCGCCTCGATAAGGTTTAGATACTGCTCATAAACAAATTTTCTTCTCACCTTTCCTGTTCGCGTCAATTCCTCATCATCCGCATCGAGGAGTTTATAGAGAAGGATGATCTTCTTCAGCCTCATCGGCCGGGGCAACTGGGTGTTTACATGGCGGACTTCACCCAGGATCAACTCCTCGACTTCTGGCCTCTGGGAGAGATCGGTATAAGTGGTATAGGGAATCATCCGATCTTCTGCCCAACTGCCTACATTTCCAAAATCAATATTGATGAACCCAGTGATATAGTCCCGACCTTCTCCCCAGACTACAGCCTCTTTAATAAAGGGACTAAATTTCAACCTCGTCTCAATAAAGTCTGATGAGATGGCTTCCCCTGCTTTTGTCCGCATGATCTCCTCTTTGCGGCCAATGATTAGTAGATGCCCATCGTCATCAATATAGCCTGCATCCCCAGTATGAAGCCAACCATCCCGGAGCGCTTTATCCGTTGCCTCTGGATCCTGATAATACCCGACAAAACAAGATGGGGTCTTAACGAGAACTTCTTGATCTTCTGCAATTCTAATTTCCGTTCGAGGAAGGGGTTTCCCCACAGACTCTGGCTTGACCTCTTTATCCGGTTGAACCTGAAATACCCCGCCCCCTTCAGTCAGCCCATAGGCATGCTTTAAATTTAGTCCTTTGGCTCTAAAGAATCTTATGACATCAGGGCTGATGGGATGGCCTCCAGTAATCGCAGCGCGAATTTGAGCGCACCCCACACGGTCAAGGAGTGGGCGATAGACAATTCTTGCAAATATCTTATGAAGGATCTTTAAAGAAAATGGGATGGGTTCTTTTTTAGATTCATGGTCAACCACCCTCCCTCCAATCTTTTCACCTAAGTTAAAAAGTTTCCGTTTCACCCACCCCGAATCAGCGATCTTCACTCTCATCTTTCAAGCAAGTTCT
>JBBIRM010000209.1:0-4283 GCA_037441765.1 Deltaproteobacteria bacterium | reverse complement strand
CTAATATATCCCCCTCACCTTTGTCCTCTCCCCATGGGGAGAGGAGATCAGAAGTTGGTGCACTTTTAAATTTTAGCTAACAGGATTTTTTTGGAGATTTCTGAAAAAGTCCTTGAAAGATTGGGTATCATGGAATTTGGATTCTTTTTTAGAAATCTTTCATTACAGGGCGACACCCATATCTAAAATTTCAATCTCTATTTTTAATCAACTGAAGTTTTATGGTTAAACCTTTTCAAAAAAGTCCTTGACTCTTTTCATAGCACAGAACTCTCCGCACATGGTGCAGACATCCTTGGTTTTCGATCTTCCCTCTTCGTGGTAACGTCGGGCCTTTTCAGGATCGATGGAGAGACGGATCTGTTTTTCCCAGTCAAAAGACCTTCGGGCCTTGGACATCTCCCAATCCTGCTGAATCGCATTTCTATTTCCTCTTACGATGTCTGCGGCATGGCCTGCAATGCGAGTGGCAATCACCCCTTCCCTTACATCCTCAACAGAAGGAAGTTTAAGATGTTCAGATGGAGTCACATAGCACAGAAAATCAGCTCCTGCCATGCCTGCAATGGCTCCACCGATGGCGCAGGTAATGTGGTCGTATCCTGGAGTGATATCTGTGACCAAAGGTCCAAGCACATAAAAAGGAGCGCCTTTACACAATTTTTTTTCCAAAAGGACGTTTGCTTCAATCTGGTCAAGTGGGACATGACCGGGTCCTTCGATCATCACTTGAACGCCTTCAGCCCATGCCCTTTCAGTGAGTTCCCCAAGAAGAATCGTCTCTTCGATCTGGGCTCTATCTGTGGCATCCGCCAGACAACCTGGCCTCAATCCATCTCCAAGGCTCAGGGTGACATCATATCGTTTAGCGATCTCTAAGATTCGATCGTAATATTCATAAAGAGGATTTTCCTTTCCGTTATAAATCATCCACTCGATGAGAAAAGATCCTCCCCGGCTTACTACCCCCATCATTCTCTGACTTCGCCTGAGCCTCTCAATACTCTGACGTGTCACCCCGCAGTGAAGGGTCATAAAATCAACCCCCTCTTCTGCCTGACGCTCAATGACTTCAAAAATATCCTCCACCCTCATATTTGATAGCGCTTTTCTTTTCCTCACCGCTTCAATGGCTGCCTCATAAATGGGAACAGTCCCTACGGGGACGGTGGAATGGCGGATGATCTCCCTCCGGATGGTATCAATATCTCCACCTGTGCTAAGATCCATTACGGTATCTGTTCCTGCTCGAATGGCAACCTCGAGTTTTTTTAACTCCTCCTCAAGGTCAACGTGATCCTGAGAGGTTCCGAGATTGGTATTCACCTTGATCCGTAACCCCTCCCCAATGCCCAATGGTTTAACCCCATGGTGATTTCGATTGAGGGGAATTACCACCCGACCTGAGGCAACCTTCTCTTTAAGCCATTCCACAGAGACCCACTCCTGCTTGGCAATGGCCTCCATCTCTGTGGTTACTATCCCTTTTTGGGCTTCCATCTTCTGTGTCATCTTCATAACCTCCAGGTTAGCAGAATTCAGTGATCCATATGAACTTCCCCTTTTCTTATGAATAACTGATTTCTGCCGACTGCCTTCAATATTTTACAAACGACCTCCATTGGGTCTCTCCCCAATACTCGTATCATGGGCTCCTTCCCTACATCTCCCTGGTCATAGATAACGTCAGGAAATTTAGTTGACTTTCTCAAAACCTCTTTGACCCCCCACTCAAGGGAAGAACCTTCTTTTTCTTTAATTCTCTTGGGCTCAAACCGACGGTCAAAATGGCTCACCCTAAAGCCTTTCTCCTTTAACTTGGCCACATTCTCTTTTGAGTAACGGATATTCATAGCCGAACGGTATTCCGAATCAAATTTCATAAGGGTCAAAATGATTCTGGCAATATGTTTGGAAGCCCCAAACTCAGGATCACTGAGGGATAGAATTGACTCTCTAAAGCGGATGATTCTCCCTGGGAACGCAGCAACATCCTCCAATGTCTCAGCAAAAGGAAGGGCATAGCCCAGATTGGAGGAGACTTCTGGAATGAGGTATCCAATCTTTTCACCTTTTAAAATCTCGATGGCCTTCTTCAACTCCTGAATAACCCGATACCGCTCCACCTCTTTGAGGATATAAGCAGAGGGGTTGGTTGGGCCATTTCCCTTACCGATTCTAAACCCTGACTTAATGGCCAACGTGATAAAGTCCTTCGCTCTCCTCACTGCCTCTGAAACTTCCTCTCCTTTGGCGAGAAAGGTTGCAATGGCTGATGAGAAGGTACAGCCTGTTCCATGAGTATTTTTCGAATCAATCCTTTGGGCCTCCATCTCAGTAAATCTTTTCCCATCATAAAGTAGATCAACAGCCATCCCCTTAAGGTGCCCGCCTTTTATAAGAACATACTTTGGCCCAAACTGATAGATCCTATGGGCAGATCTTTTCATATCTTCAAGGTTTCTGACCCTTATTCGGGCAAGAACAGAGGCTTCCATCAGGTTTGGGGTTACCACCATTGCCAGGGGAATTAATCTCCTGATCAATGCCTCACGTCCTCCCTCTCGAAGAAGGGGAGCGCCACTTTTGGCGACCATCACTGGATCTACTACAACTTTTTTCACTCCATATTGAATAATCTTTTTAGCAACGACCTCGACGATCTCCCCATTGACAAGCATTCCTGTCTTTACTGCATCGGCGCCAATATCAGAAAGAACTACCTCCATCTGCTTCTCTACAAATGGGACAGGGACTTCATGAATGGCATAGACCCCTTTTGTATTCTGGGCAGTAAGACCAGTCAAAACACTCATCCCATATCCCCCTAATAGGGTGATTGTCTTTATGTCAGCCTGAATTCCTGCCCCACCTCCAGAATCGGAACCAGCAATGGTGAGGACCCTCTTCATTTTATTCTCCTCAATTCTTCTACAATTAAAGAGCCTGCCTTTTCTCCAGAAAGGAGCATCCCACCAAAGATCGGTCCCATTCGATAGGAACCAAAGGTGGCATTGGCTGCCATCCCTGTCACATAAAGGCCTGGAAAGACTTCCCTGGTATTATCCAACGTATCCCTTTCCGCTGCTTCAGCCCATAAAGACCTCTCACCTACAATCTTCCCTGTCTCAGTGAATAGTCGAACATCATTCTTCTTCTGTAATATGGCCACCACTTCCGTGGCATGGCCTGTTGCATCGACTACAAACTTAGATTGAACGGTTAAAGGATCTACATGAAGATTGGCCATCTCAACCGCTGTCCAGTTGAGTACAAGCCCTGCCACACGATTCTGTTTAAGGAGAATGTCCTCAGCGCTGATTAGATTAAATATGGTGACCCCGGATTTGATCGTCTTAGAACAGAGAGAAGAGATGGCCTCAATTGAATCAGCGGTATAATAGCCCTCTCCGTAAGGTTGAGAACGAATCTCAAATTCATCGAGAATTCTCTTTCCTTCTTTCTGGACAACGATTTCGTTAAACATCATCCCTCCACCCCACATTCCTCCTCCGAGGGAGAGCTTTCTTTCAAAGAGGACTACTTTAAATCCCCTTTTGGCAATAAAGTAGGAGCAGACTAAGCCTGATGGTCCTCCTCCCACCACTGCCACATCGACCGAAAGGTTTTCTCTCAGTTTTTGAAAATACCGTTCAACAATTGCCTGTGTAATTATCTTTTCGTCAAGCACCTTTACCCTCCCAAATGGTTTTTAAAAATCAAAAAGCCGTAATTCCAAAGAAGGTATTACGGCTTTCCAATTAATTCTCCGCTTCCCTACGCTGGAATTACCCAAACAGGTTCAAAGGGTCTCCCTACCCCGATTGGGGTAGAGACTCTCAGCCCTAATGAGCTCCCCTAGCTATTTATTTTTTTTAATTATGACCGATAGATTTTAACCTGTCAATTAAATTGATTGAGAGTTCTGAAAAAGTCCCTCAAAGACTGGGGAGGTAGGGTTTCAATCACTTCGAATGCGGGCACCAAGAAGTTAATAATGGGAGCATTAAATAAACGAAATCTTAATTAGGGTTTGGCAAGCCACAAGGGCTTGCCCTACATTGAGGGTTCGGCAAGCCACAAGGGCTTGCCCTACGAGAAATTAAACGAATCTCAAACGTAGGGCAAGGGCTTGTCCCTTCCCTCATTTGTTTTCATTTCTTATTTCGAATAAGGTATGTGATTTTAATTACTTAGTTTCTAAAATTTAGTCAATAAATAGGTTAAATACTCTAGTTTTGCACCTTTTTGGCGGCTATGAATTGGTCAAGCAGCCAATTTTA
>JBBIRM010000208.1:0-4298 GCA_037441765.1 Deltaproteobacteria bacterium | reverse complement strand
AGATAAGCCATCGAGCCCTACTTTATAAGATTAAAGAGTATGGAATCGAAGAGGATTAAAATTAAAAAGATTCTTTGCCATTTTGTCAAAAACCTTCATATTTTTCATATTTTTATTCCTTTAAAAACCCTTCCTTCTATTTAAAACACAAACCTTAATTTCCATAACTTACTAAAATCATAGATAAATTTAACTAACTCCTTTCCTCCTAATTTAAGCCAAAATTGGCAAAAATTTTTGGTATAGGTTTTGCTAATTTAAAAAATAGGTAAAAAATTGGAGGTGAAATTTTGAAAATATTAAATAAATCAAAAGGTTTTACACTAATCGAAATGCTTATCTCACTTGTTATCATGGCCATCTCTTTACTGGCCCTTGCAGGGTTGATGTCTATAACTACAAAGAATAATTCTTTTGGAGGTCATATTACAGAGGCTGCAACATTTGCTCAGGATAAACTTGAAGAATTCAGGGCACTTCGCCCTCAAGCCCCACCCTTAGGGGATATCCCAGAAGGTCAAGGTTCAGACCAGAGAACAGGTGCAACAGGAATTAATTATACAAGAAACTGGAATGTCGAAACTAACGGAAATATTAGACTGGTAACTATAACCATTACCTGGAATGATAGGATCAATCATTCCATCACACTTCGTTCCGTCATTTCCCTTTAAGGAGATAGTATGAAAGATCACGGTCTTTTCAATGGTAAAGGCATCACAATTATAGAGTTAATGATCGCTCTGGTGATCTTTGGACTTGTTGTCGGAGGTATTTACCGTCTTTTTGTTGCCCAGACAAAGGCCTACACTGTCCAAGACCAGGTTGTCGAAGTCCAGCAGAGTGTAAGAAATGCTATGGAAATACTCTTGAGGGATATCAGGATGGCGGGATACGATGATGAGAGTTCCCCTATTGTAATTAATACTACATTCCCTCCCAATTATGATTATATTGTATATCCTCCAAAAAACAATTCAATCACCATTAATTATGAATATTACGATACAGCCACTGCCCAATTCCAGCGTCATACCGTCTTTTACTGGTTTGATGAGCCTCAATCTCGACTGATGAGACAATTGACGGTCAATAATGTAGCAGGTCCTCAGGAAGTTTTATTGGAGAATGTAGACTCCCTCCAATTTGCCTATGGAGTTGATGGAGATGAAAATGGTGCTGTGGATGATTGGAACGGAGACGGAGTTGTAAATGATTCAGATTTTATTTCTGCAGGCGATGTTGGAACGAGGAAGGTCTTAGCAGTTAGGGTTTTATTGAGGGCAAGACCATCTCCTACTAATCCAGATATCGAGAAAACCATTTCTCCAAGAACGCTTGTCTCAACGGTTACATTAAGGAACCTTTGTTTAAGATGAATTGCTTAGATAGTAATTTCTTTAAATTCCCCTCAACGGAGGTAATGGAATGAGAAAGATTAATAATCTTATTTTAAAAGAACAATCAGGTGTGGCCCTGGTCATTGCGCTCATTATGATCATTGTTCTCACCCTTTTAGGTCTTGCCTCAACCTTTACATCCACCTTTGAAATTAAGATGTCCGGAAACAAAAGAGGAACCACCGATGCCTTTTATTCAGCGGATAGTGGGGTTCAGGTAACTGTAGCAAATATTAACAATTTTGATTTACCTGGAAAGTATGTCAACAATCAATACAACCCTTTTTCTGACCCAAATAACTTAAACCCAACTAATGCCAAGGTTACAATCACTTATAATCCTAACCAAGCAGGGCCTCCAAGAGGATTGGGGTTTAGCGCAACCGGAAATTATGAATTCAGACATTATTTAATTGAATCCACAGGTCAGGATCAAATGGAATTAAATCCTATCAAGTCTACTTGTGTCATTCAACAAAAAGTGGTGAGACTTGTTCCTACGATGCAAGGAGGGAATTGATTTTATGAAAAAGATTAGTTATTTAGCCATTTCTTTATTATTAATTCTTTTAAATCCTTTTTCTAAAGCTTTTCCTTTAGATACAGATCTTTATGTTGTTTCAAATGCCGAAGTCCCGCCAAATATATTAATCATTTTTGACAATTCTGGAAGCATGAACGAAAAAATCCCTGGGGTGGAGTATGATAAAACCTATACTTATCCTTTTGTGATTACCGAATATCCAGAAAAGGTATATTATTATAAGACATCTACAAAGACATGGACTCTCTATAGGGATTCTATTGATGAGATTGCTTGCGAGAGTGTAAGAACAGCACTTCAAAATGAACATTTCTATAATGGTAAAATCGTTTTTTCAAGCTCTACCTGTGGTGGAAGTAAAGTTTATCTTGCTACCGGGAATTACGTTAATTATCTCCAAGCCACAGGAGGACCTGGAGACCGACCCAAATTAGGACTCGCAAAGGGGATTATTCAAAGTTACATTAACACCACAGATGGTGTTCGGTTTGGAGCAATGATATTCAATTATAGTGAAGGGGGACGCTTATTAAGAGAAATTAAGGATATGACTCCTCAAAATCGTGCAGACCTTCATTCTGCGATCGGTAGTCTTCAAGCCGAAACCTGGACACCTTTAGCGGAAACCTTATACGAAGCAGGACTCTATTTTAAAGGGGCAAACAGTTATTTTAATTCTGGCGTCACATATACATCACCACTCCAATATTATTGTCAAAAGAATTATGTGATCATTATCACCGATGGCGAATCCACAATGGATAGAAACCCAATTCTCGCAAGTGCTATCGGTGACAGAGATGGTGATGGAAGAGAACCAGGTGGAAAAAACGAAGTCTATTATGAGTATGAAGGATCGGACTACCTGGATGATGTGGCCAAATATCTTTATGAAAATGATTTTAATCCAAACCTGAAGGGCAAACAGAACATCATTACCTATACCATTGGTTTTACCGTAAGTTCTCCTCTATTAGAGAGGACTGCCAAGCATGGAGGGGGGAAATATTTTTATTGTCATAATGCCCAAAGTTTTATTATTGCCTTTCAAAAGATCATCGATGAGATCCTCGCAAAATCGGTATCCTATGTTGCACCGGTGGTTCCCATCAGCCAAATGGAAAGTACAAGTTCGGGAAATCGAATGTATTTAGCGATGTTTAAACCGACCAAAAAAAGCTTCTGGAAGGGAAACATTAAGAAGTTCGGAATTTCGACTGAAAATTCCGGAGAGATAAAGGTGGGAGATATTCTCGATGCGACCGGACAACCTGCAATGACCTTTGAAGAAAAGAGGATTAAAATTAAAGATACTGCAAAATCTTATTGGAGCACAGAATCTGATGGAGAAGATGTTGCGAAGGGAGGAGTGGGAGAAGTTCTTTTGAGGAGAACGTCACTTAGGAACATTTATACCTTTTTAGGGATGAGCAATAATTTGACCGACTCTTCCAACGCCTTCGTTCTATCGAATAGCGAGATAACCCCGGGGATATTGGGTTTGGCTAATAACGATTCTGCAGGAAGAGATAAGATTATCAATTTCATCCATGGATTAGATGCTTATGATGAAAATGGGAATGGCATTACAAATGAGAAAAGAGATTGGATTCTTGGAGCCTTTATCCATTCGAGACCATTTATCATTCATTATGGAACCAGATCTGTAATCTATGCCGGGGCTAACGATGGGATGTTACATGCTTTTGATGATGCCACTGGGGAAGAACTATGGGCCTTCATCCCTCCAAACTTATTACCCAAACTAAAAAATCTCAATGGTGAAGTTATTGAATTTTTTGTAGATGGTTCTCCAAAAGCATATATCGAAAAGGATAATAACGGTAATTTAACTAAAGCGATTCTAATCTTTGGGCAGAGGAGAGGAGGGAATCGATATATCGCATTGGATATTACTGATCCCATAGCACCCAAATGGTTATGGGAGGTCAACCCCTCTAAAACAGGTTATAATGAACTCGGACAAACCTGGAGTACTCCTCAGATTGTTAATATCAAATACGGGTCGGGAGAAAAGTGGGTGGCCATTGTGGGTGGAGGATATGATGAAAATCAAGATAATCTCCCTGTAACAGCAAATGATTCGAGAGGAAGAGCGGTCTATGTAATGGACGTCTTTACTGGAAATCTTATCTGGAGTTATTCTTATGCCAAGAATTCTTCGATGAAATATTGTATCCCGAGTGAAATCGCACGAGTTGACACAGATGGAAATGGAAAGATTGATCGTCTTTATGTAGGGGATACAGGTGGTCGGATCTGGAGATTTGATATCGGGGATTCGAATACGAATAACTGGACAGCCAGGATGATTTTTGACTCCAATCCTGGAT
>JBBIRM010000207.1:0-4310 GCA_037441765.1 Deltaproteobacteria bacterium | reverse complement strand
AAGATGATGGATCTCACTTCAGACATTTGGGTTCTAAGATCCTTTTTCAATGCGAGGATTCGGGTTGGTCTGCTCGGCTCCAGTCTCGGGGGTTTCCTTTCTCTGATGAAGGCCTCTATGGACAAAGGGATTGGAGCAATTGTGGCCTGGGCTACCCCTCTCCATATGGATGATCTCGGTTCAAAAAGAGAGGATGAAACCTATCCCCTACCTCCAAAGGCCTTTTTTGAAGATTTACCGAAACACCAATTGTTGCCTCTCTTACCAAAAGTTTCAAATGTTCTTCTCATTCACGGGGAAAAGGATGAACTTGTCTCTGTTGAGCAGGCATTAAGGATCTTCACTCATTTAGGGGAACCCAAAGAAATCCATATCATTGGAGGGGCAGACCATCGTTTGCTCCATCCAGACCATAGACAACGTGCCATTGAACTGACAGTCGATTGGTTTAAGAAGTATTTATAACTTTTTAAACCACAAGCGAACCCCTCCTCAGTTTGCTTTCCACTTTCTTTGAAGTTATGATGAATTTTATGGACACCATCACTCACACACTTGCTGGTGCGGTCATTGCCAAAGCCATTCAGGATGAAAAACTTGAAAAATGGGGAACCATTACAGGACTCACAATGGGGTTTTTCCCTGATTCTGATTTTGTTCTTGGCCTCTTTAACAGTCAATTCTATCTTGAGTATCATCGCGATTTTACCCACTCCCTTCTGCTGATCCCTTTTTATGGCCTTTTTTTCAGTTGGCTCTTTGTCAAGATATCGAAACGGTCCCATTTCTGGAGGTTTTATAAAATCTGTCTTCCGGTGTTGGTCAGTCATGTCATCCTCGATCTCCTTACCTCCTATGGAACTATGATCCTGTCACCTTTTCTTGAATATCGGTTTTCATGGGATCTCGTTTTTATCATCGATTTGTTTTTCTCTGGGATTATTTTTATTCCATTCTTGTTCGGTCTTTTTTGGAAGTATAAAGCGAAATGGTTCTGCAGGACCTCCTTGGTTGTTCTCATGCTTTACGTATTCTTTTGTTGGCTCCAGCACAATAGAGCGATAGAACTTACCAAAACTTTTAGTAAAAATTTGAATGAAGAAGTGATCCAGATCGCCTCGATTCCACAGCCTCTTTCTCCATATCGATGGGCCAATTATGTTGAAACCAGAGAAAAGGTATATCAGGGATTTGTCGATCTCAATTTGAAAGAACCTCCTCGGTTTCCAAGACAAAAAGAAGAAACTCGATCTATTTTTTCCTTATACTTCGAAAGATTAAGAAACCTTTATCAACCTCCTGGAAAGGTTCATTATAAGTCCTATCAAAAACTTCCGGACTCGCCTTGGGTTGATAGAGCCCTTTTAACAGAGGGCGTAAAGTTTTACTACTGGTTTGCTCGATTTCCAGTGGTGAAGTCCATCGATTCAAAGGATGGAAGACACCGTGTGGAGTTCATGGATCTGAGGTTTCTTCTCCCCGGCATTCGGACCCCTTTTGTATACTATGTCGAATTTGATGATTCTGGGAAGATAAAATCCGAGGGATTTTTAAAAGATTAAATCATTTCCCCAAAATTAAATATCCCATAGATGGATTTTCAGGGATCCTGTTTTTAGAAAAATCCTTCAAATCTTTCTGATCTATAATGGCACTCGAATAGATAGTGGAGCCTAAAGGAAAAAGATTGATATCAAAGGGGTTATGTGATATTTTGCTCATTAATCTTAAAGGAGGGGATTTTAATGAATCAAGAAATAAAAGATTTTTTAGAAAAAAGACTTTTCAGCCTTGCCTTAAAAGATGATGTGGAAAAAATTAGGCAGGAGGCCAAGGCAAATTTTCGAAAATTAACTGAAGAAAGTAAAAGCCTTATCCTCAAAGGACTGGAGGAGATTAAAGGGGAGATCGAGAGGGTAAGGAAGGAGGTTAAGACGGATATCGATCCCTTAAAGAAAGATATTCAAGAGGAGTTTGAGAAACTCGGCAAAGGGATTCAGACCTTCTTTAATCAAACGAACTTGAATTTTGAGCCTTTTTTTCAGAGGGTCATTGAAGAGGCAAAAGCAGAATCTAAACGAGTGAAGGAGGAGGTTGGTTTAAAACTTGAATCCCTAAAAGATGAGTTGGATTCTGCTCTTTATAAGTCAAGAGAAGAGATGGGTTCAATGATTGAGAGGATGAAAGAAGAAAGTTTGTTAAAGATTGACTCCGTAAGGGAAGGGGCAAAAGTAAATTTCGATCAATTGAGAGAGAGGGTTGAGACGCTCCAAGAACAGATGAAGAAGGGCATTGAGGGTTTTTCCCTATTTGACCAAAAGATTAAAGAAGGCTTTGAAGGAGTTAAGGAGGAATTAGGTTCGATGATAAAAATTTCTTATTCCGATCTGGAGAAGAGATTAAATGCCCTGGAAGCTCGCATCAAGGCTATTGAAAAGATAGTCCTTCCATAAAATCGCCTTATTTTTTCTCTACATATCCTCCCGCAAATGTGATGACGCATATTGTCCTGTAATGAGCTTGCTGATAGCAGGCTATCCCCATGGTGCGAAAGAGATGATTGAAGATATTTTTCCTGTGTCCCCTTCCTGGCACCCCATCATCTATAATTAGCCCTATGACGATATGTTGAGCATGATAAGGACCGAAGGAAATATTTTCACCAACCGGTTTCTTCCAAATGCCATACCGACTTATTCGATCCCAGGGCTGGCTTCCATCGCTCCCTGTATGACTTATCTTCCCCGAGTGGCTGAGATCCCTTAAATGGTCTTTTGCCCCCAAAGACATACCTTTGGATAGGGTAAGAGGTGGTATTGGTTGGATGGATTGGAGAAATAAAATCGCTTCCTCAACTCCTTTCCATCCCTCTTTCGTTTCAATGGGAACTTCACCCGGGAATTTGATAAGGGTGCCGTCATAATAGGGCTTCCATTTTTCGAGAAAAGAAGCATAGCCCTTTGGTTCTGTTCGAGCCCGGTTGATCTCATAAAAAACTGCCCTTTCCAAAGGGGAGTGAAATTTGATATCTTCGCTGAGACAAAATTGGGGGAATCCAAAATTGGAAATAAATAGGAGAAATATAAAGGCCTTTATGAGACCGGTCAGGGCAAAGGGTTTAATCTCTCTTTCGGGTTTCATCTTTCTTCAGGCCAAATTTATTTATAAACATTTTTAAAAAAGGGCTTGCACAAATTCAGTGGCATTGAATTCTCTCAAGTCATCCATTCCTTCCCCAACGCCAATATAACGGATTGGAATGTTGAGTTCCTCGGTAATTCCAACAATGATTCCTCCTTTTGCTGTGCCGTCCAGCTTGGTTAAGGCAATTCCAGTCACCCCGATGGCTTCGTGAAAGAGTCTGGCCTGAGAGATCGCATTTTGGCCAGTGGTTGCATCGAGGACGAGAAGAACCTCATGGGGAGCCCCGGGGTGTTCTCTACCTATAATCCTTTTTATCTTCTTTAGTTCTTCCATAAGATTCACTTTCGTGTGAAGCCTTCCTGCAGTATCAATAAAGATGATATCAACACCTCTGGCCTTGGCGGCATGGATCGAATCAAAGGCTACAGCCGATGGATCCGACCCTTTCGATTGTTTGATCAGGTCTGCTTTGGCTCGGTTTGCCAAAATCTCTATCTGCTCTACTGCAGCTGCCCTAAAGGTATCTGCTGCTCCAATTAGAACCTTCTTTCCCTGGGAGGAATATTGATAGGCTATCTTTCCAATGGTTGTCGTTTTCCCTCCCCCGTTCACCCCTACAACCATCACGACAAAAGGCTTTGCCTCAAAGGAATTGATGATGAGAGGTCTCTCACCTTTTTTGAGAATGGTGAAGATCTCTTGTTTAAGAAAGTCTTTTATCTTCTCTGGATCCTGAAGATCTCCCCTTTTTAGGCTTTGTTGAACCCTCTCAATCAGTTGATTGGTGGTCTTTACTCCGAGATCTGCTTCGAAAAGAATTGCTTCGAACTCTTCTAATAGGTCTTGATCGATCGTCTTCTTTCCGAGCAGTAGACGGTCAATCTTCTCTATAAAACCCTGGTGTGTTTTTGAAAGGCCTTTTTTTAATTTTTCAAAAAACCCCAAAACCCGTTTCCCTTTTTGAAAGGCTATTTTTTTACCAATCCTAACATTCCAAACATCTAAAATCAAATTGTGTAAGGGATGGATAGATGAAAGGGCTATTTTCTAAGGCAAGTGAAATGTTCTATAATATATTACAAAAAAAGTTGAGATTAAAATAAAGAGGGGGGTAACACCTCACTCATCCGGGGAATCGGGTAGGGATGTCGGAGAAAATCTTATAG
>JBBIRM010000206.1:0-4332 GCA_037441765.1 Deltaproteobacteria bacterium | reverse complement strand
CAAGGAGAATTCAACCCATTAGAAAACAAAGGGTGAAAGTCATTCCAAAGGGATTGATTGTTGGGGGAGGCCTTGCAGGGATGACAGCCTCCCTCCAACTGGCCCATCAGGGATATGAGGTCTATTTGATTGAAAAAGACGGAGCGTTAGGAGGAAACATAAGAAATTCCTTCTACACCTTAAAAGGGTCAAACCCTCAGGCCCTTTTAAATGAACTTGTGACAAAGATCGAGAACCATCCCTCCATCCATCTCTTTTTAGGAGCGGAAGTGGTTGGTTTTGAAAAACATGACGGTCATTATCGAACGAGGATTCGACATCAAGGGGAGGATAAGATTCTTGATCATGGGGCCCTGATCATTGCCACAGGTGGAAGGGAAGTGGTGCCTAAAGGATATCTCTATGGAGAGGATCGGCGGGTGATTACCCAACGACAATTGGAGAAGATGATTCATTTGGGAGATGAAGGGTTAGAAGGTGTTAGGTCCTTGGTTATGATCCAGTGCGTCGGTTCGAGAGACGATGAGCATCCCTATTGCAGTCGAGTCTGTTGTGGTCATGCCATCAAAAATGGACTTAAATTAAAGGAACGGTATCCCCATATCAATATTTATATCCTTTACCGAGACATAAGGACCTATGGATTTTATGAAACCTATTATTACGAAGCTCGAAGCAAGGGTATCATATTCATTCGATACGATTTGGATAATAGGCCAAAGGTGACCCAGGGTGATGGGAACCTTCAGGTATCGCTATTTGACCCTGCGATGGGGAGTCGAGTCTCTATTCTTGCAGATTACTTGGTACTTAGTACTGGGATTGAACCAAATGAGAACAAGGCCCTGGCCAAGATTTTTGATGTTGAACTAAATGCGGATGGATTCTTCTTAGAGGCAAACCCCAAATCTGCCCCTCTTGATTCGGTGGACAGGGGGAAGTTCTTCTGTGGCCTCTGCCATTCGCCAAATTTTATGGAGGATGTAATCTCTCAAGGGAACGCTGCAGCAGCACGGGCAAGTGCCATTTTATCCAAAGAGACGATTGAGGAGAAACCTTATCAGGCCTATGTGATTAAGAGGCTCTGCTGTGGATGCGGTCTCTGTGTTACAGTTTGCCCCTATGGGGCCAGGGTTATAAACGAAGAGGAAGGAAAGGCTGAGGTCATTGGGAGCCTCTGCCAGGGGTGTGGGTCCTGCGTTGTGGCCTGTCGGAATGCAGCCTCACAGCAGAGAAACTTTGAAAAGGAATTGAATCTGGCAGTGATCAATGCAGCAATCGACTAAGAAAATGCAAAGCGCAGAGGAAATAGAGAATGGCAGAAGGGATGGAAGATTTTTAGAAGACAATTACATCAACCCTATGTCCTATGCGAATTCTGAAATAGGAGGAAATCATGGCTGAATTTGAACCAAGAATTGTGGCTTTTCTCTGTCATTGGTGTACCTATACTGGAGCAGACCTGGCTGGAACAACCCGTCAGCAATATCCGCCAAACATCCGCATCATCCATCTGATGTGTTCTGGGGCGGTGGATTCAATTTATGTGCTGAAGGCCCTGATTGATGGGGCTGATGGGGTTTTGATTGGAGGTTGCCATCCAGGGGATTGCCATTACCAGACAGGTAATTATAAAGCTCGAAGAAGGGTGGCGATCCTCAAAGGGATCCTCAACGAGTTAGGGTTTACAGAGGATCGAATCTGGCTCCGATGGATCAGCGCCAGTGAGGGAAAACTATTTGCAGATACAGTGACCAAGATGGTTGAGGAATTAAGGAAGATGGGTCCCAATCCAATGAAACAACTCTGGAATGCGTAATAAGAACTGTGAAAGGAGATTTGCCGAAGATGGCTAAGAAGGCGGTTATGAAAGTGGAGGGCGGAAGAACAGAGGAGACAGTCCTTGGCCTTTTAAGATCCTTTTTAAAGGAAGAAGTGGTGGAAGCGATTATGATACCTAAACTCCTTCCTTCTCAGGATGGATATGTTCAGACTTTAATAAGGGACCCGGAAAAACTAACCGGGGGGTGTATCCTTTCACCCACGATGCCAGTTCAATCTGCAAGGGTGGTCTCCAATCTCAGTATCAAAAATTTAGGGAAGAAAGTCGCTGTTGTATTGAAGGCATGTGAGATAAGGGCGACGGTGGAACTGGCTAAATTCCTGCAGGTCAAGTTGGATCACCTCTACCTCATTGGGATAGATTGCCCAGGGACATTCGAAGTTCCCGATTATAGTAAGATGGTTCAAGAAGGCAAAGGCGGAAATTCCCTTATAATGGATTTGCTAAGGGGAATGGAGAAGGGGGAAATGGCTTCGCCCCCAGGGTATTCTTTCCGCACGGCCTGTCAGATGTGTGAATACCCGGTTGCCCAGGCAGATATTAATATCAGGTTATTTGGTTATAAGACAGACCAGGAGATCGGTATTGAAATAAAGGATTCCCTGGCCAAGGAGATCGAAGATAAAGGGATTTTTAATCTTTCTGAAACTGGTTCGGCATCGAAGCCAGAGGTGCTGGATAATCTGATCGGGGAGAGGATAAAGAGGCGTGATGCCCTTTTTCAAGAATTCAAAGACATTGTCAAAGACCTCAAGATTTTTTTAGACCGGTTCTCTACCTGTATTCGTTGCCACAACTGCATGGTCGCTTGTCCCATTTGCTATTGTAAGGAATGTGTTTTCAGAACAGCGATCTTTGAACATGATGGTGATCAATTCCTCAGATGGGCAGATAGAAAGGGTGGGATTCGAATGCCTACAGATACACTTATCTTCCACCTTATTAGAATGTCGCATATGGTCACTTCTTGCATAGGATGTGGGCTGTGTGACAGCGCCTGCCCGAGCAGATTACCCGTTGCTACCCTATTTCGTAGCGTAGGGCAGAGGATTCAGAAGATGTTTAATTATGTTCCCGGCAGGGATGTAAATGAGACGCCACCTGTAGCCTCATTTAAGGAGGATGAATTGAAGATCGAATCAGGAGCAATTTAATAAATGAAACTCGAAACACGAAATCCGAAACAATCCCGAATAACCAAAATACCAGAGTGTAGGATTTACCATTTATAATATCTGGACATTTAAATTTTGGATTTGTTTCGAGTTTCGATATTCAAATTTCGGATTTATAAGGTATCGAGAATTTGGAGGCATCAATGGAAACACAGGAGGTTAAGAGGGAGGATTTGGTTCCCATCTTCATCATGGGAAAGCGATATGATGTTCCTTCTTCCCTGACAATTCAAAAGGCAATGGAATATGCAGGATATCAGTTGATTAGAGGTTGTGGGTGTCGAGGAGGAATCTGCGGGGCCTGTGGAACAGTCTATCGATTTGCAGGAAGTTACAAGATTGAGGTGGGGTTGGCCTGCCAAACTGTAGTTCAACCCAATATGTATCTCACCCAAATTCCCTTCTTCCCAGCAACCAAAAGCGTCTACGATATCGAGAAGGTAAAACCAACGATCGAGACTTTGGTGAAGGCCTATCCTGAACTCTTAAGATGTCTTCAGTGCAATACCTGCACAAAGTCCTGTCCCATGGATATTGAGGTGATGGACTACATTGCTGCCGCCATGAGGGGGGATATAACAAGACTGGCAGAACTCTCTTTTGATTGTGTGATGTGCGGGCTCTGTACGGCCAGATGTCCTGCAGAGATCTGTCAATATAATATTGCCATTTTAGGGAGGCGGCTCTATGGAAAATACATTGCCCCCAAGGCCGACCATCTTGCTTCAATGGTCAAAGAGGTCGAGAAGGGAAGATTCGAACAGATGCTTCGAGGGCTGATGGATACCGATGAAGAGACGTTAAAGAATCTTTATAACGAAAGGGAGATTGAACCCGAACAGGCAGACGAAGATTGGGTTCCAAAAGACAAAACCTTTCTTTAAAAAAGAGGCGTGCGTAGTGCAAAGGGTATAGGGAGAAATGATTTTTTAACTCTATGCCCTGGGATAAGGAGAGGAAGATGCCTTATACAGCGGAATTAAAACAACTAATCAAGAAGGTTGAGGCCACACGGAGCATGAGGGTTGAAAAGAAAAGAAGGGGCGAAGAGTTCCCCATGCTCTCTTTAAAAGAGAGGGAAGAACGATTGAGGAAATATCACCCCGATTTCAAGGAAGGGGCGAGGAGGGAGATCCGTGTGGGTCCCAATAAGGGTTATGCCATTTCTCCTGAGATTGTCGATCTATTAGAGGCTCGAAGCCGGGTCAACCCTGATCGGATCGATCTCAGTAAGGTTGCTTATGAGACCGATGTGCTTATTATAGGAGGGGGAGGTGCAGGGACATCTGCAGCACTTACCGCTCAGGAAAATGG
>JBBIRM010000205.1:0-4349 GCA_037441765.1 Deltaproteobacteria bacterium | reverse complement strand
CACTTCAGGAGATGGACCCTAACATTCAGAAATCACTGATCGAAGAGATTCCTGTTGAAATGGCCTCGGATATTGTTGAGGAGATGTCTGCCAGTGAGGCAGCCGATCTTCTGGCCGATCTCCCTAAAGAGAGGGCCAAGGAGATCCTTGAGGGAATGGAGAAGGAAAAGGCTGAGGATCTTCGAAAACTCCTCATCCACTCCGAAGAGACAGCAGGTGGCTTGATGACAACCGCCTATCTCAGCCTGAACCCAGGGGTGTCAGTAGAAACAGCAATCTCACGATTGAAGGCTGAAGCACCTAATCTGGACATCATGGATTATATCTTTGTTGTGGATGAGGAAGAGGAGCTTCGCGGGGTGGTAAGCATCCGTGACCTGCTCACCTCCCATTCAAATCAGACCCTTTCCGAAATCTCTCCTTCAAGAGTTGTAAGTGTGAAATTGGATGCGGATCAGAATGAAGTGGTGGAGGCTTTTGCAAAGTATGGATTCAGAGCCCTGCCTGTGGTGGATGAGAAAGGTCGTCTCAAAGGAGTGATCGGCTGGCGAAGCGTCTTAGATGTATTAGCACCTAATGCAGGGTAATGTTAAATCCCAATATTCAATCATAAATACCCGAGCAAAATTTCATGACATCTACGTCACGCCCGAACCATAAAACTCCCTCTTTAATAATAAAAGGGACATTTGCCCTTAATAATTTAAGGGGATTTCCTTTATACAACTCCCTTTAGTAAAGCCCTCTCCAAGGCAGGGGAGGTTAAAGGGATTTAAAGAAGTTATTTTCTTAGCCATCTTTGTGATCGGAATTTGGAGATTGGAGATTCTTTCTATCAGGTGGTGATCAACTCCTCATGAATGTAAAATTGATTTCCACTTCAAAGCGTTCTCTTTGGAGGACGGTAAGTCTCTTCTTTATTCTTATGGGCCCTGGGATTATCACCTCCAATGTGGATAACGATGCAGGTGGGATCACCACCTACTCCTTAGCAGGAGCGGAGTATGGATTGAAGTTGATATGGTCCCTTATCCCCATCATGATCGTTCTCATCGTTGTCCAGGAGATGTGTGCTCGAATGGGGGTGGTAACTGGGAAAGGGCTTTCAGACCTTATTCGCGAGAAATTTGGTGCCAAGATCACATTCTATCTCATGATTGGAATGTTCCTAACCAATATGGGCAATGCCATCTCAAACTTTGCCGGGGTTGCGGCAGGCATGGAGATCTTTGGAGTGAATAAATGGATTTCAATCCCTATCAGCGCATTTCTGGTCTGGTGGATGGTGGTCAAGGGGACTTATAAATCTGTGGAAAAGGCATTCCTGGTTGCCTGTGTTTTCTATATCTCCTATATCATCACAGGGATTATCGTTAAGCCCGATTGGAACCATGTGATCGATCAGTTTTTAAAACCAAGATTTGAAATGAGGCCCTCCGAGATGGCCATGGTGATCGGACTTGTAGGAACAACCATTGCTCCATGGATGCAGTTCTACCTTCAGGCTTCAATCGTTGAGAAAGGAATTAAGGTCGAAGAGTATCGGTATGCACGATTTGATGTGATCATGGGCTCAGTGGTGGTTCACATCGTTGCCTTCTTTATCATTCTTGTCTGTGCTGAAACCCTTTTCAAACACGGCGTGAAGGTCGAAACAGCAAAGGATGTAGCCCTCTCTCTCGACCCCCTGGCGGGAAAGTATTGTACATATCTGTTTGCCTTTGGTCTGGTCAATGCATCACTTTTTGCTGCTTCAATCCTCCCTCTCTCCACAACCTATCTCATCTGTGAGGGATTGGGTTGGGAAGTGGGGATCGATAAAAAGTTTGTAGAGGCCCCCCAGTTCTATGGGATCTATACCTTGATCATCTTCCTCGGGGCAGGGATCATCCTCTATCCTGAGGTCCCCCTCATCCCAATCATGTATTTTTCTCAGGTCATAAATGGAATTGTCCTTCCCTTCATTCTTATCTTCATTCTCCTCCTTATCAATGATAAAAAGCTGATGATGACCCATACCAATGGTCCAATCTTTAATATCATTGCATGGATCACATCTATTGGGATGATCTTTCTCACCCTCATGCTCATCGTTCAAATGTTCTGAGAGTTTTGAAAAAGTATTTAAAAAAGGATTTTTAGACTGGGGAGGTGGGGTGGAGATGAATTCGAAGGGTTTGAAACCCCACATCACCAGTCTTTCTACGACTTTTTCAGAACTCTCGTTCTGATCTCTTGACAGATAGATTGATTTTTAAACGCTCTTCTGTTAACCTTTTTTTGATTAAAATCGAAGGACAAATATGAAAATAGCGATGATTGGTCCAGGAGCCATGGGGAGTCTTTTTGGAGGACTTCTCACCCTCGCAAAAGAGGATCTATGGCTGGTGGGCTATAGAGAGGGACAGGTCGAAAAGATCTGTTCAGAGGGCCTCACCCTCGAGGAGAGAGGAAAGGTCCAGACCATACCTATGAAGGCAACTTCTGATGTGAGGTCTGTAGGTAAAGCAGACCTTGTCATCTTTTTTGTCAAAACCTATGATACTGAAAGAGCGGTCTTGGATTCTCTGGTTCTTGAAAAGGAAGATACAATCTATCTTACCCTACAGAATGGTCTTGGAAACGAGGAGGCCATCTGTAAAAAGATAGACCCCAAAAAGGTGATCTTAGGAATCACAGGTCATGGATCAACATTGATTAGGCCTGGCCATATCCGTCATGCAGGATGGGGAAAGACCTATATCGGTGAACGGGATCATCAAATAACGGACAGAGTCAATCGTATCGCCCAGATGTTTATTAAGGCAGGTATCGAAACAGAGGTTTCCTCCCATATTCACGATCTTATCTGGGAGAAACTCTTTATGAACGTTGGGATCAATGCCCTCACAGCCCTGACTGGTTTAAAGAATGGTCAACTCCTTGATTATCCTGAAACCGTGAGGCTGATGGAGGTACTCGTCACAGAGGCAATGGAAGTTGCCCGAAGAAAAGGGATTCGAATTGAAGGCAACCCCGTTGAGAAAGTCAAATGGGTGGCAGAAGCCACACGGGAAAACCGCTCATCCATGGGCCAGGACTTTGATCACAAACGTCGAACCGAAATCGATGCCATCAATGGGGCAATCGTCCGAGAAGCTGAAAAGTTGGGCATCTCTGTTCCCTATAACCGAATGATTACAGAGTTGATTAAAGTTATCGAAAAACAATTTATTAAACAGCCCTTCAGGGCTGACCTTTAACGAGTTATTACCATTATGCCAGGAGGAAAAGATGGATCGCAAAAAAATCACTCCTGTCGATATTCAAAGGATGAAGGAGGAGGGGAAAAAGATTACAATGCTCACTGCCTATGACTACCCCACCGCCTTGCTCGAAGATAGGGCAGGTATCGATATTATTCTGGTGGGCGATTCTGTTGGGATGACAGTGTTGGGTTATGAGAATACCCTACCTGTCACCATGGATGAGATGATCCACCATACAAAGGCGGTAAGCAGAGGAACAAAGTATGCACTGATCATTGGCGATATGCCATTTATGTCTTTTAATACCTCGGAGCGGGAGGCCATCATCAATGCTGGCAGATTTATGAAAGAAGGTGGAGCAGATGGTGTGAAATTGGAGGGAGGGGCCAGCGTCAAGGAGATTGCAAGGGCAATTGTCAAGGCAGGGATCCCGGTTATGGGCCATATTGGTCTGACCCCTCAAACCATCTCCATGCTCGGAGGATTCAAGGTTCAGGGCAAGGATGCCCAGGCAGCTCAAAAGATCATTGAGGATGCCCTATCTCTTGAGGAGGCAGGAGTTTTTTCTGTCATTCTCGAAGCAATCCCAGCACCTATTGCCAGAATGATTACAGAGCGTTTGAAGATCCCAACCATTGGAATCGGTGCAGGGATTTACTGCGATGGTCAGGTCTTAGTGGTACATGATCTACTGGGTCTTTTTGACCGCTTCACACCCAAATTTGCCAAACGATATGTGAATCTTAGCGAACTGATGTTAAGAGCCTTCCAGTCATATATCGAGGATGTAAGAAAAGGGGATTTCCCAACGGATCAGCACAGTTTTCACATTGATGAGAAAGAACTAAGCAAGATTAAAGAGTGATATTGAAATAGATTTTAATTCGATTGAGACCCATGCAAAGGATATTGTAATCCCTCACTTAAGGGGGGGAATTATATGAATCGGGTAGGGATATCTCCGAAAATCTTATAAAAGGGTCGGTTAATAAAATGCCTTAATAAAGAGATTTCATCTAAGGAGATGGGAGCCTTTTCAATACTCGAGGGATTCTGTAGTCAGGGAGCAATCTATGGGTTTCCGCTATAAGATTTTCTCCG
>JBBIRM010000204.1:0-4537 GCA_037441765.1 Deltaproteobacteria bacterium | reverse complement strand
TTCTCTCCCAAGGCGATCAGCAATCGCCCAAATCGAACTGCATGTGACTCTGCCATTTTTGACCACTTCCTCGAGGGCAATCTCTATATCCTGTGACACAGAATCAGCCCGACTGATGTCTTTTCCATGGTTTGGTTTATTTCCCCAACCAAAAAGACCAAGTTGACATTTTTTAATCTTTACCTCCATTAAATCTGCAGTGATACCAACCTCGGAGATACTGACATTTAGCTCTTTTGAAATTCTCTCAGCCACTCCACAAGCAAGTTCACCTCCTGGAGACATTTCTCGGATTGCCTTTGCAATTCGCTCATTTGGCCTTATGCCAGGTGGATGTTTTGAAGCATACCTTCCAGAGTATTCGTGAGTCATTCTCTTCCAAACCTCCTTTTAATTTAGGTTTCATATTTCAGGTTAAAACTTCCAATATTTTTTTTCTAATCAATCTTTTAGCCTCTAACTATTCGAATCCCTGCTAAAATCGCCAGAAGGCTTAAGATCAGTACTACCCAATGAAAAAGAGACAATCGCTTGAAAGCCTTCTCAGGGGGTGTTTTCGGGGAGACAAGAGTTGACATAAGGCGTGTTTCAGCACCGAAAAGAAGAACAAAATAGAAGAGCCAGACAAAGAATTTATAGCCAAGAAGCATGGCTTCTTCTGAGGAGAGGCCTCCAAATCCTCCTCTATGAAAAAATAGAATGACCCCTGTGGCACCTACAATGATTACCAAAACTTTTGCAAGAAGTTGAAACCTCTTCTCAAACCCAATGAAAAAACTTACTTTGGCCATGGAATCTTCCATTCGCATTAACACTGGAAAAACAATTGCAGTAACAAATGCCACTCCCCCTATCCAGATCACCACAGAGAGGACATGAAGATATACTAACCATTCCATCCTATTTACTCCCTTACGATCCCCCTCGATCTTCTGCCGAAGGGTGACAACGACCTTAATTTATCTACTGCTTTTGGTAATTCTTTTAGAAGAAGCTCCACGTCTTCACTGCTATTGTCTATTCCCAATGTGAAGGTAACAGAACCTTGAGCCCAAAAAGGATCAATTCCTATGGCCTCAAGAACATGTGATACCTTTAATGCTTCAGAAGAGCAGGTGGAACCACTGGTCCCTGCAATGCCTGAAAAACTAAGATGGAGCAAGATCGATTCTCCCTCAATAAATTTAATACAGAAACTTGCATGGTTTGGAAGGCGATTACTTCTTTCACCTGTCAGAAAAGAATCAGGAATATTATTCAGTACACCATCGATCAAATAATCCCTTAAATGAATAAGAAAGTCTTTCCTTTGGGTTAACTTTTCTTTTGCAATTCTTGCCGCTACACCCATCCCTATTAATCCTGCAATATTAGGTGTGCCTGCGCGAATTCCTTTCTCCTGAATCCCCCCTTCGATAAGAGGCAGAATTCTTATCCCTTTCTTTATATATAAAGCACCTGTCCCCAATGGACCATAAAAAACATTACCAGCGATGCTTAATAGATCAACATTTAATTTCCTTACATCAATTTCCATAAGCCCGGCACAAGCAACAGCATCGGTGTGAAAAATTACCCCATTTCTACGAGCAATCTCGCCTATTTCTATAATAGGTTCTAATGTGCCAATCTCATTGGAAGCCGAGGTGATTGTTATTAAAATTGTATCTTTTTTGATTAAGGAAGCAACTTCTTCAGGATTAACATTGCCTTTTGAATCAACCCTTAGCCATGAGATTTCAAAGCCCTGCTTTTCGAGAGTTTTAAGGGGATGAATAACAGAATGATGTTCAATAGGACTGCCAATAATATGTTTCCCTTTCTTCTTATAGGAATAAGCAACCCCTTTTATCGCAAGGTTATTCGATTCACTTCCACAACTGGTAAAAATAATCTCTTCCGTAGAAGCCCCTAAAAGATTGGCCACATGGGCTCTTGCCTCTTCAAGGGCTTTTGCAGGTTTTTCTCCTAAAAAGTGGCGGCTCAGAGGATTGCCCATATCTTCGGATAAGAAAGGCAACATTGCCTCTCTTGCTTCCGGGAGCAAAGGTGAACAGGATAAGTGGTCAAAATTAACTCGCCTCATTCTCCCCCTCTTTCTTTTGTTTCCGATAATAATCCTTTAAGGCTGCCTTTAAGGCATCTTCAGCCAAAACCGAGCAGTGAAGTTTGACCTTTGGCAAACCATCCAAGGCTTCGGTCACCACTTTATTGGTAATTTCCTTTAACTCTGATAAAGTCCTCCCCTTAATCAATTCAGTAATCATACTGCTTGTTGCAATAGCAGCACAACAGCCAAAGGTCTTAAATTTTGTGTCTTCAATCCTTCCATTCTTAACCTTGATAAATAACTGCATCATATCCCCGCACACAGGATTCCCCACTTCTCCAATTCCATCGGCGTCTTCCATCTCTCCAACATTTCTTGGATTGGTAAAGTGATCGATCACCTTCTGGCTGTATTGATTAAACTGGTGCCCTTCTCCCATAAGATCACTCCCTTTCTTTTATTACATAAGCCACAAATATATTATCTTCATTTTTCTTTAAATAAAGAAGCCTATTCCCTGTCTCTTTGCACCAAGCCGGGATATCTTCCATAACTCCTGGATCATCAGCCAGAATTTCAATGAGACTATTAACCCCAACCTTCTCTAATTCCTGTTTAAGTCTCACCACAGGCAGAGGGCAGAATAACCCTACTGTGTCTACAGTGGAATGAATTATGAACTTTTTTTCATCTAAAAGAATTTCTTTCATCTCTATTTGAAATAGAATTTGCCATCCTGTACCTGCGGTAAGCAGGGAAAAAGGAGTCCAAGATTTTTACTTTTTTTTCTGGATTCCTTACCTTCGCATTAATGTCATAAATGGCAAATTAAATTTATAACCCACCCAACTTAAATAAAAATGATTTGATGATCTCTCGTTTCTGTTAACCAAGTCGTAAAACCCATACTTTTATCCACTTCATCTATCAACTCATTTCGAGCAATATTTAGAATTCCCATCGAGTGGGTGCAGGCATATAATTTCCCTCCCATCCTCTTTACCTCTTGTATAAGATCTTTAATGTTGAGGAGATGTCCTTTCTCAATATTCTTTTTTAAAATTTCTTTATGCCCTTGATTTTCAATGTCAATGGACAAATCAAAAGATTTATCCTTCTTCAAATGTTCAAGGGCCCAATAAGTAAATAGAAGTCTAACCTCTCTGCCCAAGGACAAAGCAGCAAGGGATAACGAAAGCCCATGATAAAGTCGATCGTAGGAGCCACTATGAAAGATTATTCCTAAACCCCTAAATTCAGATTCCATAAGAGGTAATCTATCTTTTCCTTATCTTGTCAGCCCATTCTAATAAAGAAACTCCTGCCTCTCTCATAGCTGATAATTTATTCCCCAGAGCGTTAAGTTCTTCTTCATGGAGTCTTTCCGAAAGAATGGCCAGACCATCACAATTTGAAACATGGACCAGAAGTGCCCTGGCAGCTTTGGCTGCCTCCTCTCCCTCCTGGTCAGTCAACTTGCCTTTTCCCAATAATTCTAAACACGCCTTCGCTGTTTTGATAACCTCATCATGCTCTGAAATCAATTGGTCTACATATTCCCCAAGGAAAACCCTAAGAGCAGGATATAAGGCCTCCTCCTCAAACCTAAAGTGAGGACCTAACAAGGTATTCAAATTCCCAAGAATTGTATTTGCCTGAGAAACGTTTCTGGCCTTCAGTGCATCGATGATCTGCAATAAACCATCCCTCACCTTTCTATGATCTTCTCTGAACTCTAAAATCGGATCTAATTGAGCCATTTTAAACACCTCCTTTTTTTAAGTTCGTTTAATTTTTACAATCCAATCTTTTGGTCCTTCCTGTTCATACTCCCACTCATACTTTCCTTTGTATTCGGCTTCAAATTGATAATATAGAGGCTTAGGGTTATGATCATTTATAATTCTCAATGTCTCTCCAGGTTGCAATGTTCCCCAAATTTGAAAAATTTTATCATGTCTCTCAAATGGTGGCATAGGCCTAAGATCTAATGTCTGGACCTTTTTATCCATTTCTCTCACCTCCTCCTTTGAGTATTTAATATTAACTTTCCCAAAGAGTACACAACCCTCCGTCAAAGGTTCACATAGTTCTTTTTTTCTTTTACAACGATTATTTATCTGATAAGGGCATATCGATGTGTCGATGATAATGGCTTGGCACTCCTTTATCCCTTAAACCGCTTCTACTCTCATGACCTCAGGAACTGCTTTTTTGATCGCCTGCTCTACCCCCCGAGTTAGTGTCATTTGGGACATTGGACATCCCCCACATGCTCCTTTTAATCGAACCTTTACAACCCCCTCCACTACGTCCACTAACTCGACATCCCCACCATCCATCTGAAGAGCTGGACGAATGCTCTGTAATGCCTTTTCAATTTTTTCTCTCATTATTATTACCTCCTTTAAACTAAAAAATTTATTGTTTTCTTAAAATATAATCAATTATCTTTGTGAAATCCTTGATTTAAGTCAAAAATAAAAA
>JBBIRM010000203.1:0-4548 GCA_037441765.1 Deltaproteobacteria bacterium | reverse complement strand
AACTTTTATCTATTTATTTTCATCTTTTTCATGGCCGGGTTCTTTATCTGGGGACACTGGGCTGCCTTCTATTCGCTTCTTCCGGATATCGTCCCTTATGAAATTCTCGGGACAACATATGGATTGACCAATACCATTCATTTTTTAGGTTCAATAATTGCTCCCTGGATAACCGGATGGATCAAGGATTTAACAGCCTCCTTTTCATGGGGACTTTATCTGGCAGGCTTTTTCTGTGTTTTTGGAGGAATCCTTATTTTTGCGGTGAGACCGAGTTTTCGGTTTGAAAGGGAAAGGCACATTTAGCGGCCAATCGGAACTACTGAACTGTTTTTCAGTCTTGAGCCTTGATGTCCTCGGATGCCTTTTTTACATAGACCGAATTATCCTTACAATGTCATCCCCAACTTCGTTCGTTTTTGACCGACCACCGAGGTCAATGGTTCTGACCACTTTCTCAGATAAGTTTTTCTTAACTGCCTGATGGAGGAGAGTAGCCGCTTCATTCTCACCCAGATAGTCCAACATCATTTTGGCTGTGAGTATGGCAGCGATGGGGTTAGCCAGACCCTTTCCAGCGATATCAGGAGCAGATCCATGGACAGGGTCAAAGAGCCCAGGGTATGATTTATCTATTGGATTAAAACTGGCTCCTGGTGCAAGTCCCAACCCACCCGTAACAGCAGCGGTGAGATCGGATAGAATATCAGCAAAAAGGTTAGAAGCAACAATGACATCATAGCCCTTTGGATTTCTAACCACATCCATACATGCCGCATCGATCAGTTTGGATTCGGTTTGAATCTCAGGATATCGAGATGAGATCTCTTTAAATATCCTGTCCCAAAGGACCATCCCGTATCGTTGGGCATTCGATTTGGTTACCGAGGTCACCTTCCTTCTTCCCTTCTCTCTTGCATATTCGAAGGCAAATTTTATGATTCTTTCCATTCCTTTTCGAGTGAATATTGCGCCTTGAATCGCCATTTCTCTTTCTTCAATTCCAGCGATCCCTCCAATATTTGAATATTCTCCCTCTGTATTCTCCCGGATAACGACAATGTCAATCTCTCCTTCAGAGATATTGGATAAAGGGGGATCTACCCCTGGAAAGAGATACACAGGCCGAAGTCCCACGTAGAGGTCAAACCCAAATTTAATCGGCAAAAGAAGACCGTGAAGGGTAACATCGTCAGGAACTCTCGGATCTCCCACTGCCCCTAAATAGATGGCATCGAATTCTTTTAGGATTTCAAGACCATTTTCAGGCATCATCCTGCCATGCTGGAGAAAATAATCACTTCCCCATGGGAAGAATTGAAATTCAAATTGGAGAGTTTCAACAATTTCAGAAAGGGCTTTTAAACATTTTACTCCTTCTGAAATGACCTCTTTCCCAATCCCGTCTCCGGGGATGATAGCAATGCGATAAATTTTTCTCATCGCTATAATCTTTTCTTCTTATATTTTGTGTATTGATAGCCAGCCACAATGGTGAGCAAGCCAAAGCCAACAAGGTCAGTTTCCCAGCCCGGCTTGATTAAGGTAATGGCAGCTCCAAGGAGAATGATACGTTCTAAAAGATTGGCATTTTTCAAAAGCCATCCCTGAACCGACCCGGCCAGTGCCATCGTTCCTAAAAGACCTGTGATGATGGCAAGAATAATCTCTGCTGGGGTCCCTTGGAGTACCATGGCTGGTCCATAAACGAACATATAGGGAATGATAAATCCAGCGATCGCAAATCTCATCCCTTGCCATCCGACTTCCCATGTTTTTGCATTGGCGATTGCGGCTGCTGCAAATGAGGCCAATGCCACTGGAGGTGTGAGCGCGGAAAGGCAGGCGAAATAAAAGATGAAGAGATGCGCTGCGATGGCTGGCACTTTAAGCTGTATCAATGCAGGAGCAAGAACAGATGCTGAGATCGCATAGGCTGCAGTGGTTGGCATTCCCATACCAAGAATGATGGCTATTAACATTGTGAAGATTAAAGCCACAAGAAGATTTCCTCCTGAATAATTTATAATGATCATTGCGAATTTCATGCCAAGACCTGTCTGGGTGAGGACGCCAACAATTATCCCGGCTGCAGCGCAAGTGGCGGCGATCTCAATGGATCCTCTTGCCCCATTGGCCAGTGTTTGAATAGTTCTTTTAAGTCCGAGGGGGCTTGCCTTACTCAGCCAGCTCACAACAATAAGAGAGATGATAGCATAAATCGCAGAACGGTAAGGGGAGTACATCAATATCATCAGTGAAACGAGAAGGACTCCGATGGGAACGAGGAGATAGCCCTTTTCCGCCATGATTTTTCTGAAGATGGGTAATTCCTCTCGTTTCATTCCCCTCAGCCCTGCGGAGGCGGAATAAAAGTCAATCATCCAGTAGGCAGCGGTATAATACATCAGGGCAGGGATTACTGCTGCAAGGGCGACTTTTGCATAGGGAATTCCTAAAATCTCCGCCATGAGAAAAGCACCTGCCCCCATAACAGGAGGCACAATCTGCCCACCAGTAGAGTTCATCGCCTCAACTGCACCTGCGATAGGAGGTTTAAAGCCACTCGCCTTCATCAACGGGATATTAAAGACTCCATCCACAACTACATTAGCAACAGATGAACCAGAAGCAGTACCAATAATGGCACTGGAGATGATAGATACCTTTGCAGGGCCTCCCCTCAATCGTCCAGCCGCGCAGCGGGCAAAGTCAACGAAGAACTTTCCCGCTCCAGATGCCTCTACAAAGGCACCGAAGAGAACAAAGAGGAAGATATAATGAGCGGATGCTAAGATAGGCAGGCTAAGAATTCCATCCAAACTGAAGAGATAGGTCATCATTCTTGGCCATGAATATCCTTTATGGTAGAATAGACCTGGCATATAATTCCCGAA
Source organism: Deltaproteobacteria bacterium (assembly GCA_037441765.1). Lineage (GTDB taxonomy): Bacteria > Desulfobacterota > BSN033 > BSN033 > UBA1163 > JBBIRM01. The sequence continues at coordinate 1,651 of JBBIRM010000203.1, read as the reverse complement.
ATAACCATACAGAATAAAAATGGCAGATAAGATTGCCAGTGGCCAACCGGTTGCCCTCCTAGCCATCTCCCAGACAGCTACGACAAATAATAGAGAAAAGAAGAAATCCCATTTATTGGGAACTACACCCACCCGATAAATCCATTCATCAAATTCAATAAAGATGTAGACAGCAGGCGCAATGATAAGCCCAATAAATAAATAGTCGATCCAGTGGATACGGTCTCTTACTGCTTTTTTCCACCCTGGGACCAGTGCAAAGACCAATACTCCTGCAAAAACCACATGCATCGTGCGAAAATACCAGGGGTCAATCGCCCTGATCGTTAACACATAGATGTGAAAAAGACTCATCGCAAGACCTACCAAGAAGACCCCCGTTGAGAAGAAACCCTTCAATTCACGTCCAGTGGATACTTCAACTTCTTTGATGTGCATCTCTTCAAGTTTATGTTCCACTTCTTTTATGTCGACAACTTTTTCTTCATTCATCAGGCTCTCCCTTTATTAAAAAATAAGCGGGTGAACAATAATTGAGACGGTTCACCCGCTTAGGTCTTTTTCTAATGAGGCATATAAACCTCAAACCCTCTTCTATTTTGGTATCAGCTTGTCTGGAAGTTTAATCCCCCTCTCTTTGTAATACCTTACCGCACCAGGATGAAGAGGAATTGGGCTGGTGACAATAGCTTCGGGTTTCGTCTCCTTTGCTGACGCATGAGCTGTTATAAGGATATCCACATTTTCAAACGTCTTTTTAACAACTTCGTAAACAAAGTCTTCTGGAGCATCTTTATGAACGGTCATGTAATTCCAGACGGTAATCGTTTCGATATCCTGATCTTTATTACTTTTATAATATCCTTTAGGTATGACCCCTGTTGCAAAGAGAGGATGTTTCGCAATGAATTTTTCTGCATCAGCCTTTGGGATGGGCAGGAGGTTTATCTCATGGGTGGTCTCAATTTCTGTAATGATAACCCAGGGAAGTCCAACCGATTGTCCATTGGCATCCAACATCCCGTCTTTAAGTTGGGAATTTAGGTCCGCAGAACCTGCATTGACATACCTTGCAGGTTTTACCCCTGCCGCTTCAAGGATTTTGGGCCAGTATGTTGCGGGGGTTCCTCCGACTGGACCCACTCCAACACTTTTCCCATTGAGGTCGTGTATCGTTTTAATTCCTGTCTTTTTCAAAGCGTACATCTGAAAGTAAGTAGCATACATCGGGAAGATTACGCGTGGATTCTGATGTTTCTTGCCTTTTGCCCAACCCTCTCCTGTCCATCCTTCCCAGACAGGACCTGCAGTAACCATCCCAAAATCGAGTTGCTTTGCGTCGACAAGCTGGGTATTGTGGACTGGGCCTCCTGTTACCTCAACATTTCCAGGAATCCCCATCTTGTCGTGGAGCAATTTTGCAAATCCACCCCCCCAGATGTAATAGGTCCCCCCCACCGGTGCTGCACCGATCGTCACTGACTTTGGCCAGCCAGGTTTAACCTGTGCTTCGCCCATCCTCGTTATGAAGAAAATAATTCCAACTAAAATTGTTAAAGTAATAACCATTTTCTTCATATAGGAATACCCCCTTTCATATCTCTTTTTTATTTAAATTTTTTTAACATTTAAGTTTTTTCTTGTCAACGAA
>JBBIRM010000202.1:0-4559 GCA_037441765.1 Deltaproteobacteria bacterium | reverse complement strand
ATTTGCCTTTAAACATGTCCTATTTTCCATGATCACTTTCAGGAGAAGAACCAAAATTTTTACTTGATCTCGTATAGGCTGAATCAATCGGGATTCTGGGGAGATGTCAAAAAGAACAACCTCTTCACCTTCATTGATCAATTTTCGGGCAAGGTGGGATCCAATAAAACCCATTCCACCTGTGATCAATTTGGGCATTAGTTTTCCTCCATCTTTGGGTGGATAATAGATTCTTTCTTCTAAGCCATATAATCCATACCATCCAGATCTAATTTTTTCAAGTTGAAAGTTTCCATCGACATGAGGGAGATTTTTTGTTAACCTTTTAATGGGTTTTTAATAACTCCCTATATCTTTGCCCTATGGGAGAGAAGATGAAGAATAGGATGAGAGCCTGTCGATTTTATAAGGTAAGAGAGCCACTTAGGATAGATTCAATCTCTATTCCTGAAATAGGGGAAGAAGAGGTTCTGGTCCGTATAAAAGCCTGTGGGATCTGCGGGTCCGATATTCATATTGTATATGAAGGGGTGACTCCGACGGCTTACACGCCCATCACATTAGGTCATGAACCCTCTGGGGTAATCTTTGCCTTGGGGTCAGAGGTCAAGGGTTGGGGGATCGGAGATAGGGTTACAGTCAATCCTTTTATAACCTGCGGGAAATGTATCAATTGCCTCTCAGGAAATTCACAAATCTGTTTGTCAAGGCAAGTCATTGGAATTCATACTGACGGGGGACTTGCAGAATTTTTAAAAATCCCAGCAAAAAACCTTTTACGATTGCCTAACAATATACCTTTTGATCAAGGGGGGATTGTTGTCGATGCAGTGGCTACCCCTTTTCATGCGATTACAAAAAGAGGAGGTTTAAAAACAGGAGAGAAGGTTGCAATATTTGGGTGTGGTGGATTGGGAATTCATGGAGTTCAAATTGCAAAGATTTGTGGCGCCTCATTGGTAATTGCTGTGGACACCATTGATTCGGCTTTAGTGAAGGCAAAAAAAGTAGGAGCGGATGAAGCGGTCAATCCATACAGAGATTCTCCAGTGAAGAAAATTAGAGAGATCACCAAGGGAATGGGAGTTGATTTGGCTTTGGAGTTTATTGGCCTTAAAGAAACGATCGCACAGGCTATTGAAAGTGTTAGGGTAGGGGGAAGAGTAGTGGTGGTTGGACTTGGACCTGAGGATGTGATTCTTCCACCACCCACTCAAATTGTACGGAAAGAACTCTCATTTCTTGGGTCTTATGGTTCAACCACAACAGAAATTCAAAGCGTAATTGATCTGGTTTCCAGTGGTAGATTAAATCTTTCAGATTCTATTACAGAAAGGTTTCGAGTTGAGGAAGTAAATGAAGGATTAAATCATCTCCATAAAAAGATTGGAAACCCTATCCGAATTGTCATCGAGATCGATTAGATTCATTCAATCCCTACAAGTCTTTTGGCCCAGCGTTTCTTCTGCTCTAAATTTCCAAGCCTCCCATACATCACCTTCTGGGTCTGGGGGGATCCAGCCCCGTGCATTGATTCCACCAGGGCGGTCCCTCCACTCATATTTTCAATGAGTCGAAGGATCTTAATGCGGTCTTCGACAGGAATTCCTTTTACACCCGCAAGATATTTCTTCACATATCGCCCCACTTCACTACTCTCGAGATCTCCCTGAAAAGGCATTGTTGCAACAATCCCTCCAGCAATGTCGTGGGCGAGTCGTGAAATTTCATAGATGTGCCTGGTGACATTATGTTTGGTGGTATTGGCTAAAAGAGGGTCAGGATAATAGGCCCCAGAAGGAGTTTTATACCCCATCGCAGAACAGGCTACAGATCCTGAATAGATTGTCTCTGCCAGGTGCATCATTTCAGCCAGTTTTTCTTTAATATGGGATGCATTGGCTGTACCCTGATATTCGGCAGCAAGGGCAGTTGCTCCCACCAGTATATCGGAGACACCCCCCTTACACCCTCCATAATTCTGACGATGAAGTGTTGCAAATCTTTCAACCAGCAGACCTGCCATGTCATATTCTCCGCAGAGAAAAACCCTTTCCCATGGAACAAAAACATTATCAAAAATAATAAGAGCCTCTCCCCCCACCGCTCCAAAAGGGTTGCCTGCATCGATTCCACCCTCAAACTTTCGCTCTTCATTGGTTTGCCGTCCGAAAATTAAGACGACCCCGGGTGCATTGAGGGGAATAGCACAGGAAAGAGCGTAATCCTTCTCCTCTTCCCTCATTGTTTGAGTGGGCATGATCAAAATCTCATGAGAGTTGACCCCTCCTGTCATATGGGCCTTGGCACCCCGAATGATAATACCATCTGAGCGACGCTCGACGACATGGGTGAAGAGATCCGGGTCAGCCTGTTTGCTTGGAGAAAGGGACCGATCTCCTTTGGGGTCAGTCATTCCCCCTACGAGCATTACGTTACTATCTTGAACATAAATCAGATATTTTTTAAACCGTTCGAAGTAGTCGGTCTTGTATTTTTGATCGATATCGTAGGTGGTCATGTAAACTGCGTTTAGGGCGTCGAATCCAACACATCGCTGAAAACAGGAGCCAGTTTCATGGGCGATGAGTCGAAGCATCTGTACTTTTTTGATCAGGTCATTAACGCTTTGATGGATATGAGTGAAACGATTGATCTTCCTTCCTGTAAGATGGGAAGTAGCAGTCATTAAATCTTCATGCTCTGGCCGAAGGGCAAGTTCATAGGTGAGCGCTGCAGAATTGATATGAGGACGAATGGCAGGGTGTTCGGTCACATCCTCAACTCTTTTCCCATTATAATAGACTCTATGATGGAGGTCCTTAAGACTTTTAATATAATCCTCTTTCGTAACAATCCGTTTCATCTCTCTTCTCCTTTATATTAATTCTAATATCGTTTATATATAAATTCCAGAGACATCTAAAAGATTTCCTTCAATCTCCTTTCTTTTTGTTAAGATTCTCCAACCAATCTATCGCCTTGCCCCATTCGGTCTCCTTAGTGATAGAGAAAGAGGGTATCTTCCCTGGGTTTAAACTTTCCAGGGCGCATGAACGCTCGCAACCCTGAATGAAGAGGAGTCCATCAAGGTCTTTTTGATCATAGGGGAAAAAATCAAATCTATCCCCGATAAGAAATTGGAGTTTCTTAACCATCTCCCCTCTTTCATAAGTTGGGTTACACCCACCACAATATTTGACCCCAATTCTCTTTTTAATCATTTAGCCAATAAACAGGGAAAGGTATCATGACCATATCCCCTGGATAGAAAAATTACAAAACTTGCATCTCCCATTGACCAAATTGATCTCAAATACTTCGAAATGGTCTCTATGAATAACCCTCCGATTGCAAGATGGGCAATAGGTTGAGTTATAAATATGACCAGGAACATTCCCAATATAGACATACCTTAATCCATTCTTCTTTGCAATCCAATAAGCATCCTCTAATGTTGAAATAGGGGTAGGGGGAAGGTGGATCAACTTATAATTTGGAGAAAACCTTGTGAAATGAAGTGGGGTATCCTCACCTAAATTTTCTTTAATCCAACTACACATCTCGTCAATCATTCCTAAGTCATCATTTAGGGTAGGGATGACTAAATTGACAATTTCTAACCATACATTCTCCCTTTTGACAGTGAGAAGGGAATATAGAACAGGTTTCAATGTAGCGGAACAAACCTCTTTATAAAATTTTTTACTAAACCCTTTGAGGTCAATCTTGACAGCATCAAGGACTTTTAAAAGTTTTAAAAGGGGTTCTCGATTTATAAATCCATTGGATACAATTGATGTCTTCATCCCCTGTTCTTTAGCAATTACAGATATGTCATAGAGAAACTCATAATAGACCGTTGGTTCTGTATAGGTAAAGGAGATGGAGAAAAGGCCACGGTTTTTTGCCTGTTTGACGGTCTCTAAGGGGGTGAATGAGTGATGACTTAATTCTTCAAGACTTTTTTGGGAGAGATGCCAGTTCTGGCAATGTTTACACCTCAGATTGCAACTGGGACAGGTGATGCATAATCTGAAATGGCCAGGAATAAAATGATAAATAGGGGCCTTCTCAATAGGGCCTATATCCACAACAGCAGGTTTTCCGTAAACGATCGAATAAAGTTTACCATTCTGGTTCTGGCGATTCCTGCAGAAGCCTCTCTTTCCATCTTCGATCATGCATTCCCTCGGACAGAGTTGACACTCTACTGTTTGAGCATCAAGGTTTTTATAAAACATCGCCTCTTGAAGGGGCTCACAAACCATCCAATGGACTCCTGATTTCAGAAGGCTTTTTCCGAATCACATGGGTATAAATCATGGTTGTATTTACATGCTTATGCCCTAAAAGCTCTTGAATCCTCCTGATGTTATGACCCTCCTCAAGGAGATGGGTTGCAAAGATGTGGCGAACCGAAGACATTCCATCAGTCGAAGCCCACACCCATACATCAACTTCGCCATCAGGAGATAAACTCCGTTGAGGTGAGATAAGAGGCTCTTTACTTCCTCCCTGCTTAAAACCGTAGGCAGATTAAACTTCCGTTTTGCCCT
>JBBIRM010000201.1:0-4583 GCA_037441765.1 Deltaproteobacteria bacterium | reverse complement strand
GAAGCAAGAAGGCGATGAGACGTTGAGTGGATCCAAGTATCTTTGGCTCTACGGGGAGGAGAATCTTCCGGAGAAGCATAAGGAGCGGTTTTCGGTGCTCAAAGAAATGAATCTCAAGACGGCTCGGGCCTGGGCCATTAAGGAGAGTCTTCGAGATCTCTGGAGTTATACTCGAAGAGGATGGGCCTATCATCACTTTAAGAGGTGGTACTTTTGGGCAACCCATTCTCGGTTGCAACCGGTGATAGAGACAGCCCGGATGATCCATAAATACCTTCATAATGTGCTGACTTATTTCACCCATCCCATCACGAATGCTGTGGCTGAGGGATTGAACTCAAAAATTCAAACCATCAAGAAGATGGCCTATGGGTTTAGGAACCGGGAACACTTTAAAACAGCCATTTACTTTCACTGCGGAGGATTACAACTTTACCCGGTTACCCATTAAATACTCGGATGAACCTTTTTATCTTAATAAGAGTTCTTGCCGCCTCCTTCATTTTTGTTTTAAGGATTGGTCTATTTGATCTTACAGGAAGGAGAGGTGTGGAACTTTTTTGGGTAAGGATAGTTCCTGTAAAAATCCTTACTGGATTCTGATATTCTTCCATGACCCATCTTGGTCCATCTTTACATTTATAACCTTCAATTTTAATGACCTTCCCCCGAGCATCAACATAAAGTGTGGTCTCACAACCCATAGGACAGCCCACACAGGTGATCTTTTCCTCATTCATGTTTCCCTACCCTTTCACAACTTATAGTCAACTCCTCTGTCTTTCCAATCATTGGTTCTATTTGATTTTTTGAGAGAGTCACCTTGATCATCTCACTGGGTTTTACGACTCTTAACCTTTGAGAATAAATTTCATCCACCTTCAACCAAACCCCTTCCTCTAACTCCTTGACTCGGATATAAAGGGAGGTATCCTCCTGTCCTCGTATGAGTTGCGGGACAACAGATCGGATATTTCTTCCAGGGCGAAGAACCAATTTGGGCTTCTTTTCAAACATATATTTTTTGGCATACCTCGCAGCCCAAGTCCCAGCTACCTCTGCCTCCCAAGAAACATGATCCACCAAATCATGAACATGTACGACATTCCCTCCTGCAAATATCCCAGCCACGCTTGTTTCCCTGTGTTCATCGACCACGGGGCCCCCGGTCAAAGGGTCAAGTTCCACCCCCGCCATCTTAGAAAGCTCATTTTCAGGAATCAAACCCACCGAAAGAAGCAATGTATCACATTCTATGATCTGTTCAGTGGAATAAATCGGTTTTTTGTCTTTATCTACTTTTGCAATAGTGACAGCTTCAATTCGCTTTTCACCATGGATCTGTGTGACTGTATGTTCTAAGAGTAATGGAATATGAAAGTCATGTAGACATTGAACTTCGTTTCTTATCAATCCTCCTACGTAAGGGAGGATTTCCACAACTGCTTTCACCTCTGCTCCTTCAAGTGTGAGACGACGAGCCATAATTAAACCGATGTCCCCGGAGCCTAAAATGACCACTCTCTTTCCTGGAATGAATCCTTCCACATTGACAAATCTTTGAGCAGTCCCTGCAGTGAATATCCCTGCAGGCCGCGTCCCAGGAATACTTAACTGCCCTCGGGTTCTTTCCCGGCAACCCATGGCCAGAACAATAGATTTAGGTTTGAGACAAATGGGACCTTCATGCTTATTGATGGCCATCAGTTCTTTTTCTGGAGAGATTTGGGTTACCATTGTCTCCAGCAATACTTCAATTCCTAAGTCCTTAATCCTCTTGACAAATCGACGGCCATATTCCGGCCCTGTGAGATCTTGCCCGAAGTAGAAGAGGCCAAATCCATTATGAATGCATTGGTGAAGAAGACCGCCCAACTGTTCCTGTCGTTCAAAGATCAGAACATGTTCAGCTCCCTCTTCCTTCGCTTTGATAGCCGCTGCCATTCCTGCAGGCCCTGAACCAATCACCGCAACATCAATTTCTGAAAATTTCATGATTCCACCTCAAGTAATTCTTTGGATTTGTAAAGCAGTAAACGAGAGCCTCGACCTTTTTTGGTAATCTCCTCCTCAGGAAGGCAAAGTTCCCTCGCCAATATCTTCATCACACGGGGTGAAAAGAATCCCCCCTGACATGTTCCCATTCCTGCCCGGGTTCTAAATTTGACTCCATCGAGAGTAGTTGCCCCCCTTCGAATAGCCTCAACAATTTCTCCCTCAGTAACGGTCTCACAACGACAAACCACGTGGCTATATCGTGAATCCCCATTGATCCATTCCCTCTGTTGGGCCTCAGAGAGTTTTGAAAAAACAGGAGGGGCTTTTCTTATGGGGTTAAATTTTGGATTCGCCTCCAATCTTAACCCTTCCTGTTGGAGTAATTCCACCACTTTCTTTGCCGTGGAAGGAGCAGCGCTTACTCCTGGATAACCAATACAGACATTAATCAAACCAGGAACTTTTCGAGATGCCTGAACGACGCACTCATGCCAGCCAAGCTCCCAGTTTCGAAACATGAGAAATCCACTAAAAGAATGGATGATGTCTTTTTCAGAAATTTCAGGAATGATTTGTCGAACATTCTTTAAAGCGGTTTCCATCACTCTTTTTGTTGTGGAATAATCCCCCTGATGAGCCAGTTGCATGGTGGTCCCAAAGAAAATATTTCCGTGGACACTTGGAGTTATGATATTCAACTGTCCAGGGGCTTCGGGTCGGGTATGGATTTCATGTTTGACAAGCCCCCTAAGATTCTTATCCAAAATGCTAACAAATCCTCTGATCGGGTAAAGGACAAAATCATCAGCCTTGAGTAAACGGGCTATCCGTACCGATGAGGTCCCTGAGACATTCACAATAAATCTACATTGAATCCTTTCCTGGTTAGTCACTGCCTCAAAGGAATCTGTCTTCTGGAGGATATTTAGAACTTCAGTCTCCCTCTGAACTTTAACTCCATTTTGAGCAGAGTTTTCAATGAGACCGAGAGTAAGCCTGACAGGATCAACAATAGCAATATTGGGATCGAACAGGGCACCGATGGCTTTAGGTGTCACATTCGGTTCCATCCGTCTAAGTGTATCCCGATCAATGAATTGGTGAGGGGGGAGTCCGATTTTTTCTGCCCTTGATTTTAGTTTTTGGAATTTAGCAAATTCCTCGTTGTTTCAAATGAGCGCAAATTCTCCGATCCGTTCAAAAGGAATATCCAGTTCCTGGCACAGGGGCTCCATCAGAGGAATACTATCCCAAACAAGCCTGCTCCGCAGATATTCAGGACGAAATTCCAAGGCATCCCCTCCCTGGCAAACAATGCACATATTGGCTTTAGTACTACCCCAGCCAAAGTCAACCTCTTTCTCAACCAAAATAACATCAACCTTATATCGGGAGAGTTCCCTGGCCACCGCCGCCCCTAAAACGCCACCACCAATGATCAACACCTCAGTCTCTATCTTTTCCATTTGATCAGGTTCTCCAATTGTTTCAATAATTTATCAGGGCATAGGCCTACAATAAGGTATACCCCCTTTTCACAATTTTTAGGATTAAATATCTTATAATATATTGCCACCTTAATCTTTGCATCTAACATTTTTACAAATTTACTTCCCCCTACCTGAGACTTTATCAAAATGCTATTATGAGGTGTTGGAGGACGAATGAAAAATTCATTTTATCGATTCTTCAATCATCGATTTCAATCGGGCCTTAGGCACAGCCCCTACAATCTGATCAACAGCCTTTCCACCTTTAAAAAGAATAAGGGTAGGAATTCCCCTGATTCCATAATTGGAGGGAGTCTGTGGATTTTCATCCACATTCATTTTTCCTATATTTATCCTCTCACTGTATTCTTTAGCCAATTCTTCGACCACCGGTGCAATAGATAGGCAGGGCCCACACCATGGAGCCCAGAAATCCACCAGAACTGGTAAATCAGATTGGAGAACTTCTTCACTAAATTTTCCATCAGTGAAATGATATAGAACTTCTCTCTCCATAAATCCTCCTTATGAAATTGTTTAACTGAATTCTTAATGCTTTTAAATACATAAAAAGAATTTCTTTCTGGAAAATCATGGCTACCCGTCCATTAAATCTTTCGTCACACTATTATGTCTTAATAAATGTTAAAATTCTCACTCCGCTAACTTCTTTGAAGGTGGCGCCTTCGCTGATTGAACGAATCAATCTATCTGGATCGATTATCTTCGAACCACAAACTGCATCGATTCCATAATCAAAAAGAATTGGAGATAGCGGGGAAGTGGGACCAATTAAAACTACGTAGGCTTTTTTACAAAGTTTCAAAAGCCCTTCCAGAGTATGGTTAATAAAAGAGGTTCCTGTGATTCCCACTACATCGCACTCGGGTAAAATTCGATCTGCCTCACTAGCAGGCAAATCTCCTTCCCGAAGCCTCTGTTCAAGCACCCAGAGATTCTTGATCCTTTCTCTCAATTTTGGAATCCAAGGGAAATGTCCCACCACTGCTACATTTTTCCCCTCCCCTTTCTCAAGAAGGAGATCAAAGGCATTCTTCTCTATACATCTTGATTCATCAATATCCAACAGTGAAT
>JBBIRM010000200.1:0-4596 GCA_037441765.1 Deltaproteobacteria bacterium | reverse complement strand
ATCTTATAGCGGAAACCCCTATGTTGCTCCCTGACTACAGAATCCCTTGAGTATTAAAAAGCTACCATCTCCTTAGATGAAATCTCTTTCATAAGACATTCTATTAACCGATCCGCTATATAAGTTTTTTGGAGATATCCCTGCCCGATTCAATTACCCCCCCTTAAGTGAGGGATTACTAAACTTCTCCTCCTAGCCAAAGCAATTTCGAATCAAGAAAGTCTTCCCTCGATCTGACCAATCAGATCATAAGGAAGGGCCTGTGTTATTCGGGCCCACACCCAATCCCCTGCTTTGGCTTCTCCTTTAAGAAAGACACAACCATCAATTTCCGGGGCTTGTGTTTGGAGTCTACCCCGCAATGTCCCCCGCCGACCAATGGGCCCTTCCACCAGAACCATCTCCCTTTTCCCCACCAATTGCTGATATTTTTTCAAGGATATCTTTTTTTGAATTTCCATTATCCTCTGAAGACGCTCCTCTTTCACCTCCTCTGAGATTTGACCGGGAAGCCGGGAGGCAGGTGTTCCTTCCTCAGGGGAGTATTTGAATACACCGAGGTGATTGAACTCGGTCTCCTCAACAAAATTGAGGAGGGCTTTGAATTGACTCTCCGTTTCACCAGGAAATCCAACAATGAGAGAGCTCCGGAGGTTTATCGAGGGAATTGCTGCCCTGACCCTCTGAATAAGGGTTCGAATATCCTTCTCCTTCGTTCTCCGACCCATTCTTTTAAGGATCTGATCATCTATATGTTGAATGGGGAGATCGAGATAGGAACAGATCTTTTCTTCTTCAGAGAAGAGGCCGAGAAGTCCTTCCGTAAAGTATTCTACCTTAGGATATGAATAAAGGACCCTTATCCACCGAAGCCCTTCTATCCTGATAAGACCTTTAAGAAGTGTTTCTAAATTGGTCCCATCTCCAAGATCTTGGCCATAAACGGTGGTATCTTGGGCAATGAGGATTAGTTCTTGTACCCCTTGATCGGCAAGTCTTTGTGACTCCTTAAGAATGGATCGAAGGGGTCTACTCCGATAATGACCTCTGATTTTGGGAACCGTACAAAAGGTACAGGAATTGGAACAACCCTCTGCAACCTTAAGGTAGGCGAGAAAAGGTGGAGTGGAAAGGATTCGGGGTGTCTTTTCATTATAAAGATATATTGAATGAGAGATAAAGGACTTCCTCTTTAAGTTCTTGGAAATAAGCTTTGGAATTTTTTGAAAATCTCCAGTCCCAACAAAAAGGTCGACTTCGGGAAACTCTTTTTCAATTGCCACTCCATATCTCTGAGGAAGGCATCCTGAAACGATGAGTTGTTGGCAAGTTCCATTCTTTTTAAAATGGGAGAGTTGGAGGATGGTCTCAATAGCCTCCTGGGTTGCATCCTGAATAAAGGCACATGTATTGACGATAAGAATTTCAGCCCTGGAGGGGTCTGTCGTAAGAGAGTAACCCTCTCTGGAAAGGAGGCCAAGGATTACTTCAGAGTCCACAAGATTCTTTGGACATCCAAGACTGACCAGGCAAACCCTTCCCTTCATAACTTAGAACCCATTTGTCCTCTTCACTCGAGGAGTGAAATTTTATTATAAAATTATATCTAATGAAAAAATATTTTCCAGCGAAAAGAAAGCCACCGCGTAACCCCGCACTCATCAGGGGAATAGGGTAGGGATGTCGTAGAAAATCTTATAGCAGAAACCCTTAGAGTGCTCCCTCACTACCAAATCCCTTGAGTATTAAAAAGGCTACCATCTCCTTAAATAAAATCTCTTTTTTCGGGCATTCTATTAACCGATCCGCTTTATATAATTTCCCCCTTCAATTGATATTACACCCTTTTCAATCTTTTATTTGACTTCAATGATGATTTTTTTTATATTGGATTTTGTGCCGGAGTGGTGAAATGGGTAGACGCACGGGACTCAAAATCCCGCGGGGCTCACACCCCGTGTCGGTTCGAATCCGACCTCCGGCACCAATTATTTCAAAAAGTTAAAAATCCGACTCCTACCTTTCAACCCTTACTCAGAGTCAGATCCTCCCCTCCCGAACTTATTGACTGAATCTATCAGTCAACTTATAATCAAGACCGATCCGAATGAAAGGAAGAGTTAGTTTGGAAGAGAGCAAGAAAGAGGAGGCAAATCACATCATTATGGATTCTCCTCGGAAGGAGGAGCGGATGAATTCAAGGCTTGCACGCTATGAAATTAATAATCAAATAGGGATTGTCACCATTGATCATCCTCCGATGAATGCATTGGATATGCCTACGCGAGAGGCACTGGAGGAGGTATTTCAGGAACTGGGAGGCCTAAAACAAGAGGTTCGGGTCATCCTATTACGCGGGGCTGGGGAAAAGGCTTTTGCAGCAGGAGCCGACATCAAGACATTTTTAGAGTTGACCCCTGAGACTGCAAAAAAACGTCTTCTCCGTTCTCACCAGATTTACGGAATAATCGAAAACTTCCAGTGGCCTGTCCTTGCAGTAATTCATGGCTATTGTTTAGGGGGAGGCCTGGAACTCGCTCTCTGCTGTGATATCCGCATTGCAGAGGAGTCCTCTAAATTGGGATTCCCAGAGGTAAACCTGGCTATCTTCCCAGGAAATGGCGGAATCTGGCGATCCCTCTTTCACCTCCCATTAGGGAGATTGAAGGAGTTGGTCTTTACAGGTGAGATAATTAGTGCTCAAGAGGCTTTTCGACTCGGTTTAATCGAAAAGGTTGTTCCAGAGGGTAAACTGATGGATACCGCCCTCGAAATTGCCACCAAAATGATTGATAAAGGACCTCTGGCCATAGCAGCTGCCAAAAAGGTCATCAATCAGGCAAGACAACTCTCCCTGCAAAAGGAATTGGAGTTGGAGTCAGAATTATGGGCAAGCCTCACAGCCACAGAGGATATGAAAGAAGGCGTAAAGGCCTTTATCGAGAAGAGAAAACCAAATTATCAATGCCGGTAAGGAGAAGAAGTTGAAAGAAACCGTCATTGTCAGTGCTGTCCGTACTCCAGTTGGAAGATATATGGGGGCCCTAAAAGAAGTGGAGGCGTTTGATCTTGCAGCAATCGTTCTGAAGGAGGTAATCCGAAGGGCAAATATCGTACCCTCTCAAGTAGATGAGGTGATTTTAGGACAGTCTTATCAGAGCGGTGAATATGTCAATATTGCGAGGATGGCCCTTCTTAAAGCAGGGTGGCCTGATTCCATTCCAGGTATTGTCCTGGATCGGCGCTGCTGTACAGGTCTGGATGTGGTCTGTTTTGCTTCCATGAAGATCCAAACAGGAAACGGAGAGATGATTGTGGCTGGCGGGGTGGAAAGTATGAGTAGGACTGAGTTCTATCTCCCTGGAGAAGTAAAATGGGGAATCGGAGGAAAGAGGGGAATTCCTAAAGGCCACGGGGATCTCTCCCTCTGGGGGATTCCTTTATATGATAGGATTCAGAGGGCACGGGTAATGTCCCAACCTGAAGAGCGTTATGGTCTTCTTCCATCGATGATGTCTTGGGCAGAGACGGCAGCCAAAGAGGAGGGGATTTCAAGGGAGCAGTGTGATCAGTGGGCTTTCTTAAGCCACAAAAAGGCGTGTGAAGCCATAGAGTCTGGAAAATTTAAGGAAGAGATCGTTCCAGTTCCTGTCCCTCAGGAAAGGGGCGGCCTATTGATCATCAAACAGGATGAGGGACCGAGAAAGGATACTACTCTGGAGGCTCTCTCTAAACTCAAGCCCATCTTAGGTGGAGTATGTACAGCAGGAAATTCTTCCTCTGAGAATGATGGGGCAGCAGCGGTGCTTGTCACCACACCGGAGAAGGCAAAGGCGCTTGGATTAAGGCCCTTGGGTATGCTAAGGGCCTTTGCCGTCGTCGGGGATGACCCGAGACGCACCTATAAAACCATTCCCCAGGCTGTTCGGAAGGTTCTTGAAAAAGAGAACCTGAGCCTAGAACAGATTGACCTGATCGAGATTCAAGAAGCATTTGCTGCACAGGTACTGGCGGACTTAAAAGAGATGGGCCTGACCGCCAAAGATTATCATAAGATCAATGTGAATGGATCAGGTATCTCTTTAGGCCATCCTATTGCCTGTACGGGGACAAGGGTATTGGTTACGTTATTGCACGAGATGAAGAGGAGGGGGGCACGATATGGCCTTGAGGCCATTTGCGGAGGGGGAGGACTGGGCATTGCTGCCCTCTTTGAAAGGAGCGAGTGACTGAATCCCTACATCCCGGTTGCCAATTTGATTGAGACATTATCCAGTGAGGTAACACCTCACTCACCTGGGGAATCGGTTAGGGATGTCGTAGAAAATCTTATAGCGGACACCTTAAAGTGCTCCCTTACTGCAGAATTCCTTGAGTATTGAAAAGGCTACCATCTCCTTAGATGAAATCTCTTTCATAAGACATTCTATTAACCGACCCGCTATATAAGATTTTTGGAGATATCCCTGCCCGATTCATATAATCCCCCCCTTCAGAGTGAGGCATTACCCCAGTCAGTCACTTTTTTATGTTAGCTAAAGTTTAAAAGTGCACTCTTTAAGTTTTAAAAGTGCACCACTTCTGATCTCCTCTCCC
>JBBIRM010000199.1:0-4710 GCA_037441765.1 Deltaproteobacteria bacterium | reverse complement strand
TTACCCGTAATCTTCGTCCCAATGACCGGCGAAGGCGTAAAACAGAAGAGATGATAAAGGGGTAATATAATGTTATTTTAATCTTACTATCTTTTTGCATACTCTTCAATATCTCCTTCACTAAATTTCAATCTTCCTTTTATGAACCAGCCAATTTTAAGGGGAGACCCAATACCAACTTAAGTATTACTTTAGATACCAATTATGGATGTTTTTATAACTTAATATGTAGTTTTTTTATCATTGCTGATTTCTTTCTCTGCCAACTTTATAGCCCATTCTTTTAGAGTTTTTCGATCAACCTTCTCAGTTCCTAAACTTGGGAATTTATCCAAAAAGATTAATCTTTCTGGGTATTTAAACTTAGCAATTTTCATTGTATCTAAAAATTGAGATATTTCGTCACCTGTTAACCTCTGATTTCTTCGGGTTATTATAAAAGCACATACCTTTTCACCCATTATCTGGTCTGGCATAGGGACGATCGCTACTTCAGCCACTTTTGGGTGCTTCAAAAGTATATCTTCTACCTCTTTCGGATAAATATTTTGTCCTCCTCGTATAATTACATCCTTTTTCCGACCCAAAATTTGCAAGTTTCCTTTTTCATCTATTCTACCGAGGTCGCCAGTCTTATACCATCCATCTTCCCCAAGAGTAATCCATGCTTCAATAGTCTTAGCTACATCTTTGAAGTAACCACCTCCTGTACAGGCTCCTCTGATCAAAATTTCTCCCTCCTCACCTTGGGGTACAGTTTCTCCTTTCTCGTTAACAATTTTTATTTCATTATGGGGCCATGGTTTTCCTACAGTCAATAATCGATCCTCAAAAGAGTCTCCAATATATGTATGTGCTAAGGTCATACTTTCAGAAGTTCCTGAAGCTACAACAATTTTACACCAGGGCATTTTTTCTTCAATTTCCTTGGCCACTGTCGGACTCATTGGTGCCCCTGCAACACGAATAGCTCTCAGTGACCTTAGATCAAACTTTTCAAAATTAGGATTCCGTAACATACGAATAATTTGGGCAGGTACCACACCAATTACAGTAATTTTCTCTTTCTCAACTAGTCTTAAGTCCTCTTCTGAATCCGACCTTTCTTGAAGCACCATTTTACATGGAACCTGAAAACCTGCATTCCAAATGGCTAAACCAGGGACTCCAGCGACAGGAGCTATAATCCCCAAAACATCGTCCTTTGTGATATTTATTCTCTCTATGATTGTCCTTCCATGTAACAAAATGGGGGCATCAGGCCATTCGCACAATTTTGGGAATCCGGTTGTTCCAGATGTGCATTGTAGAATTGCAACTTCATGAGGTTTTATTCGCGTCTGTTTTAGAGCAAGTATGTCTGTATCGTCTACCTCCTTTCTCATTAATGATCTTATGGATATTATTTCGGAGTCTTCTTTATTTATATCAAATATAAATTTCAAACCATTCTTTTTTTTTAAATCTCTTGCCATTTCCAAGAAATTGTAACTTGGATCTTCCTCATTTACAATTATCCCACGGGCCTCACCTTTTTTGACAATATTTTCTACTTCTGCGTCACGCATTGTCATTGCTGGGAAGGAGGCAATAACACCAGCCTTCTGTAAAGCAACCCTGATGATGAAATTCTCTATTATATTCGGTAACTGGACAACGAGAACATCATCATGTTTAGTCCCCATATGAAGGAGATGAACTGCCACCCTGTCAGAGTACACCTTTAGTTGTTCCCATGTGATTTGATTCCCCTTATTATCCTTAATCGCTATATGGTTTGGATAATTTCCTGCATTATGTTCAAATATATCAACAGAGGATTCTTTTTTCCAACACCCTTCCCTATAATATTTTTCAATCATTTCATCGGTGAATCGTGTTGGTTTCATTCTTGATTAACTCTTTTCTCTCCCACGTGCAGAGGAATAATTTTAATTAGTTTTAGTATTGAATATTATAAATTTTAAGAGAGCGACATATACTTAGTTCATTGGAATCAATTCTGTTTTATTCTAAACCACTCTAAATAGATTTCTATTGCAACAAAAACATTAATTATTCAATTTATTTACAGGACGGAGGGTAATTTACTTTGAGGTCATCTCGCTACGATCCTTTAATCGACTCATTTTAATGATTTGATTCACTGCAACAACTCCCATAAGGCCAAATCCTATTAGATCGGTCTTCCATCCCACGTGATTAAGGAACATGGCTGATACAAATAGGAGCGATCTTTCCCAAAAATTTAAATACCTCAAACCATAACCCGCAACGGAGGCTGATAAGGCTAATATTCCAAAAATGCTCGTGATGACAGCTTGAATAATTTCCCATGGGTTCCCCTTTAATAAAAGGACTGGGCTATAAACGAAGAAGAAAGGAATAATGAAGGAAGCGATACCCAACTTTGTAGCTTGCCACCCTGTCTGAAAGGGTTTACTTTCAGCTATTGCTGAAGCGACAAAGGCAGCAATACAAACTGGTGGAGTAATAAATGATACAAGTCCCCAATAGAACACAAATAAATGAGCTGCCAAAGGAGGGACACCCATTTGTATCAAAGCAGGAGCTACTAAAATAACCAACATGATGTAAATAGGAATAGATGTCATCCCCATACCGAGGATGAAGGCTGCAATCGCAGTAATAACTAAAAGTACGGGCAAACTTCCTCCTGAGAGAGAGACAAGCCCTGTTGAGAGTTTTTGCCCTAAACCAGAAAGACCAATGCAACCGATGATAATACCAGCTGTTGCACAAGCAGTCCCCACTTCTAACATGGCAAGACCTGAAGATCGGAGACATTCCAAAATCTTGGGCACTTTCAATATAGAGCCTTTTTTAATAAGGGCTATTAAAAATAGGCATCCCAATGCATATAAGACTGCGAATTCAGGGGAATATTTAAAGAACGCTAAGAAAAAAATCAGTACCACAATAGGGATCAGGTAAAACCATCCACTCCTAATCGTTTTCTTAAATGAGGGAAGCATTTGAGGAGGTAGTCCACTTAGCCCTTCCTTCAGGGCCTCGAGGTGTACCATAATCAAAAGTGCAAGAAAATAAAGAATAGCCGGAAGTAAAGCAGCGATGCAAACATAGATATAAGGTATTTGAAGGAATTCACACATTATAAATGCGACTGCACCCATAACGGGCGGCATTATTTGACCACCATTAGAAGCGACAGCTTCAACTGCTCCTGCAAAATGGGGTTTGTAACCTACCTGTTTCATCAATGGTATGGTAAAGACTCCTGTCCCCGCCACATTAGCAGACGTACTCCCTGAAATTGTACCAAAAAATGCACTTGCAACGACAGCTACCTTTGCAGGTCCGCCTTTAAATCTTCCAAAAAGAGAAAAAGCAGCATCAATAATGAACTTACCACCTCCAGAATGTTGAAGGAAATTAGAAAAGAGAATGAACGCAATAATGATAGTAGATGCAACATACATGGGTATGCCAAAGATTCCAGCATCCCAAATATATAATTGTTTTACAATGGAGGCCCAGGAGAAGCCTCTTCCTTGAAAAAGGCCTGGAATATAATTGGAGAACATTGTTTCGATGATAAAAAAAATTGCAATTATAGGCATTGCCATTCCAATAACCCGTCGACCCGCCTCAAGGAGAAGCACTATTGTAAGACTTCCCATCAATAGATCCATCATGGTGATATCGGGCAAGGCATCGCGCATGATCATCGCACGACCCATGAAGAAGAAATAACTTGTCCCTAAGGCGCTGAGGAAGGCAAATAAAAAATCATACCAGGGGATTTTATCTCGAGGGATACCTTTTTTGATCGGCGAAATAAGGAAGACTAAAATCAAAACAAATCCGACGTTAGCCGCTGCATGGGAAGCAGCCAAAATATATATTCCTATCTTTTCGAAGGCGTGGGAGAAATAAAACAGATTATAAAGAGTCATGGTAATAGCAATTACTGAAACAATCCTTCTCTCGTATCCCTGGAGTTGTTTCCGGGATATTGTCATTGCTTCTCCCTTTTTTCTATCCTCTTCCTACGAATGTTTAAGGAAGATAATGCAGGTATACCCAATGATTATTTATTCTTTTGGTTGATTATCCTGTTTCTCACAAAACTAACTTCAAACCTAATTTCATCATTTGGACAAAAGCTTTCTTTGAAGGGCCTCAAGTTCTTCGTTCCAAAAACCCTTTTCTTTGTAATACTTAATCGCCCCTTCGTGATAGGGCACAGTAATATATTTGGAGACAGGATTCCTTGCGAATTGTTTAAAATTTGGATGAATGGGCTCCAACTCTTCTGGGTGATCGAAAAGCGCTTTACATATTCCATAAATAACCTCATTGTCGATACTCTGAGAAGTCATAAAAGTCATGAGGGTCTGCGCCACAGGAATGTCTTCTGTCTGCCCTTTATAACTATTAGCCGGGATAATTCCTGGACTATAACCAGGGGCCTCTTCTGGCAAACGTTCCTGAGCCTCCTTACTCAAAGGAATAAAGATAATTTCCATCGAAGAAATCAAATCTAGGACTTGTGGAGATGGAATGCCACCAAAGAAAGCAATGGCATCCGCCCTTCCTTCTTTCAACATAGCTACAAATCCGGCATAATCACTAGCAGGTAGACTTTTATAATCCTTTTCACTCAAGTTATGAATATTTTTTAATCCCTTCAAAAGGGATACCGTCATAGAAGACCCTACATATAGA
>JBBIRM010000198.1:0-4715 GCA_037441765.1 Deltaproteobacteria bacterium | reverse complement strand
CTTAAACATTATCGAAAAGACTATAGGTACAAAACAGATTCAGGTTGTAGCCACAGAGGAGGGGGTTATAGAAAAAGAGACACCTCCTGACCAACAATCCATACCTTGTTTGAATGACGAAGAGGTGATGAGGATAGGAGGGTATTGCAGGGCCTTAGAAGTTCATTTTGTCGTGCCCCAGGATATGGAGTGGGCAATCAGTGCTGATATCCCACCCCCACAAAATATATTTTTGCTTCAAACACGTCCAGTTGCAGGGATTAAGATTAGGGGTGAACCAAGTTCAACAGCTCGAATCATAGATGAAGTAATTAAAAAAATTCACAATTTATAAATATACACTCAAATATGGCATATATGCAAAAGAAACCAATGTTTTGTTGAAACTACTTTTGATCTTATGGTCACATATCTAAGTAAATAACCAAGAAGAAGGAGGGGAATATGACAGCTTGTTATGGTTTGACAAGGTTTGAGTTTGACCCTATTAAAGACATAGAATCTTATGGAGTGTGGATGGCTGACTTAACCCATTTCCCTAAACCCTCACGGCCACTCAATGCTATGTTATGGTGTGATGGGACCACAATGGGTAGCCAGTGGGGAGCCGAAAAGATATCTATGCCTGAGACCAAGGGTCAGGATTGGAGAATCATCGATGGCTATATCTATTTTACTATTATCGTATCCAAACCTGAGGAGATTCCCCAGCGCGAGAAGGTGTTTTCCGAGAAGATAAAGCCGATCCTTCTCGATTGGGAAGGGGAATGGCGAAAAGAGATGGCAAGATGGATGCCTATCGTCGAACATTTCAGAGCATTTGATCGAAAGGGAGCAAGCAACGTTGAACTCTGGGAACACCTCGAGGACTTCTTTACTCGAATCCATTATGGCTGGAGGCCCTTACATTTTTACTGGATGGAGCCTACCTTTGGCCTCTTTATCCGGTTTGCAGAGATTTGCCAGGAACTTCTCGGTATAGATGTAGAACATCCAACGTTCAAAAAATTGGTATCAGGTTTTCCCAACCGGCTATTTCAAGTCAATAGAGATCTATGGCAATTTGGAGACAAAGCCAGGGAATTAGGGCTTGCAGATCTTTTCTTAAATACCAAGGATGATAAAGAACTATTGGCTTCCCTCGAACAAAGTGAGGCAGGCAAAAAGTGGCTTGACAAATATCTTGAATGGCTCAAGGTTGAGGGTTGGAGGAACATTGATCTATGGGATATTTGCAGTCCAACCTGGATTGAAGACCCCAGTCTGGCCCTGCGTGATGTGAAACAGGCCATTGCCAAGGGAGGAACCTTTGTCCTCGATGCTCAGCGAGAACAATTGGCTAAGGAGAGGGAGGAGACAGAAAAGGAGGTATTATCTAAAGTTCCTGTGGGGCAAAGGGAGTTCTTTGAAAGACTGATGAGGGTAGCCCAGAAAGCCAGTGTGTTTAGTGAGGAACATAACTGGTATCTTGACCAGCAGGCTACAGCAATTGGCAGGCATGTATTTTTAGAAATAGGACGACGCTTTGCTGAAAATGGTGTGATTGATGAGCGAGATGATATTTTCTTTCTTTTCCCAGACGAAATGAGAAAAGCCTTAATCGTGATGGATCGGGTTAACCTACGCCCCTATGTGGAGGCACGGAAAAAAGAATGGGAGGGTTATTCTAAACTTGAACCCAAACTTATTTATGGAGATATGGCGAAGTTGCCTCCAATGGCGGTCCGTCGTGCAAGTGTCATTTCTGCTCCACCGAGAATTAAGCCTGAATTAGGAGCGGATCTATATGGTGCTACTACCTCACCTGGCGTAATAGAGGGCATCGCTCGAGTTATACTTAATGAAAGGGATTTAGATCAACTCAAACCTGGTGAGATCCTAGTTACTGTGGCAACCAGCGTTCCTTGGACGCCTGCTTTCAGTATAGCAGGAGGTGTAGTGACAAATGCGGGAGGTAGTCTCTCTCATGCAGTTTTGGTAGCGCGAGAATATGGAATTCCTGCTGTGATTGGCACACGAGAGGCAACCAAAAAAATTAAGACTGGTGATCTTATCAGAGTTGATGGGGACAATAACGCAGTCTATATCCTGAAGAGAGCGTGAATTTGAGTAAAAATGATATACTCTCTTTCATTTTTTAAGATCTGAATGGATGTTGAAGGAGGAGGCCAATGGAAAAAGTGGTAAAAAGCACCTGTTCTATGTGTAATCGACTTTGCGGGGTGCTTATCCATCTTCGCGATGGAAAGGTAATCAAGGTTGAAGGGGATCCCGAATCCCCAGTGAATATGGGAAGCCTATGCGTAAAGGGATATGCAGCGGTAGAACTCTTATATCATCCCGCTCGCCTTAAATATCCCATGAAGCGGGTTGGTGCAAAGGGAGAGGGCAAATGGCAGAGGATTTCATGGGATGAAGCCCTGGAGATCATAGCCCAGGCAATAAAAAGAGCAAAAGAGAAGTATGGGGCAGAATCGGTGGTCTTTGCCAAGGGGGCACCCAAAGGCTTTGGTCCTTATCTCGAGAGATTGCGAAATCTTATAGGGACTCCTAATATGATCACCTCAGCTCATGTATGTTCGGTACCAAGAAGGGTTGCGGCTTTGGTGACATATGGTTTTTCCCTGGGCACAGCGCCAGATCAAACAGGTGACTTGGATTATCCTCCCTCATGTATTGTGCTCTGGGCTGTAAATACAGAGATCAGTGATCACCCTGGATTTATACGGATGGAACGGGCCCTCGGCCAAGGAAGCAAGCTAATTGTTATCGATCCGAGGAAAACTAACTTTGCCAGTAAGGCAGATTTGTGGCTTCAGCCCAGACCTGGTACTGACCTTGCACTGGCTTTAGCGATGATAAATGTCATTGTGAAGGAGAGACTTTACGATGAGTCTTTTGTTACAAATTGGACCATTGGTTTCGATAAACTCCAACGACATGTTCAGGACAATACACCAGAATGGGCTGAAAAGATTACTTGGATTCCTGCGAGACAGATAAAAGAGGCTGTAAGGATGTACGCTATGGCCAAACCGGCAATTATTCGGGATGGTAATGGGTTTGAGGAGAGTATCAACAGTGTTCAAACAGCCCGTGCGATTTCCATCCTCAGAACAATCACTGGAAATTTGGGCATCCCAGGGGGTGAAGTGGAGTGGACAGAATTACCATTGGGGAAGATGTCGGAGTTCATTCTTAGTGACAAACTTTCTGAGGCACAAAGGAGAAAGATGATTGGGGCTGATTTTGGTCTTCTCCCTCTACATCCAGTCCAGATTGCTCTTCCTCAACTTGTGACGAAAGCTATCCTTGAAGAAAAGCCTTATCCAGTTAAAGTTCTGGGTGTCCATGGCAGTAATCCCCTCATCACCTGGAGTAATGCTGAACAGGTTTATCAGGCACTTATGAAACTTGAATTTATCTATGTAGCAGACTTGGTAATGACACCAACTGCAGAGTTGGCGGATATCGTTCTTCCTGCTTCTACTTATCTTGAAGTCAATGACGTAGCTGCGAGATTACCTTATATTGGAATTCGTCAGAAGGTGGCTCAGATCGGAGAGTGCTGGTCTGACCAGAAGATGATTAATGAACTTGGAAAGAAACTCGGCTATGGAGAATATTTTTGGGAGGATGTTGAAGAAGCCCTTGACATCATTTTAAAGCCTGCGGGGATTACCTTTGATGAACTGAGACAGGTGGGGGGCATAAAAGTTGGCAGAGAATACCGCAAATATGAAAGGAAAGGTTTTAATACTCCATCTGGTAAGGCAGAGATATATTCAACTCTGTTCGAGAAGTGGGGGCATGATCCACTCCCAGCCTATCAAGAGCCTCCAGAGACACCTCTCAGTGCACCGGGGTTAACAAAAGATTATCCTTTGATCCTTACCAGCTGGCACCTTTATCCCTATCATCATTCAGACAATCGATATTTAGCCACTTTGAGGGGAATCGAGCCAGAGCCAATTGCTGAACTTCATCCGGAAACAGCCCAACGTTTAGGGATTGAAGATGGAGATCAAATATATATCGAAACCATGCGCGGTCGAATCAAGCAAAAGGCCATGGTTATAGATGGCATTGATCCAAGGGTAGTAGGGATAAGCTATGCTTGGTGGTTTCCCGAAAAGGGGGCGGAAAGCCTCCATGGATGGAGAGATTCTAATATCAACATCCTAACAGAAAGTGGGCCACCCTATAACCCACAAGTGGGTTCGACCAACCTCAGAGGTATTCTATGCCGAGTTTACAAAGCCATCGATTGATCTATCAAAGGATTGGAGCAATGTTGATTTTACTAAAAAATCTTTCATGAGGGCTACGTTACCCACGAACAATGAAAATCTCGCTTTACAATTATCCTCCTTACCCTAACCCTGAAGGCTTGCCCTCCAAATTATTTAATCTTTTTGTATTAATTTTTTTTGGTTAATGGGGAAGAGATGGAAGATAGAAAGATTGAATTTGTTGATCAAACCATCAGGGATGCCCAACAGAGCCTGTGGGCCTTCCTGATGAGGACTGAGATGATTACTCCGATTGCGGAGATCATGGACCAGGTGGGTTATCGGGCAATTGGGACAGTGGGTGGAAATGGCTTTGTGGTGCAAGTCCGGAATCTCAATGAAGACCCATGGGAGAGAATCCGAGTGCTATCAAAACTGATCACCAAAACCCCTCTTCGTGGGTCTTATCAGATCTGGGGGCTT
>JBBIRM010000197.1:0-4836 GCA_037441765.1 Deltaproteobacteria bacterium | reverse complement strand
GTCCCCACCACACAAGGAACACCCAGTTCCCGACTGATGATTGCTGCATGGCAAGTCCGACCTCCACGGTCGGTCACAATGCCCGCTGCAATCTTCATGATTGGTTCCCAGTCAGGGTCAGTCATCTGGGTGACCAGGATTTCCCCTTTCTTAAACTTATCGATCTCCTTCACGCTTGAGATAACATTGATTGGCCCTGCCCCGATCTTTTCTCCCACACTCTTTCCCTGGACCAAAACCCTCCCTTTCTCTTTTAATATATAAGTCTCAAGGATATTATGATTTCGCTGAGACTTCACGGTCTCAGGCCTGGCCTGAAGGATAAAAAGTTGTTGGGTGATGCCATCCTTTGCCCACTCAATGTCCATGGGTCGGTAAAACCCCGCTTTTTCAGAATAGTGATCTTCAATAATGATCCCCCATTCAGCAAGACGGATGATTTCATCATCGCTCAGAATGAATTTTGATCTCTCTATGGCGGAGACAGGGACGTTCTTCGTGGAACCTTCCCCTTCAAGGGTATAGATCATCTTGATCTCTTT
This sequence comes from Deltaproteobacteria bacterium, assembly GCA_037441765.1. Lineage (GTDB taxonomy): Bacteria > Desulfobacterota > BSN033 > BSN033 > UBA1163 > JBBIRM01. The sequence goes on along the minus strand of JBBIRM010000197.1, from coordinate 4,294 downwards.
GGTTCCGAGTGTTTTCTGAATGATCGGCTTATATTTTCCCCCAAGGCAGGGTTTGAAGACATAAAACTCATCGGGATTGATCACCCCCTGGACGATATTCTCTCCCAATCCATAAGAACCTGTGATATAGACGACCTGTGGAAATCCTGATTCCGTATCAATGGTAAACATCACTCCAGAACAGGCCTTATCAGAGCGAACCATTTTTTGGACTCCAATTGAAAGGGCCACCTGAAAATGATCAAACCCCTTATGAACCCGATAGGAGATGGCACGGTTTGTAAAGAGGGAGGCAAAACACCTTTTGCAGGCCTGAATAAGTGCGTATTCCCCACGGATATTGAGAAATGTCTCCTGTTGTCCTGCAAAACTTGCATCAGGAAGGTCCTCAGCCGTTGCACTACTTCTGACCGCTACATCGGTATCCTCTCCATATTCCTTACACAGCATCCGATAAGCCTTAACTATCTCATCAACTATCTCTCTGGGAAATTCGAGGCTGTGGATAAGCCTCCGAATACGGCTCCCCCTTTCGGAAAGGTTTTCCACATCCTCAACATCAAGATCTGAAAGGATTTCAGCGATGCTTTCTCGGATGTTCGGCTTACTCATGACATACTGCCATTCTTGAACAATACCTTCGTCTAAAAGTGCATGGTATGCATTGACCGTTACTGCAAACCCGTTTGGAACATTGACCCCTTTCTCTTTAAGTTCTCGACGCATCTCTCCAAGTGAAGCATTCTTTCCTCCAACGAGAGGTAGGTCATTAAGCCCAATCTCATCAAACCAAAGGATATATGGTTTATTTCCCATGGGGCCCTCCTATCGACTTAAATAAATCACATCCCTTCCTGCCTAAAAGACCTTATTGTCGTGGAGGCTTCCTCTACCCTCGAATGGAGGGGCGAGAAGGGGAAAATGATTTAAGTCTTTTTTAATTTCAATTTATCTGAATAAAACTCTTCTTGTCAAGGGTAGAGATGATGGGGTAAAATTAAAAAAATCCTAATTTTAGTGAGAAGAGGGAAGAGATGAAAAGCCCTAAATATGTCTATCTCTTTGAAGAGGCAGATGGGAAGAACAAGAAACTCTTTGGGGGGAAGGGAGCAGGTCTTGCCGAGATGACCCGGATGGGTCTCCCTGTCCCACCCGGTTTTATTGTTACAACCGAGGCATGTCGCCATTATTTTGAAAATAAAAGGAAACTTCCTAAAGGCCTCATGGAAGAGGTTCAGGAAAACCTAAAGAAGATCGAAGAAAAGACAGGAAAGGGTTTTGGAAATCCCCAAAATCCCCTCTTCTTCTCTGTCCGCTCAGGCGCTGCCCTTTCCATGCCTGGGATGATGGACACCATTCTCAACTTAGGATTAAATGACAAAACCGTTGAAGGACTTATTCGCATCACCTCGGATGGGAGATTTGCCTTTGATGCCTATCGGAGATTGATTCAACTCTTCGGGAAGATTGCCTTAGGCGTCGAGGAAAAGGAATTTGACGAAATCCTTAAAAAGATAAAACAGAAGGTTGGGGCTGTTTACGATACCGACCTCGATGCCGACCATCTCAAGGATATCTGTGAAGAGTATTTGGCTTTGATCAAAAAGAGAAAAGGTGTCTCGTTCCCTGAAGACCCAATGGTTCAACTCCGATTAGCGATCGAAGCGGTCTTTAAATCCTGGATGGGAAAGCGAGCGGTGGATTACCGTCGGGAATTCAATATCACCCCTGAGATGGCCAATGGTACAGCGGTCAACATCTGCACCATGGTTTTTGGAAACATGGGTTTTGACTCAGCCACTGGGGTAGCCTTCACCCGAGACCCTGGAACCGGTGAAAATATCCTTTACGGAGAGTACTTAGTCAATGCGCAGGGTGAGGATGTAGTGGCTGGAATTCGAACCCCAAAACCCATTCAAGAGATGAAGAAGGAGATGCCAAAAATCTACCGTGAGTTGGAAAGGGTAAGAAAGATACTTGAAGAGCACTTCAGAGAAGTCCAGGATTTTGAATTCACGGTGGAGAAGGGAACACTTTACATCCTTCAGACAAGAAATGGAAAGATGAATGCTCAGGCCATCGTTCGAACCTCAAAGGAGATGGTCGAGGAAAAACTCCTCAGCAAAGAAGAGGCAGTTCTCAGATTGAAACCCTCTGATTTAGAACAACTCCTCCACAGGCGAATTGATCCAAACTTTAAAGGGAAACCTATCGCAATAGGTCTGGCTGCCTCTCCTGGAGCAGCCTCGGGGAAGGCCGTCTTTGATGCTGATGAGGCAGAAAGGTTGGGGAAGATGGGCCATAAGGTCATCCTCGTTCGGGAGGAGACAAAACCAGAGGATATTCACGGATTCTTCGCCTCGCAGGGGGTTCTTACGAGCAGGGGCGGGAAGACCTCCCATGCGGCAGTTGTGGCCAGAGGGATGGGGAAGCCCTGTGTTTCAGGATGTGAGGCACTTCATATAGATCCGAAAGAGAGGCTTGCCAGTATTGGAAACCTCCATATTAAAGAAGGCGATTTTATCACGATCGATGGTTCAAAAGGTGAAGTCTTTCTGGGAGAAGTACCAACCGTTGAGCCTGAGATAAGTAAGGATCTTCTTACCATCCTCGCTTGGGCAGATGAGATAAGAACCTTAGGAGTCCGTGCCAATGCTGATACCCCAGAGGATGCCCTAAGGGCTCGACAGTTGGGTGCTGAAGGCATTGGTCTCTGTCGGACCGAGAGGATGTTTAATGCAGTGGACCGACTCCCGATTGTCCGAGAAATGATCCTGGCATCTTCGAAAGAGAAGAGGACAGAGGCCATTTCCAAACTCCTACCCCTTCAGAAGGGAGACTTTAAAGAGATCTTTCGGGCAATGGAGGGTCTACCAGTGACTATCAGACTCCTTGACCCACCCCTTCATGAGTTTCTTCCCTCTGCTGAAGAATTGGCATCTGATCTCAGGAATATTCAAAATCTGGAATCTGCCCTTTCCTCCATGGAGAACGTCTCAAAGGCGATGAAATTTTTGGATCCTTCCTTCAGGGAATCCTTAAAACTACTCGAACATACACTGGAAGAGGTTATGGAGATAAAGGAAAAGAGGCTTGATAAAAAACTGATCCGGAAGCAACAGGAGACGCTCAGGAAGGTCAAGGAGATGATGGAGGTCAATCCCATGCTCGGCCACCGAGGGGTAAGGCTTGGCATTACCTATCCTGAAATCTATAGAATGCAGATACAGGCCATCCTTGAGGCCTCTGCTGAGTTAATAAAAGAAGGGGTAGAGGTCTATCCCGAGATCATGGTTCCTCAGGTCTGTACAGCCCAGGAGTTAAAATGGGTCTATCAACTGGTAAAAAAGGTACAAAAAGATGTTGAGAAAAGGTATGGGATTCAGATTCAATTTAAATTCGGTACGATGATTGAGGTGGTCAGGGCCTGCATGAGGGCAGGCAGGCTGGCAGAGGTTGCGGATTTTTTCTCCTTCGGCACAAACGACCTTACCCAGGCCACCTTCTCCTTCTCGAGAGAGGATGCGGAAAACAAATTCCTTCCCCTATACAATGAACGAAAGATCCTCCAGGATAATCCCTTTGAGGTTCTGGATGTAAAAGGAGTGGGAAGGCTGATGATGATTACCATTGAATGGGGGAGAAAGACAAAACCCGACCTAAAAATAGGAATCTGTGGTGAACATGGAGGACATCCTGAATCCGTAGAATTCTGTCACTCGATTGGCATCTCCTATGTCAGTTGTTCTGTTCCCCGACTTCCCGTTGCACGGCTTGCAGCCGCTCATGCCAAGTTAAAGGAGAAAGATCGAAGACCCCCTGAAAAGTATGACCCGGATGATGTGTTAAGTATCTTCTTTTAGATTCCTCCATGGTTAAATCTTGGGAATTTCATTCTAACAATTTATGTAGGGCAAACCTTAAGGTTTGCATATAATTCATTTTAAACCAAGGCTAAAGCCTTGCCCTACAAAATTCAGTTATGGTTGAGTAAATTTCAAATATTTTTAGTTAGACTTTAAGTATTATTCTCTCTCTTTTGACGTCTTCTTCTCTCCTCCTCCCTGATCTCTCGCCTTAAGAGTTTGCCCAACTTAGATTTTGGAAGCATATCTCGAAATTCGATGTAGTCAGGAATTTTATATGGGGCAAGTTTCTCTCTGCACCACTTAAGAAGTTCAGGGGCACCCACGCCCCGTGTATTCTCCTTAAGGACAACAATGGCCTTAATCAATTCCCCCGGGAACGACACGCTCAAAGGCGGCAAAGGCAACGACACCTATGTCTTTGGCCG
>JBBIRM010000196.1:0-4998 GCA_037441765.1 Deltaproteobacteria bacterium | reverse complement strand
ATAAGATTTTCTCCGACATCCCTACCCGATTCCCCGGATGAGTGAGGTGTTACATTTGGAACCAAATAAGGGTTTGAGTTCTGATTTTTTTTGGGGTATAAAATAAGGTCGAATTTATGACCATCATAATTGTCTTACATATCTTTGTCTGTTTTGCTCTAATCTTAATTGTCCTCCTTCAAGCAGGAAAGGGAGCGGAGATGGGGGCTGCCTTTGGAGGGGCGAGCCAGACAATCTTTGGAAGTTCAGGGGCAATGGGGTTTCTATCGAAGTTGACAACAATTGCAGCAGTCATCTTCATGATGACGTCACTTCTTCTGGCCTTCTCCTCGACAAAACGGGCTTCAATGGTGATGAAGGAGAAACCAGCTCAAACGGCCCCTGCTGGCCCAATAGAGAAACCGGTTCAACCTCAAGCCCCTCTTCCAGAGGCAAAGAAGTAGATTAAAAGGGTGGTTCTCATTTAAAGTTCACCAAGGGATGCCGAAGTGGTGGAATTGGTAGACACGCCATCTTGAGGGGGTGGTGGGTAATCCCCGTGGGGGTTCAAATCCCCCCTTCGGCACCATTTGAAATCGAAAGGGGAGAGGCGAGAAGGCCGCTCCTTTTATTTTTTAAACTATAAGCCCAAAAATCATGAATATAAAAAGACCATAAAGGCTCTTATGTTCCGGGTCATGGGTAAAGTAAGTTCAATGAATGAAGACTCTTTAGAGTTGGTTACAGCCCTCGAGGCTATCCTTATTGCCTCTCGTCTCTGTCAGAAGGTAAGAAACGATTTCATCGAAAACATCTCCCTCCAGAAGAGCGATCGGACCCCTGTGACCGTTGCTGATTATGGGGCCCAGGCGGTTATCTGTAAAATGATCAGGGACAGATTCCCTAAGGATTCAATTGTAGCAGAGGAGGATTCAAAAGAATTAAGGAAACCTACCCACTCAGGTACCATTGAGCATCTCACACATTTTGTCAACCTATTTATCCCAAACTCCTCACCCGAGGATGTCTGCTCATGGATTGATTTTAGTTCCCACTCTTTCGCCCATCGGTTCTGGGCTTTGGACCCCATTGATGGAACAAAAGGATATATTAGAGGAGATCAATATGCAATCGCCTTGGCCCTCATTGAAAATGGGATCGTTCAATTGGGTCTACTTGCCTGTCCAAACCTCTATGTTGATAAAGACAACCCAGAGGGAGAGAGGGGATGTCTCTTCTTTGGGATAAGAGGGAGGGGAGCCTATCAGATGGATATGGAGGGGGAGAAAAGAGATGTGCTTTCTGTTTCTAAGATAGAGGATCCAAAAGAGGTCTCACTGACAGAAAGTGTTGAGCCTGATCATGCTGATCATCTTTTTCACCAAAGGCTTGCTCGATTTTTAAATATTCAGAAGCCCCCTCTCAAGATGGATAGCCAGGCCAAATACGGGTTGGTTGCTCGCGGGGAGGTAACCTTCTATCTCAGGGTCCCTTCTCCTTCAGAGCCCAATTATAAAGAAAAGATATGGGATCATGCCGCAGGAAGCATCATTGTTGAAGAGGCAGGAGGGAGGGTGACCGATATTTCAGGTAACCCTTTGGATTTTTCGTGTGGTATCAGACTTGAGAAAAATAGAGGTATTTTGGTAAGCAATGGGATTTTTCATGATCTCCTTTTAGAAGCCATAAAGAGGCAAGAATATAGTGATGGAGAATTTCAATAATCCCCCTTTGCCAAAGAGAGGTGGGGATGGATGTGTTTAAGAAAGTTTTTGATTGAAATTTGGGTATTATTTGGTTATTGAGATCTGGTAAGGGTGTTTTGAAGAGGGGGTTCCAATGGGAAGAGATTTTTCAGAGGTGATTCAATCTGAAATCCCAACAAACTGTGTTCTAATCTCTGTGGGGCTTCCTGGGAGTTGGAAAAGCCCAGTGACCGAAACGATTGCAAGGATGAAGGGGTTTGAGATTCTCCGTTCCGATATGATTCGGTTGGAGGTCCTCAAGGGGGAGGATGTCTTTGATAATAAAGTAGCCTCTGATCCAGCACGGAGGATGAGGGTTTATGAGGAGATGTTCAAAAGGGCAGGAAATATTTTGAAGGGAAGTGAAGTAGGTCTCATCCTCGATGCTACCTTTTTTACGCAAGAATTGAGAGCCCGAGCCGCTGAGATAGCGGATAAGGCCAATCGTCCATTTGTGATCGCAGAATGCATCTGCTCGGAAGATAAATCAATCGAAAGGATTCTAAAACGTACTAAAGAGAATTACGAATCCAACGCCCTGACCAAGGAGGCGTATTTGAATAATAAAGCCATTTTTCAAACCGTTGATATTGATGATTTAAAAAAGAGATTCAAGAACCTGCCGCTAATCTACCTCACAATTGACACGGAGCAAGATGCTCCCCCTGACTGGAAGATCACAAGGATTGAGAAAAGATGATAAGGGAATTCAAAATGTCAGAATCCCTGCCTCCATAAGTTTCCCATGGACATCCTCTCGCTAAAAAAACACCTCCTTAACCCTGCCCTCTATCCCGATCAGCCACGGGAGGTAAGGTTGATCGAGACGCATATCTCCATTCTTTTTCTTACAGGAAATTATGTCTATAAATTTAAGAAACCAGTGGATTTTGGTTTTCTGGATTTCACCACCCTTGAAAAAAGAAGATATTTTTGTGAGCAGGAGGTAAAATTAAACCGTCGCCTCTCTCCTGAAATCTACCTTGGAGTGATCAAGGTCACCAGTGATGGAAGACAAATTTTACTTGATGGCGATGGGGAGGTGGTGGAATATGCGGTCCAGATGAAGCAGATTTCTGAAGAGTTTCTCCTGGATAAATTACTCGAGAAGGGTCAGGTCAATTCGTGGATGATGGAGAGGATCTCTGAGAAATTGGTTCATTTTTATTCCATTGCAGAAACAAATGACTACATTAAGAGTTTTGCAAAACCTGAACGGGTAAAGCAGGATACGGATGAAAACTTTGATCAGACAGAAAAGTTTGTGGATCTGACGATTCCCAAGAATCTTTATAAAGAGTTAAAGGAGAAGACCAACGAGTTTTTTGAGAAAAATGAGGAGATATTTTATCAGAGGATCGCTGAAGATTGGATACGAGATTGTCATGGTGACCTAAGGCTTGAACATATCTTCTGGGGGAAGGAAATCTCCATCTTTGACTGCATTGAGTTTAACGAGAGGTTCAGATATACGGATGTAGCGGCTGATATCGCCTTTTTGGCTATGGACCTCGATTATCACGGAAGAGGAGATCTCAACTCTCCCCTCATTCAAACTTATATAGAGAAATCGAAAGATCGAGGCATAATACGAATGCTCGATTTTTATAAATGCTATCGAGCCTATGTGAGGGGCAAGGTGGAAAGTTTTAGGCTCGATGACCCGAGTATCTCAGTGGAAGAGAAAAAAGGGGCCTTCATAAGGGCTCAACGATATTTCAATCTCGCCCATCACTACTCTGAGTTTTTTTAGATTTAATAACCTCCAGAAACACCAAAATCTGTTTCTCAACCTGCTGGGGAGAGTAATCCCGAGAGTCGGTGTGGTCTGCCTCAATCATCAATCCTGGTTTTCCAGTTAAACGGGTTACCTCACGCATCATATCGTATTGTCCGAGAGAGTAGGGTTTACAGCTTCGATTTGAATGCATTATGAAGCCATGGGCTCCATAGGTCTCAATTAATTTTACCATCTTTTGGATCTTATAACTTAGATTGCGGTTGAGGTGAATGGTCGTATAGGCCCGAGCCATTGCTTCGAGGGAAGGGGCCAGGTGGGCCTCTTCCATGGCCCAGGCTGAAGTATAAGTATCCGCGGCAAGGACCGCCCCCTCGGACGCGAGTATTTTGGATAGATTTCGGATATCATACCAGATGGGGATGTTGTCCCAGATCAGTCTAATCTCTTCTCGGACAAAAGCGCCTGTTTTTGTTCTGACCCTTTGCTCTAATTCTTTTTTCAGTTTCTTATAATAACGAAGCGCCCAACGGGTTCCCCGAAGCGTTACAATTGGCGCCATGTGGATAAAGGCATCGAAGGCGGTAAGGGGTGTGGGATGATTCTTCGAGAGGTCAAGGATTTCCCTCCAGAGCATAATGGTTTCAGAAGAGCAGGATATCACTTTTTGAAATCTTTTCTCTGGAAAGGGGCGTTTCACCTGATCCTCAAGAAATGAGATATAGGCCTCCATCTGCTTCTCGACATATCTGAGGGTATGTTCATGAAGGTCGTTGTGGAGAAATGGGGTGTCAAAAAAGAAAAGGGGAACCTTGAAATTTCGAGCCTGAATCTCATACCATTTGATCACTGTCCCACATATATTGTTTCCGCATACTAAAAAATCTGGTTTAGGAAGTGGGCCGAGAGGTCCTTTTCCGGTAAAAGATGACCCAATATCTGTGAGCGCATATGAGCAGAGGTCGTGCGAATACCCCCTCTCCTCTGCCGCCTCACAGAGGGATACAGCAACTCGTGAAGCCCCACACATTGCCCCGTAATTTTCTGGGTAAAAAGGAAGAACCCCCATGGCATAGAGAGGTTCAACAGGACCACCACTTGTGATCCAGGCCACCTTTTTACCAAACCAAGACGGATGCTTCACAATAAAATAGTAAGCCATCATCAAACGACGATAGGCCTTCGTAGAGCGAATGGCTCGGTAAGGATTGGTTTGAATCTCTTTTTCCATTATGGAGACCTATCCAATTTGTTTGTAAATCCCAATACAGAAATTTGATATCAATTTAGTCTTTTGAAAATAAGAGTTTCAACCAAAAATTAATTGAAAACTTCATTAAAAAATCCCCCTTAATCCCCCTTTGCCAAAAGGGGAAAACGCTATTCCATCTCCTCCTTTTAGCAAAGGGGGGTTAAGAGTGGGAAAGCATTTCCACAAAGGCCTGTATCCTTATCTTTAATTGTCCCTGTGAAGTCAAAGGGTCTTCCACCTCTAAGAGCAAAGAAGGGATTCCTCTGGACTCAAGGGCCTGTCTC
>JBBIRM010000195.1:2120-5035 GCA_037441765.1 Deltaproteobacteria bacterium | reverse complement strand
TGAATCGGGTAGGGATATCTCCAAAAATCTTATAAAGCGGGTCGGTTAATAGAATGCCTTAAGAAAGAGATTTCATCTAAAGAGATGGTAGCCTTTTCAATACTCAAGTGATTCTGTAGTAAGGGAGCACTCTATGGGTTTCCGCTATAAGATTTTCTCCGACATCCCTACCCGATCCCCCGGATGAGTGAGGTGTTACCTCAAATCTCTGGAGTCTTTCAAGGACTTTTTCAGGTTCAGAAATCTCAACCCCTATGAGAGTTCTAAATAAGTCATAGAAAGACTGGGGAGGTTTGGTTCCAAACCCTTCGAATGCTGGCAATAAAAGGTTCGGCAAGCCACAAGGGCTTGCCCTACAAGAAATTAAACGAATCTCAAACGTAGGGCAAGGGCTTGTCCCTTGCCTCATTTGTTTTCATTTTTTATCCACCCCACCTCCCCAGTTTATAAAACTCGTTTTAAATACTTTTTTTTCAGAGTTCTCCCTATTTATTCTTGACAGTTAAAAAGGGATTAAAGCATAATAGAACCAAAAATAATCAATTTTTGTTATGCTTAGTGCACTTATTTTTAGAATATAGAATAACAATGCTAAAAGGAAAGAAAATTGTCTTAGGAGTGACAGGTGGGATTGCGGCCTATAAGGCGGCAGAATTTGTGAGACTTTTAGTCAAACAGGAGGCCAATGTCCATGTCGTCATGACTGAAAATGCCCAAAAATTTATCACCCCTCTTACCTTCCAGACCCTTTCCGGGAATCCTGTAATTACCGATCCATTCGCTTTACTTAACCAGACTGAAATTGGGCACGTTACTCTTGCCGATTTAGCAGAATTGATCGTGATCCTTCCTGCAACAGCAAATATCATTGGAAAGATTGCCAGTGGGATTGCGGATGATTTCCTTTCGACCATGGTCATGGCCTCTAAGGCCCCAGTGCTCATTGTCCCCTCGATGAATGTCAACATGTGGAAAAACAATGCCCTTCAGAGGAATGTTCAGACCCTTTTGGAACGAGGCATTCATTTTGTAGAACCTGAAGTAGGGGAACTAGCCTGCCACTGGTATGGAAAAGGGAGGCTTGCTGAGTTGGAAGAGGTGATAGAAAAGATTGAGGAGATATTTTCTACAAAAGATTTAAAGGGAGTAAAGATACTGGTCACCGCTGGTCCGACTCAGGAAGCCATTGATCCTGTTCGATTCATTACCAACCGTTCTTCTGGGAAAATGGGCTATGCCTTGGCCAAGGTGGCAAGAAGAAGGGGAGCAGAAGTCACCTTGGTTACAGGGCCTACCTCTTTATCCATTCCTTGTAAGGACATTAAATTGCTCTCTGTAAGAACAGCAGAGGAGATGAGAGAGGCCGTCTTAGATCATTTTGATGAATGTGATGTCCTTATCAAGGCAGCGGCTGTTTCTGATTACCGGCCAAAAATAAGTAGTCAACAGAAATTGAAGAAATCAGAGGCATCGATCTTATTAGAATTGGAGAGGACAGTCGATATTCTAAGAGAGGTTGGTAAAAGGAAAGGGCACCGTATCCTCATTGGATTTTCTGCAGAGACTGAGAATCTAATTTCAAATGCGGCTGAGAAACTTAAAGAGAAGAATCTCGATTTTATTGTTGTAAATGATGTGACCAAGTTAGGGGCAGGTTTTGAAGTTGATACCAATCAGGTAAAGATCTTATTCCCTTCTGGAGAAGTAAAAGAACTTCCCCTAATGTCAAAGGAGGAAGTCTCTGAGAGGATTTTGGATGAGGTCACTAAGTTATTGAAACAAAAAATTTGAAAAATGAACAGTTACTTGGGTTCCGCTTTCTTCTCAGCCCGTTTCTCTTCCTTTTTTTCCGCTGGCAATTTTTTAGATGCCTCTTTCTCCTTTTTCCTTCCCTCTTTTCGGCTCTCGGAAGGGTAATCGTTCACATAGAACCCTGAGCCCTTCAGAATGAAGTTAGGGGCTGAGATCAGTTTCTTTGCTGGCTTCAGACATTTTGGGCAGACGACTTTACAATCCTCATCTATTTTGAGAAGGATTTCAAAAGCTTCATTACAATGGCTGCAATGGTATTCGTAGATAGGCATTTTCCAACCCTCCGGTCAGGTTTGTAGATGGATATTCGTGCTAAACTCCTTTTTTAACTTCTTTAGTGCCTCACTTTCAATCTGTCTGACCCGTTCTCTCGAAAGTTTCAGATGGTCTCCAATCTCCTGGAGGGTGAGGGGAGAGTCAGACATGATTCGGTTTTTAATCACATAGGCTTCTTTTTCATTCAAGCGTTTCATCGCATTTTGAACCTCTCGTTCCCAGATCCTTTTTTCCTCTTCCTTAGCAAGAACCTCCTCTTGATTGGGGGATTCTTCTTGAAGAAGTTCGAGGTGTGTCAGTTCGTGATCTTCATCAAGAGGAGTATCGAGGGAAAGGTCCCTTGAGGCCATCCTTTGCTCCATCTCTATGATATCTTCTTCAGAAACATCTAAGTCCTCAGCAAGAAGATCATATCTCTTCTCCCCCTCACTCTCAACTTCCAAGGCCTTTCGCACCTTTCCAATCTTATAGAAGAGTTTCTTCTGTGCCTGTGTCGTTCCAATCTTAACAAGACTCCATGATTTAATGATAAAATTCTGGATGTATGCCCTAATCCACCAGATAGCATACGAAATAAATCTTATTCCTTTATATGGGTCGAATTTCTTAACTGCCATCATCAGGCCAATATTACCTTCTTGAATGAGATCGAGGAGTTTCATTCCATATGATTTATATTCAAATGCCACCTTGACAACGAATCTCAAATTTGATGTAATTAGTTTATGGGCTGCACTAATATCGTTGTATTTTCGATATCTTACAGCAAGATCAAACTCTTCCTCAGGGGTCAGCAGAGGGAATTGGTTGATCTGGATAAGGTATGT
>JBBIRM010000195.1:0-2110 GCA_037441765.1 Deltaproteobacteria bacterium | reverse complement strand
AAGGAGTTCTTGACAACAGGTAAATTGGACATTATATAATCCCCATAAATGATTTAGCACTCATTTAGGGAGAGTGCTAATAAAATATAAGACATCACCTTCAATTTGTCAAGTAAATTATATGTTTTTGAAATTATTAAATAATTTAATAGTTTCCTTTCTTCTAAAAACGATGAAAGCAAAAATTAGGTGATTTTGGAGGCCGAATATGGACGATGAAAGGAAAAACGAAGGGCAAGATAAAGGTTTTATTATAAAAGATCGAAGGTTTAGTGCCCAAAGAGAGGAAGAGGGTAAACCCAAGGAGGAAGTAAAAAAGGATGAACCCTCAAAAGATGACGTTTCTGGGAAGGAAGGACCCCTTCCTGAAATCAATTTTAATAGTTTAATTCTATCTTTAAGTACTTCTGCCCTCATTCAATTAGGCGAGATTCAGGATCCACAGACCAAACAACCTGCTAAAAATCTATCCCTGGCTAAACAGACGATTGACCTTATCGGGATGCTTAAAGAGAAGACCAAAGGTAATCTCACCCCTGATGAAGAGAGGCTCTTAGATTCCATCCTTTATGATTTAAGGATGCGGTTTGTAAGGGCAAAGGGTTAGGATTTCTTATTTTTTGTAAGAGAGGTAAAAACTACTTCCCCTTCGGTGGAGATAAAAGACAACCCCTTTTTCGAAGTTGGCATCTTTTATTGCCTTTTCAAAATCTTTTAGGGTCTCGACCTTTTTACGGTTAATCTCTAAGATGACATCCCCTTCCTGGAGCCCGATCTCATCAGCAAGGCTTCCATCCTCAATGCTTAAGATCACAATCCCTCGCTTTACCCCTGTTATCCGATATCGGGCAGCCAGTTGAGGAGTGAGCTCCTGAACCTTTGCTCCCAATTTTTCTTCTACCTCAACCTCCTTAGCCATTTCAGGTTTGTCAGGCATGGCAGAGGTTGTAACCTCAAGGGTTAAAGGCTTCCCATCTCGAATGATATTGAGTTTGACTTTCTGGCCAACCTTTTTCTTCTGAATCTCTTTTATCAATTCGTTCACATTCTTTACAGGTTTATCATCCACTGATTTGATAATGTCTCCTGACTGGAGTCCTGCTTTTTCTGCACCTGTGTCTGGATGGACCTGTCCTACGAGCACCCCCTCCTTCTCCTTCACCTTGAAGTGCTCAATCATCTCAGGGGTTAGGTCTTGGACACTGAGGCCCAACCATGGACGGACGACCTTTCCGGTTTTGATGAGGTCGTTCAATATCTGTTTGGCCATATTGATGGGGATGGCAAAGCCAATTCCTGCAGCGGGTTGAATGATCATGGCATTGATGCCGATGACCTCCCCATCAATATTGACCAGAGGGCCTCCACTGTTTCCGGGATTGATGGAGGCATCGGTCTGAATAAAATCTTCATAGGTTCCTGTTCCCAGACCAGAGCGACCCTTGGCGCTAATCACCCCTACAGTGACGGTGTGCTCAAGGCCAAATGGACTTCCAATTGCGATGGCCCATTCTCCAACCTCGAGTTTATCAGAATCTCCAAGTGTTGCTACTGGAAGATCTTTTGCCTTTATATGAAGGACAGCAAGATCTGTTCTTGGATCTTGACCCTTGACGGTTGCTGTAAATTCCCGACCATCATTGAGACGAACTTTTACTTTATCCGCTCCTTCAATCACATGGTTGTTGGTGAGGATATACCCTTCTTTATCCACGATGACTCCAGAACCACCGCTTCTCTGTTTATGCCGATACTCTTTTCCCTTTTCCCCGGGACCAAACCCAAAGCCCCTAAAGAATTCTTCAAATGGACTTCCCTTAAAGAACTCTTCGCCAAATCGATCCCAGGGCCTCATGGTAATCGTTTTCTCTGTAGTAATGTTGACCACAGAAGGTTGAACCTTTCTTGCCACCTCTACAAAGGCTTGTCCCAGAGATTTTGCTGTGGTTAATTTATCATTTTTGGGGAGGGAATTGGCTGGTTTATCCCTATCCATGCAAAAGAAGAGACCGAAAAATAGGGCTGAGATGGTAAAACCTATGATAAACCCTTTCATCACTTTACTATTCATCGTCCACTCCTTTAATCTTTTAATATCAATAATTTAATA
>JBBIRM010000194.1:0-5048 GCA_037441765.1 Deltaproteobacteria bacterium | reverse complement strand
TAATATGGGTGTTGATCTGCTTCCATGAAGGTTTTTTAAGAAGACTAAGAGTGCATTTTTAATTCTTAAATGACAAAACCTTACGGAGGATTTGACAATGTGCAGAAAATCAATTAATATTTTTTAATAAATAAGTTTTGGAGGAAATAGGATGTTTGCAGTGGTTAAAACAGGAGGAAAGACCTATCGGGTCTTCAAGGGAGATGTCCTTCGGGTAGAAAGAATAAAAGGGAAAGTAGGAGGTCAGGTGAGATTAAATGAGGTCTTAATGATTTCTCAGGAGGATGGAGTTCACATTGGAAGGCCCTATCTTTCCAATGCCACTGTGACAGGAGAAATTGTAAAAGAGGAAAAAGGGAAAAAGGTTTTAACTTATAAAATGAAGAAGAGAAAAAATTATAGGCGTTTTAAAGGGCACCGTCAAACTTATACCTATCTAAAAGTAAATGAGATTGCCCTGAATTGACACTTAGGAGTTTGGAGGTTTTATGGCTCATAAAAAAGCAGGAGGAAGTTCTCGAAACGGGAGGGATAGTGCAGGGCAGCGCCTCGGGGTGAAAAGGTTCAGCGGACAGGTTGTTCAGGCAGGAAATATCCTGGTTCGTCAAAAGGGAACTCGAATTCATCCTGGGGAAAATGTAGGTTTGGGAAAGGATTATACCCTCTTTGCAAAAATTGATGGGATCGTCAAATTTGAAAAAAAGGGAAGGGATAAGAAGCAGGTAAGCGTCTACGCTCAAGTGGTTTAACTTCTCTCCATCTGGCCTGCGATGATCGAAGATGAAATTTGTGGATGAAGTCAGAATTCTGGTAAAGGCAGGCGATGGCGGAAATGGATGTGTCAGTTTTAGGAGAGAAAAATTTATTCCCAGAGGAGGACCTGATGGCGGAGATGGAGGCAAAGGTGGTGATGTGATCCTTCAGGCGGACTGTCAACTCTCAACCCTTCTCGATTTAACCTACCCTCAAACCTTTCGGGCACAGAAGGGATCCCACGGAAAAGGGAAAGATCAAACAGGAAAGAATGGGAAAGACCTCATCATCCGAGTTCCAGTGGGAACATTGGTTCGAGATGGTGAGACAGGTGAAATTTTACAAGACCTTCTTTTTGAGGGACAACGGTTCATCGTTGCACAGGGAGGTAGAGGGGGGAGAGGGAATGCTCGGTTTGCAACACCCTCTAATCGAACCCCCCGCCATGCTGAAAAGGGAGAAAAAGGCCAGCAGCGCCTGTTACATTTAGAATTGAAACTCCTCGCAGATGTGGGTCTTATAGGATATCCAAACGTTGGAAAATCAACCCTTCTTGCTCAAATCTCATCTGCCCGACCCAAGATTGCAGATTATCCTTTTACAACCTTAACTCCCAATCTTGGAGTGGTGATGAGGGAAGAGGGTCGATCCTTCGTGGTGGCCGATATTCCTGGGCTAATCGAAGGAGCCTCCAAAGGGGCAGGATTGGGACTAAACTTCCTTCGTCATGTTGAACGCACACGTCTCCTCCTTCACCTTTTAGACATCTCCGGGGAGCCTTTGAAAGATCCTATAAAAGATTTCCATGCCCTTAACCACGAATTGGTCTCATATCATCCATCCCTTCAAGAGAAGAAGCAGATCGTTGCCCTTAATAAGATAGACCTTCCCGGGGTTCGAAAAAGAAAGGAGGAGGTTGAAGAGAGATTTAAGGAGATTGGATATAAAGTCCACCCGATCTCTGCAAAGACCGGGGAGGGAGTGAAGGAATTGATGGAGGTTGTCTCTCAATCCTTGGAAAAGATCTCAGGTCATTCCAATGGGTCATAAAGAGATTCGTAAAGAGACACTTGGGAAAGTAAAGCGAATGGTCATCAAGGTGGGATCCAGTATTTTGGCCTCACCGGATAGAGGATTAAACCATGAGGTCTTTTCCCGTTTAACCAAGGAGATCTCCGAACTTAAGCGACAAGGCTATGAGATCGTCATGGTCTCATCGGGGGCGATTGCTGCAGGGATGGAGAAACTTGGTTATAAAGTCAGGCCCCAGTCCATCACCCAAAAACAGGCCACTGCTGCAGTTGGTCAAAGTCGATTGATGAACATTTATGAAACCTACTTCTCAAAACATCAACAGATGGTCGCACAGATCCTACTGACACACGATGATTTAAGTCACCGTAAAAGATTTATCAATGCCCGTAATACCTTGCTCACCCTCCTTGAACTCGGGATCATACCGATCATCAATGAAAATGATACAGTCGTTGTAGATGAGATCAAATTCGGTGATAATGATAATCTCTCTGCCCTGATCACCAATCTCATAGAGGCTGATCTCCTGATCATCCTTACAAATATTGATGGCATCTACGACTCCGATCCAAGGCATCATCCTGAAGCCAAACCCATACCGCTAATCGAGGACGTAGACTCCAGCCGGATAAAAGAAATCAGTCCTAAGGCTTCAACTCCGATGAGTGTAGGAGGAATGATGAGCAAGATTGAGGCTGCTCAGAAGGCCTCTCGTTTTGGAGTTCCCACCTTGGTTGCCTGTGGAACAAACCCAGGAGTCCTCCATCAAATTCTCAAGGGGAAGGAGGTTGGAACTTTAATCCTTCCTAAGGGAAGTCCTTTGAGCAGTAGAAAATACTGGATTGCCTTTACCCTTAAACCCAAAGGAGAGGTCATTGTTGATGATGGAGCCAAAAAGGCGATCGTACAGATGGGAAAGAGCCTCCTTCCTTCTGGCATTGTTAGGGTCAGTGGTTCCTTTGATCGAGGAGATTCTGTTTCCTGCCTTGGTCTGAGGGGAAAGGAGTTCGCAAGGGGCCTGGTAAACTATAGTCATTCTGAATTGGAAAAGATCAAAGGACTTCAAACTAAGCAGATTGAAAAAGTACTGGGATATAAATATTCAGATGAAGTAATACATCGGGATGATCTGGTGGTGATATGAGAAAGGGATTGAACATAAAAGAAGAGGTGAGGGCTTTGGCTAAAAAGGCCAAAGAGGTCTTTCCACATTTAGCCAAATGTTCGACAGACCTTAAAAATAAAGCCCTCCTTGAAATGGCAAAGGCTCTTGAAGAGGATAGAGATTTTCTAATGAAGGAAAATCAGAAGGACCTCTCTGCTGGAAAGAAATCTAATCTTTCCTCCGCCATGATGGATCGTTTGAGGTTGACCCCTTCTGTGTTTCATGGGATGGCTGAGGGGCTTCGAGAAGTAGCCCGACTTCCTGACCCTGTGGGCGAGGTGGTCAAGATGTGGAGAAGACCGAATGGGCTATGGGTGGGGAAGATGAGGATCCCTCTTGGCGTCATTGGAATTATTTATGAATCGAGACCAAATGTGACTTCAGATGCAGCAGGCCTTTGCCTTAAGTCAGGCAACTGCGTTCTTCTGAGAGGGGGCTCTGAGGCCTCTAATTCAATCAGATCCATCGGCCAAATTCTTCAAAGAGCCCTGGTTAAGACAGGCCTTCCATCTGAGGTCATTCAGGTTTTGCCCTATACGGATCGAGAAGCAATTAAGGCTATGATCCAGTTGGACAAGGAGATTGATCTCATCATCCCGAGAGGGGGGGAGGAGTTGATCCATTTCGTAACCGAGCATTCCCGGGTTCCAGTGATCAAGCATTATAAGGGTGTCTGTCATACCTTTGTTGATGAGAGTGCAGATATAGAGATGGCCCTTAGAATCTGCCTTAACGCCAAAGTCCAGAGGCCTGGAGTATGTAATGCTATGGAGACCTTACTTGTCCATGAAAAGATTGCCCCTCACTTTTTACCAAAGATGGCAAAGGCCTATCGTAAAGAAGGTGTTGAAATTCGTGGCTGCCCCCGTACACTGAAGATAATTTCAGGAATCAAGAAGGCAGAAGAAAAAGACTGGTTTGAGGAATACTTAGACCTTGTCCTCTCTATTCGAGTGGTCAAAGGGATTCGAGAGGCAATCAAACATATCCAAACCTATGGATCCTCTCACACCGAAGCCATTATCACCTCTAACTATGAGAATGCACAGAGGTTTCTAAGGGAGGTAAACTCTTCGTGTGTTCTGGTCAATGCTTCAACCCGACTAAATGATGGGTTCGAACTGGGTTTGGGCGCCGAGATTGGAATCAGCACTTCTAAGATTCATGCCTTTGGCCCCATGGGGTTGGAGGAACTCACCACCACTAAATTTATTGTATATGGAGATGGTCAAATACGGGAATGAAGGAGAATTCTGTAAGAGAGAAAAATAGAGGAAAGGAACGGATTGGGCTTTTCGGGGGAACTTTTAATCCCATCCATTTGGGCCACCTTCGAGGGGCAGAGGAGATTAGAGAGGCCTTTGGCCTAAAAGAAGTGATCTTCATCCCTGCCTCCCTTCCTCCCCACAAAGAGAAGGAGAAGGTTATTGAGGCAAGACATCGATTGGAAATGGTTAGGTTGGCCACTGCCTCCAACCCATACTTCTCTACCTCAGAGATTGAACTCAAAAGGGAGGGGAAATCATATACGATCGACACACTCCGATACTTTTGTGAGAAATATCCGAATCCTCTATTCTTCATTTTAGGAAGAGATGCCTTTGTCGAGATTGAAACATGGAAGGATTTTAAACAACTATTCTCCTTATCCAATTTTATTGTCATGACCAGGCCGGGTGGGCAAAAGACCCTCTCTTCTTCCCCTCTTCCAAAGGCATTGGTTCCTCTATTCGAGTATGATCCAAAAAGGGGGGTATGGCATCATCTCTCTGGAAACACCCTCACCTTTAAAGAGATCTCCTATTTGGAGATCTCCTCGACCAGAGTAAGGGAGTTGATTGAAAGAGGAGAATCGGTTAAATATTTAATCCCTCCTGAAGTGGAGAACTATGTTAAGGAGAGGGGACTCTACCAGAAGGGAAAATAGATGCTTAGGAAGTAATTCCTTGTTAAAGAGTGGGAAATTACATTTTATATTCTTAGTCATTTTTTTATTGTCACCAAAAAATTTTTTGATATAATGCTTAACTCAAATCTATTATAGGCGTTCACAAAACTAGAGATTTGGGAGGAATTTTTTAACGAAACGGCTTTT